>JBDUCS010000188.1:0-7819 GCA_040003335.1 Gemmatimonadaceae bacterium | reverse complement strand
CCGCGCGCGCGCGCGGCCGACTCAGGGGGCGAGCCGCTCCTCGACGTCGTCGGGGTGACGGCCGGCTATCGTGGCCGCGACGTGCTGACGAATCTCTCGCTAGGCATTCCGCGGGGCCACGCGATGGCGTGGCTCGGCCGCAACGGCGCGGGGAAGAGCACGCTCGCCAAGACGATCATCGGACTCGTCAGGCAGCACGCGGGGAGCATCCGCGTCGCCGGCACGCTGCTCGATCCGCTGCCGGTCGAGCAGCGCGCGCGCCACGTCGGTCTGGTGTTTCAGGATCCCAGCCGCCAGCTGTTCGGCCGCACGGTGCTCGACGAGGCAGCGTTCGGTCCGCGCGCGCTCGGCATGCGCGGCGCGGATGCACGCGCCTCGGCGCGGGCATCGCTGGCGATCGTCGGGTTGGAGTCGGCGGCCGATTGGCATCCCGGCGACCTGGCGCCGCAGTCGCAGCGCCTCCTCGCGATCGCCGCCGCGATGGCCGGCCATCCCGCGCTGCTGATTCTCGACGAGCCCACCGCCGGCCAGGACGCCGCCGGCCGCCGCGCGATCGCCCGCGCCCTCGACGCGCAGCGCACACGCGGCGCCGCGGCGGTGATCACCCACGATCTCGCCTTCGCGGAGACGGAGTGTGACGGGTCGGTGATCATCGGATAGGCGGCGCGCCGGGCGATGTGGTCGATGTTTTCAGCGCGCCAAGAAATCCGTCTCCAACGTCACGCGCCGGCATGCCTCGGCGATGAGATCCGCAGCGTGCTCGACGTCGGACAGGCTCACCATCTCGTTCGGCGAGTGCATGTAGCGGTTCGGGATCGAGACGAGCGCGGTGGCGATGCCTTGGCGGGCGACGTGGATCGCATCGGCGTCGGTGCTCGTGTCGCGCGCCGCGGCTTGCACGGTGTACGGAATCTGCTTGTCGGCAGCGGTGTCGCGCAGGAGCGCGAAGACGGCCGGGGAGATGATCGAGCCGCGCGCCAGCACGGGACCGCTGCCGATGGCGTGGTCGCCCAGCTCCTTTTTCTCGAGACCTGGATGATCGGTCGCGAAGGTGACGTCGACGACGATCGCCATCTGCGCGTCGACGCACGTCGCGCAGACGAGCGCGCCGCCGCCGCGCCAGGCGATCTCCTCCTGTGTCGTCGCGGCCGCAACGACCGTCGCCGCGCCCGGCGCCGCCGCGTAGCGACGCAGCGCCTCGAGCACGGTGAACGCGCCGATCCGGTCGTCGATCGAGCGCGAGACGATGCGGCCGTTTGGAAAGTCGAGCGCGCGCGAGTCGATCACGCCCGCGTCGCCGACGGCGAGCCGCTCCAGCGCCTCCTTCTTGTTCACGGCACCGATGTCGACCCAGAGATCGATGAACTTCGACGCCTTCTCCCGGTCCTCAGTTTTTATCAGATGAATCGGCTTCTTGCCCACGACGCCGAAGACATCGCCACCGCGGCCGGCGAATCGGATGCGCTGCGCGACGAGGACCTGCGGATCCCAGCCGCCGATGCCCTGGATGTAGACGTACCCCTCGTCGTCGATGTGCTGGACGATGACGCCGATCTCATCGATGTGGCCGGCGAGCAGAATGGTTGGCCCGCCGCCGCCATCGACGGCGGCCATGCTGTTGCCGAGCACGTCCGACGTGACGCGGGTGGCAAACGTCTGCGCCTCGTCGCGCCAGAGTCGGGCCGTCGCGCCTTCGAAGCCGGAGGGACCCGGGGTGTCGAGGAGGCGCTTGAGGAACGAGAGGGAGGATTCGGGAAACATGGGAAACCTGGAATGGGACGGAGGTGCTACTGCGTGCTGCCTACTGCGCACGCGCTACGAAGCTAGCCACTCGCGTCAGCGGAGAGTCATACGGCGGGCGAGGGACGATGGCGGTTGCGGGAACAGCGACGGATGGAACGCCGCGGCCATCACCTCGACCCCTTCGACGACGCGCGGACCCGGGCGACTGACCAGCGCGCCGCCGTCCATGGCCCACACCACGCGGCCGGCAAGCCACGCCCACTCGTCGCGCCCCATCATCCGCGCGCCCTCGGCGGCCGCGCGATCGACGGTGTATCCGCACGGCGCGACGAGCACGATCTCCGGATCCGCGCGCTCGAGCGCGGCGGAGTCTACGACCACCGAATGCGCGCCGGGCTCGGTCAGCACCGCCGCTCCACCGGCCCGGCGCACCATCTCCGGAACCCAATGGCCGGCGATGTACACCGGATCGGTCCACTCGATGACGGCGACGCGTGGTCGCGGCGCGCGCGCTTCCTTGAGTACGACGTGCACCCGCATCATCCGCTCGCGAAGCGCGTCGGCGAGCGTGCGGCCGCCGTCGACGCGGCGCAAGACGCGGGCGACTTTCATCACGTCGCCGAGGATTCCCTCGATCGTCGTCGCCGAGAGCGTGACGACGATCGGCGACGGCATGAGACGCGCCGCCAGCGCGCGCACGTCGCGCTCCGACACGGCGCACACGTCGCACACGCCCTGCGTGAGGATCACGTCGGGCCGGAGCGCCGCGAGCGCTGCCTCATCGACCTCGAACAGCGGCGCCGCGACCCGCGCCGCGTCGCGCACGCAGGCATCGACCGCGGACGGCCCCGCACCGGCGTCGACGGCGCTGCGCGTGACGCGCGGGAGCGGACTCGCCGCGGGCGCATCGCACTCATGTGACACCGCCACCAGGGCGTGCGCCGCGCCGAGCCCGGCGACGATGTCGGTCGCCGCCGGAAGGAGCGAGGCCACGCGCACTACGCGTTGCGCTGCACAGGGAGAAGCAGAAACGTGGCGAACAGCACAGCGAGCCCGACACCGAGAAACCGTGCGTCATCGGTCAGATAGTAGATCACCGCCCCGAGCAGCGCCGCGGCCTCGCCGAGCATCCAACCGGGCATCAGGATCGCCGCTCGCCTCACGATGTCGTGCTGATTCGACAGCCGCTCCCGCATGAAAATCGTGAACGCGACCGCGACGAACGACGCCGCCAGCTGAGCCCACTGGAGCGCGGGGAGCGAGAAGCCGTGCGAGGACCATCCCGGTTGCCGGTGTTGAAACCAGATCACGCAGGCGAACAGCATGACACCGAGCGCCAGTGAGATGCGGATCAGGTGGAGGGAGGCGGCGGTGGGAGGAGCGTTGCGGGTGGGCATGGCGTCGGTCTCGCTCAGCGCTTTTCGTAGACGGCTTTGCCACCCAGCCACGTCGCGACGACGGTCGTCCCGAGAATGTATTCGGCCGGCATCTTCATGATGTCGTGATCGAGCACGACGAAGTCCATGACCTTCCCCGGTGTGAGCGATCCCATCTGTTGCTCGGCGAACGCGGCGTACGCCGGCCAGATCGTCATCGCCTTGAGCGCTTCCTCGCGCGTCATCGCTTGCTCGGGAAACCAGCCGCCCGCCGGCCAGTTGTCGGCGTCGCGGCGTGAAACCGCCGCATGGAACGAGATGAGCGGGTTGACGCTTTCCACCGGGAAGTCGCTCCCGTTCGGAATAACCACGCCGGTCTCGAGCAGCGAGCGCCACGCGTACGCGCCGAGGAGTCGAGACGGGCCGAGGCGGTTCACCGCCCAGTACATGTCGCTCGTCTGATGACTCGCCTGCATCGACGGGATCACGCCCAGCTTGGCGAAACGCGGAATGTCGTCGTGGTGGATGATCTGCGCGTGCTCGATGCGAAAGCGATGCTCGGCCGTCGGGACTTCCTTGAGGGCGCTCTCGTAGGCGTCGAGCACGAGCCGGTTACCGCGGTCGCCGATCGCGTGCGTGTTCACCTGGAAGCCGGCCCGCAGCGCACGCACGGCAACGTCGCGAATGTGCTGCGGCGTCGAGACGAGCAGGCCGCTGTTGCCGGGATCGTCCGCGTACGGCTCGAGCAGCGCCGCGCCGCGCGAGCCGAGCGCGCCGTCCATATAGAGCTTCACGGAGCGAATCCACAGGCGCCCGTCGTAGAGCGACTGCTCGATGCCGCGCGCGAAGTAGTAAGAGAGCGCCGCGCTGTCGTCGGAGACCATCACGTAGTTGCGGAGATTGTAGTTCCCCGCCTTGGCGAGCTCTTCGAACAGGTCGATCGTGCCGCGCGACTCGCCGGCGTCGTGGAGAGCGGTGAGTCCCCAGCGATTGCATTCGGCAATCGCGGCGAGGACTGCCGCGCGCCGGTCGTCGCGGGACGGCGGCGGGATCACGCGGTCGACGAGGTGTTGCGCGTTGTCGACGAACACGCCGGTCGGCTCGGCGCCCGTGCCGCGGATGAGACGGCCGCCCGATGGGTCGGCGGTCGACGCGCCGACGCTCGCCGCCTGCATCGCTTTCGCGTTGGCGAGCGCCGCGTGGCCATCGACGCGTGTGAGATAGACGGGATTGCCCGGCGTGGCGCGCGAGAGCGCGCCGTGCGTCGGAAAGCGCGTGTCGGCCCAATGATTCTGGTCCCACCCGCGTCCGGTGATCCATTCGCCCGGCTTCGCCGTCTTCGCGCGCTCGACCACCCGTGCGATCACCTCGTCGTACGATTTCGTTCCGACGAGATCGACCGTCCGCAGCGCCTGGCCCAAGCCCGAGAGATGCCCGTGCGCGTCGGTCATGCCCGGGATGATCGTCGCGCCCGGATAGTCGACGACGCGCGTCGCCGCGCCCTTGAGCGCCATCACCTGCGCGCGCGACCCTGCGAAGACGATCGCGCTGCCGCGTGATGCGATCGCCTCGACCATCGGACGCGTCGGGTCCACGGTATAGATGCGGGCCGCCGTGACGATGAGGTCGGCATCGGCTCGCGCCTGCGCCAACGCGGCGGCCGGCAGTAGGACGAGGGCCAGCGGGAGCAGCGAACGCGACAATCGTTTCATGACGGGCGGGCGGACGAAGGTGATGCGGGGGAGGGTCGCATCAAGGTCGCGCGAACGAGCGAGCGGGGGTAGGGGGCGCCATGGCCCGTCAGGACGCGAACATTGCATCCAGCTCGCGATAGGCCACCGCCTCGTCCGCGAAGGTGAACGTGCCATGCGTTCGCATCTCGCGCGCGGCGCGAAGAAAGGCACCGAGCGCGGCACGTGAGAGCGCGCTGCCGACGCTGATGCGCTTGACGCCGAGCGCGGACAGCTCGGCGAGACTGAGATGCGCGCCCTGCAGACCCATGACGACGTTCACCGGCCGATCCACCGCGCTGACGACCGCGGCGATGTCTTCCTTTTTGGAAAGGCCCGGCGCGTACAGGACATCAGCGCCCGCCTCCTGATAAGACTGGAGTCGCGCGATCGTGTCGCCGAGGTCGGGCCGACCGTGCAAGTAGTTCTCGGCGCGCGCGGTGAGCGTGAACGGAAAGGGAAGCGCCCGCGCCGCCGTCGCGGCCGCGCGCACGCGCTCCGCGGCTAGCGAGGCGTCGTAGATCGGGCGTTCCGCCGAGCCGGTGGCATCCTCGATCGAGCCGCCGACGATGCCAGTGCGCCCGGCGCGCGTGAACGACTCGGCGACGGCGTCCGGGCTGTCGCCAAAGCCGTTCTCGAGATCGGCACTGACGGGCAGCGCAGTCGCGGACGCGATCTCGGACACGTGCCGCAGCATCGCGTCGACACCGACCAAATTGTCGCGAAGGCCGACCGAGAACGCGTAGCCCGCACTCGTCGTGGCGAGCGCCTCGAAGCCGAGGTGAGCGAGCAGCCGGGCCGTCCCGATATCCCACGGATTCGGGATAATGAAGGCGCGGTCCCGCTCGTGGAGTGACCGGAAGGCACGCCCCTTCTCGATCTGCGTCAGCACGGGATCGGTCACGCGAACGCTCCACGTTGCGAGGGAACTCCAAGCGTCTCGACGACGCCTTCGACGAAGTTGCGCTCCTCGCGCAGAATGAAACGCTCGGACTGCGCCACGCTGAAATTCTCGCGCGCTGCCGGGTCCGCCTTGAGGCGTGCGCGGTAGCTCTCGTACGCCGCGAGACTCTCGAACGCGATCAGTCCCCAGGCGACGTCGTTCGTGCCTTCGTACGGCAGAAAATAGCCGATCAAATGCCCGCCGCACCGCGGAATGATCTGGGCCCAGTTCTCGGCGTATCTCGCGAACGCCTCCCGCTGGAACGGATCGATCTGATAGCGGATGATGCAGGTCACGTTCACTCGACCTCCTGAATGAGGAATCTCGGTTGTGGTACCTGGAGTATACTCCTGGCGCCGTGACGACGATTCGTCTACGATCACATTATGGATGTCATCCAACCTCGCAACGCAGCGGTGGCGAGCATCGCCGCGGCGATCGGCGAGCCGACGCGCGCGCGCATGCTCTATTGCCTGATGGACGGCCGTGCGCGAACGAGCACCGAGCTCGCGATGGTCGGCGACGTCAGTCCATCCACGGCGAGCGCCCATCTCAACCGTTTGAAGGCCGAGCGCCTGGTGCGCCTGCTCGTGCAAGGCAAGCATCGCTACTACAGTCTCGGCGGCGCCGACGTGGCAAGCGCGCTCGAGGCGCTCGGCGTGCTCGCCGGCGGTGTGGATCCATATGTACCGACCACGACGCACCGGCTCCGTGCCGCGCGTACCTGTTACGATCACATAGCCGGCGTGCTTGGCGTGGGCATCCACGACCGTGTGCTCGCACTGGGATGGCTGCGCGCCGAGGCCACGGCCGGCGACGACGCGTACGCGCTGACGCCGAGGGGAGAGAAGGCGATGATCGACCTGGGCATCGACCTCGCAACGGCGCGCCGCTCCCGACGGCGATTCGCGTTCGGCTGTCTGGATTGGAGCGAGCGACGGGCGCACATTGGCGGGGCGATCGGTGCCGCGCTCCTCGACCTGGCGCGCGCACGACGGTGGGTCGCACAGGATCGCGAGCTCCGCGCGCTCACCGTCACCACGGCCGGGAAGCGCGAGCTGCGCGGCCGGTTCGGTCTGCTGTTGTGAGCGCCGCCCCGCACACGAACTGAACCGTCACTCCTCGCGCATCGCCACGCCCGGTCCGATTCGCGCCGCGCGGATGGCCGGCACCAACGTGGCGACAGTCGCGATCACGAGAAGCAGAGCGGCGACCGACGCGAACGAAACGGGATCGGTCGCCGACACGCCAAACAGAATCGCGTGCATGGCGCGCGTGAGCGCGAGCGATGACGTAATCCCGATCGCCACGCCGATCGCCGCGTTGGCCACGCCCCGCCGCAGCACGAGCGCGACGATGCTGCGCGGGCGCGCGCCGAGCGCGAGGCGGATGCCGAGCTCGCGGCGACGCCGCGCCACGTCGCTCGCGCACATGCCGTAGATACCGACGGCGGCGAGGAGGAGCGACGACAGCGCGAACGCGGCGAGCAGCACCGCCGTGAAGCGCTCGCTCGCCGTCGCGCGATCGACGAGCGCTTCCATCCGCGCGATTTGATAGACGGGGAGTGTCGGATCGAGTCGCCCCACCGCGGCGCGCATCGCCGCGACAAGCGACGCTTCGTCCGCCGTGCCGCGCAGCATCAGGTCCATGCTGTTGCCCGTGAACTGTCCCGCCGGGAGATACGCGGCCGCCGCAGCCGGCGTCCGCGGATCGATGATGCGCGCGTCGGCGACCACGCCGATCACGTCCGCCGTGATCCCGCCGTTGAGCTTGAGCACGATGCGCCGGCCGATCGCGCTTTCGCCGGGCCACAGCAAACGGGCCGTCTCGCGGCTCACGACGGCCCGCGCTGTCGCGCCGTCCCGGTCGCGCGCGTCGATCGCGCGGCCGGCGAGCAGCGGAATGCGCATCGCCTTGAAGTAGTCGGCCGACGCGTAGCGCACGTCCACCGACGGCGGCTCGGCGCCGGCCGGCATCGGACGTCCATCCGCTTCCATCGTCGTCCTTGGACCGCCGCCGTTCAGCGG
>JBDUCS010000187.1:0-7820 GCA_040003335.1 Gemmatimonadaceae bacterium | reverse complement strand
CGGTGGTGGCGACCATCACCGGATCAAGAATGTACGGTGACAGCCGATACTGATTAATGGCGTCACACACCACCTCTACTACGTCGGCATCGGCCAGCATCCCGCTCTTGACCGCCGCCGGCCGTAGGTCGGTGGCGACGGCGTCGAGCTGCGCGCGGACCATCTCGCGCGGCACGGCGGTCCAACCAAAGACGCCGAGCGTATTCTGCGCGGTGATCGCGGTGATGACCGAGGTGCCGAAGACGTCGAAGCGCTGAAAGGTCTTGAGATCGGCTTGAATACCCGCTCCGCCGCCGGAATCCGACCCGGCGATCGTGAGCACGATCGGCAATCGGTTCATTCCTGAATGATGTCCCCGTGGTCCGGGGACGACAACGCCGCGCCACGTCCCGTGGTCTTCCGGTCCGCCAGCGATGACAGTCCGCGCAATCAATGGTCCGAACACGCCGGCCTCCGGCCCGGGCGAGCCCACGCGGCTCACCGCGCTTGTGATCGAGGACAACCCCGAGGATGTCCGGCCACTTCGTGCCGCCTTAGAGCAGCACATCAACGGCGCGCGCGGATCGAGCTTTCGTGTCGTGCACGCCGACCGGCTCGTCACCGGCTTGCAGCGGCTCGCGCAGGAGCACGTCGACATCGTCCTCCTCGACCTCATGCTCCCCGACTCGCGCGGGCTCAAGACGCTCGGCCACATTCAGCGCCAAACCCCGTCCATCCCCATCGTCGTCATGGTGGCGCTCGACGATGAGTCGCTGGGCATCCAGGCGGTACAACGCGGCGCACAGGACTACCTCGTCAAGGGACAGCTCGGACCGAGCCTCGTCGCGCGCGCCTTGCGGTACGCGATCGAGCGCCAGCAGCTGCACGTCACGCTGCGGCAGCTCTCGCTCACCGACAACCTCACGGGCCTGTACAACCGGCATGGCTTTCAGACGCTCTCCGAACACCACCTCAAGCTCGCGCCGCGCACGCGCGGCCTGCTCCTCGTCTCGGCCGACCTGGGCGGCATCGACGCCGTCGTGACGGCGCACGGACGCGTCGAAGCCGATCGCGCGCTGGCGCAGACGGCCGACATCCTGCGCGCCACCTTCCGTGCCTCCGACATCATCGCGCGATTGGGCGACGATCGATTCGCGGTGCTTGTGCTCGACGCGGCGGACGAGAGCGCCGAAATCATCTCATCGCGCTTGCACCAACGACTGGCGGCGTTCAACGCCCGCACCAAGCGCGCCTGCGCCCTTTCGCTCGATACGGCGATCGCCCGCTACCAGCCGCATGAGACGCCGACGGTCGCCAACCTACTCGCGCTCGCCGAGCGCGCCTCGGCCGCCCGTCTCCCCGCGCCACCGCGATTGCAGTCGGCCGGGTGACACTCGACGCAAGAAAAGGAACGCGGGCCCGGTGAGAGCCGGGCCCGCGTTTGTTCTGCAGAAGAGAGTCGGTAGCCGTCACCAGGCCCGGTCACCTGTCAGACGATCGCATGGGAGGCGACGGGGGCAGCGATGCCAGCCGCCGCTGAAACTCGTGAAAGTTCGGCGTGTCCTGCGTCAGCGTGTTGAGGATCGCGGGCTCGATCATCCCGACCAGTCGGTTCACGTCGGCGATTCGCTGTTCCTCGAGCGGGTGGGTTTGGAACCACGCGTCGACCGCGGTCGGCGTCGATTTTCGTTCGGCGAGCAGAATCTGAAACATCTCGGTGATGCCGCGCGGGTCGATGCCGGCGCGCTTGACGTAGGGCACTGCCACTTCGTCGGCCTGCGTCTCGTCCGCGCGGCTGAACCTCGCGAACAATGCGCCGGCGCCCACATTGATGAGCTCGCCGGCTGCTTGGCTCTCGCAGACCTTCGTCAGAATGCAGGCGAGCGTGACGCCGATCTGGGCTTGCTGCTGCTTCTCCATCTGTTTCACGCTGTGCCGCTGAATGACATGCCCGATCTCGTGGCCGAGCACGCCCGCGACCTGATCCATCTTCCGCGCCCGCTCGATCAGCCCGCGATTCACGTACACGAATCCGCCGGGCACCGCGAAGGCATTCACTTCCTTGCTATCGACCACGTAGAAGTGCCAGTCTAGATTCCGGTCGTCGGAAAGTCTGGCGATCGAATCGCCGAGCACGTTGATGTACCGGTTCACTTCGGCGTCGCGAATGATCGGCAGCTGCTGATTGATCTGCGCCGAATACTGCTGCCCCATCTGCACTTCCTGCTGCGTCGAGACGCCGCATGCGGCGGACCCGACCACTACGGCGACGCCAGCGATCCATCGTTTCATTGGTGTTCCCTCGGTCGTCGTTCGTACCAGGGGAAGGCAAGTCGCATTCCACTACCTCGTTTTGTCGTTCCCACATCCACCGGCCCCTCCGTGACGCTCCTCACCCTCGCCCGCGATCTAAAGCGGCGCAAAGCGCGCGAGCGGAACGAGATGTTCGTCGCCGAGGGGGTGCGTACGGTCGAAGAGCTGCTCCGCTCGCCGCTTGTCATTCAGGGTGTCGTGACGGCCCCGTCGCTCGTCGCGGTGCCGCGCGGCGCGGCGCTGCGGGCGGCGCTCGACGCGAGGGGCATCTCCGTGCTCGAGGTTGGCGAGCGAGACTTTGCGACCGCCACGGGCACCGACTCACCCCAGGGCGTGCTGGCGATGGCGGCGGCGCCGCTGCCGTCATTGAGCACGCTCTCACTCGCGGCGCGCGCCCGGATCCTGGTGCTCGACGGCGTGCAGGACCCGGGCAACGCCGGAACGATTCTGCGTACAGCAGCGGCGTTCGGCGTCGCCGCGACTGTCGTTATGCCGGGAACGGTGGACGTGTGGAACGCGAAGGTCGTGCGCAGTGCGGCGGGAGCACTCTTCGCTCGTCCGCCGTTTCTCGCCACGTGGGCGGAGCTCGATCTGCTCCTCCGCGAAAGCGGGACGACGCTGTGGGGCGCCGACGCGCATGGTGAGGCGATCGACGCCGCGCTGCCGCCCGAGCGGCTCGCGATCGCCGTAAGCAACGAGGGCGCGGGCTTGTCCGACGAGATGCGCGCGCGCGTCTCGCTCCGCATCGCCGTGCCGATCGATCCGGCGGTCGACTCGCTCAACGTCGCCGTCGCGGCCGGCATCCTTCTCCATCATTTCCGGACATGATCGATCTCCTGGACGTCGAAGTGCGTGTGATGGCGTTTCTCGTTGGCGCGTGCATCGGCTCGTTCCTCAACGTCTGCGTGTCGCGTTGGCCCGAGGGACTCTCTGTCGTCGCGCCGCGCTCGCGCTGTCCGCGCTGCGGCGCCGGCATCGCGTGGTACGACAACTTCCCGATCGTGAGCTGGCTCGTGCTGCGCGCGCGGTGTCGCGGGTGCGGCGAGCCGATCTCGCCGGTGTATCCGCTGGTCGAGCTCGTGGTCGCGCTGGCGTGGCTTGCCGCAGCAATCGCATACGGCCCGACGTTCTCGGCGGTGCGCGTCGCCGTCTTCGTCACGCTCCTGCTCGGCATCACGCTGACCGATGCGTCGAAGTACGAGATTCCTGACGGTTTCACCGTGTTCGGTTTCGGCTTCGCGCTCGTCACCGCGGGCATCGCGCTCTTCATCAATGAAACTCTGCCCTTCGCGTCGCTGTATGACGCGTTCATGGGGGCGTGTGCCGGCGCCGGCGCGATAGCGATCGCCGGGTGGCTCGGCGAGGTCGTGTTGAAGAAGGAAGCGATGGGCTTCGGGGACGTGACGTTGATGGCGATGATCGGCGCGTTCATTGGGCCGCAGCGGGCGCTTCTCACGGTGTTCCTCGGCGCGCTGCTCGGCGCCGTCGTGTTTCTGGTGGTAGTTTTTCCGATTGGGCGGCTCAAGAGCCGCGGTTCGGCCGACTACGAAATGCCGCTCGTACCGTTCGGCGTATTCCTCGCTCCCGCGGCCCTGGCGGCGTTGCTGTGGGGCAACGCGCTCGTGGACTGGTACGCCCACCGCATGCTGGGCTTGTGACGGAGAGATGATGCTGCGAGACATGTGGAGCTCCGACGCCGACCTCGAGCGCCTGACGCGCGATCTCACCGCGGAGGCGCGGGCCGGGAAGCTGGAGACCGTCTGCTGCCGCGACGACGAAGTGTCGCGCGTGATCGACATTCTGCTGCGGCAGAGCAAAAACAATCCAGCGCTCGTCGGAGCGGCGGGTGTCGGCAAGACGGCCATCGCGGAAGGGCTCGCGCAGCGTATCGCCCGCGGCGAGGTGCCCTTGGCGCTGCGCTCCGTGCGCATTTTGTCGCTCGATCACGTCGGCATGCTCGCCGGCACCATGTACCGCGGCCAGTACGAGGAGCGCCTGCGTAGCCTCGTCGAGAAGGCATCGGGCGATCCCGACGTCATCCTCTTCATCGACGAGCTGCACAACCTCATCGGCCAAGGCACGGCGATGGGCACGGCGATGGACGCGGCGAACATGCTCAAGCCGGCGCTCGTGCGCGGCGAGTTCCGCGTCATCGGCGCGACGACGGACGACGAGTACGAGAAGTGGGTCTGCGGCGATCCGGCGCTCGAGCGCCGCTTCCAGAAGATCCCGATTCGGGAGCTATCGGCCGAGCAGACGTGGACCGTGCTACAGGCGCGCAAGGAACGGCTCGAGCGCCACCACAACATCGCCATCTCGGACGACGCGATGCGCGCCGCCATCACCCTCGCCGACATCTTCATCACCGACCGCGCGCGTCCCGATCGCGCCATCGATGCGCTTGATGAAGCGTGCGCGCACGCGCAGGCGAGCGCCGTTTACTCCAAGCGCGCCGAGGAGCTGATACTCGAGCGGCGCGATCTCCTGCGCGGCGGCGCCGCGGCGCAGGAGGCGGAGACGAAGCCGCCGCGGCGCGACGGCGGCATGGAGGACGAGTTCGTCACCGATCCGATCGACCGATGGGCGCGCGATGGACTCGCCGCGCTCGAGCGCTTCGGCGCCGAGATCGAGGCGGCGTTCTCGCCGCGTGTACCCGCCGCCGCGGCGACGGCGCCGGCTACCGAGCCGATCGTCGAGCCGATCGTGCCGCCCCGTCCGGCACCCGGGGTGACGCCGGCCGCGCGCCTCGCCGCGATCGAATGGGAGCTGCAGCAGCTGCTGGTCGCCGAGGGTATGGTGGTGCGCGGCCACGACGTCGCCAGGGTCATCAGCGTCGCGACCGGCGAATCGGTGCGGTGGTCGGAGTGAGCCGGCGCGCGCTCGCCGCGTGCGCCGCCGCCGCGTGTCTCCTGCTATCGGGATGCGAGCGAAACAAGCTCCGGGGCTATCAGCGCACGGTCGGCGAGGCGGTGCCGCGCATCGAGGCCGGTGTCGGCGTGAAGTTCAAGACGCCGCCGGTCATCGAGGAGCGATCGAAGGAGGAGGTTGCCGCGTTCATCGCACGCGAGCTCGCCGACACGGCGCGCCTCGCTCGACTCGCCGCGCACCAGAGCGTCTACAAGATGCTCGGCGTGATTCCTGATTCGCTCGACCTGCGCAAGCTGACGGCGGACCTCCTCACCGAGCAGGTCCTCGGCTACTACGATCCGAAGACGAAGGTGCTCTACGTCGTGAAGGGAGCACCGCGCGCGAACGTCGGACTCATCATCTGGCACGAGCTGGTGCACGCGCTGCAGGACCAATACGTGAACGTCGATTCGCTGCTGTCCCAGCCTGACAACGATCGCGCGACCGCGGCGCAGGCACTCCTCGAAGGCGAAGCCAGTCTCGAGCAGATTCAGGCGTTTGCCGGCCCCGACAACGCGAACGCGGCGACCGCGATGTTCAGCAATTGGGAGAAGACGCGCGAGGTGCTGCGGCAGAACAAGCAGATCATGCCCGCCTATTCGGCGTCGCCGTTCTTCGTGCAGGAGCAGCTCCTCTTCCCGTACCTGAGCGGCGCCGAGTTCGTGCGCCACTACAAGGACAGCCGCGCGGGCAAGCCGCCATTTCTCGCTACGATCCCGGCGAGCACGGAACAGATCGTCAGTCGCGCGGCGTACTTCGGCGCGACGAAGGACGAGCCGCTCACCATCACGCTCCCCGCGCCGAAGGGCGCCGCCACGCGTTACGAAGACGTGCTGGGGGAGTTCGAGATCCGCCTCTTTGTCTTCGAGCACCTGCAGTCGCAGGAGGAAGCGGTGACCGCCGCCGCCGGTTGGGGCGGCGACCGCTACCAGGTGTTGCGCACGCCCAAAGGCGACGGCCTCGCCTGGATCACGATGTGGGACACGCCGCTCGACGCCGTGGAATTCCTCACGTCGCTCCAGCATATCGTCGGCGTGCGGTATCCCGATGCGAAGGGCGTCGGGGTCGCGGGCGCCAGTCACGCGACCCGCTACGACACCTACGCGCGCTCGATCGTCGTGCAGGGCACCGACGGCGCGGGCCACGCCGCCGTCATATACATCGACGTTCCACGCGGCACGAGCACTGATGTCGTCAACCTCGCGAACGTGCGAGCGAGCCGCTAGCCGCCCGCCTCACGATGCCACCCGCCGGCCGACGGCGTCGTACGCCGAACGCCTCACGGGCGGGGCGTCAGATCAGTCGCCCGAGAAAATAGAGCAGGAGCCCGACCAATCCGCCCACCAGCGTCCCATTGATGCGGATGTATTGCAGGTCCCTGCCAACGGCGAGCTCGATGCGTTGCGAGGTCACCTCGGGGTTCCACGCCGCCACGGTCGTTGCGATCAGCTGCGACACTTCGCCCTGATACCGGTCGACGAGATACATGGCGACGTCGGCCACCCATCCGTCCACCTTCGCGAGGATCGCCGGGTCGTTCAGCATCGCGTTGCCCAACGAGACGAGCGCGCGCTCGATCGCGCCGGGCGCCTTCACCTCCTGCTGCTCGGCGTAGCGAATAAGCGCGTCCTTGCCGTCGGTCCAGATCGCCGAGGAAAAGCGGCGGATCGCCGCGGCATCGAGCATCTCTAGCTTGATTTGCTCGGCGCGCTCACGGACGTCGGGGGAATGCTGCAGCTTGTCGATGAAATCGCGCAGCGTCTCGTCGAATCGCGCGCGCAGCGGATGGTGCGGGTCGTCGCGCACTTCGCGAAGCGTGCGGTCGACGCCGGTCACGATCTTGTCGTGGATTTTGTCCTCGACGATGTTCGGCACCCACCACGGTGCTTCTTCCTCGATCTTGACGCGGATCGCGTCCTGGTTGGTCGACACCGCGCGCGCGACGAGCGTGATCGCCTGATCCAGCAACTCCTGATGGCGGTTGCCCGCAGTCATCACCGACAGCGCCTTCCCGATCAGTGGCGCCACCTCCGTCTCGCGCACCTTCTTGGCCAACACGCCGTCGATCAGCGCCTGTACGTCCTCGTCGTGCAACGTGTTGATGCCGCTCGCCAGCGCCGTCGCCGCGTGCTGCGCCACGAGCGCCGCGTTGTCCGGATTGCTCAACCACCGCGCCAGCTGCTCGGCCACGCGCAGCGTCGCCAGCTTCTGCGCCAGCACGTCTTTGCTCAGGAAATGCTTCTGGACGAAGTTGCCGAGCACGCGCCCGATCTGATCCTTGCGCGCGGCGATGATCGCCGTGTGCGGGATCGGAATGCCGAGCGGGTGCCGGAAGAGCGCGGTGACGGCGAACCAGTCGGCGAGCCCTCCGATCATCGCTGCCTCGGCGGTCGCCCGCACCGCGCCGAGCCACGGATAGCGCGACTCGAGGAGGCGCGTCGCAACGAAGATCACGGCCGCCAGGAGCAGGAGGCCGGTCGCGCGCCGCTTCATCTTGTTCAACGCGGCGCGGCGCACCGGATCGTCGATCGTCTGCAACGTGGCGTTGCCGCCGGGCGCCGGCGCGGGGGGAGGAGGGCTCACCCTGACCCCGATCCCCTCGGCCCCCGTCCGTTCAGTCG
>JBDUCS010000010.1:0-25770 GCA_040003335.1 Gemmatimonadaceae bacterium | reverse complement strand
TCGGCGCGCGCTACATGACGCTCACCCACAACGTCACCCTCGACTGGGCCGACGCCGCGCTCGACTCGGCGAAGCACGGCGGACTCACGCCGTTCGGCCGCGAGGTCGTGCACGAGATGAACCGGCTCGGCATGCTCCTCGACTTGAGCCACGTGTCCCCCGGCACGATGAGCAACGCGCTCGACGCGACCGAGGCGCCGGTGATCTTCTCGCACTCGGCGTCGCGCGCGATGGTCGACCACCGGCGCAACGTTCCCGACTCGATCCTCAAGCGCCTTCCGAAAAATGGCGGCGTGGTGATGGTGCCATTCGTCACCTCGTTCGTCTCGGCCGAAGTGAAGGCCTGGGATGATCAGGCGGCGCGCATGCTGGTCGACGTACGGACACGCTTCGCGAGCGATACCGCCGCCGGCCGCCGCGAGTACGCGTCGTGGGTCAAGGCGCATCCGTCGCCCAAGGCGACGCTCGCCCAGGTCGCCGACCACATCCAGCACGTGCGCGACGTCGCCGGCGTCGACCACGTCGGCATCGGCAGCGACTTCGACGGCATCACTGACGTCGTCACCGGTCTCGAGGACGTCTCGAGGTATCCGTTCCTGTTCGCCGAGCTCGCGCGGCGTGGCTGGTCGGACGCCGACCTGCGGAAGCTCGCCGGCGACAACGTGCTCCGCGTTCTCAAGCAAGCCGAGCAGGTCTCGGCGCGCTTGAAAAAGAGCCGTCCGGCATCGACCAAGACGATCCAACAGCTCGACGGGCCCGCGCCGTCGCAGCGCCCCTGATCTGAACCATCCCGAACAAGGAGCCCACAGTGCCCGTGATGGTTTTCGGCTGGATCCTCGGCGTCTCGCTCTTCTGCTACGGCTGGCTGCTCGCCATCACCGCGGAGCGCCGCAAGGCGCTCTACGCTCTCGTCGCTCTGGCCGGCGTCGCGATTTGCATCATCGCAGCCGTCGTCGCACAAGGACAGCATCTGGTGACGTACTGACCGAGCGGATGTCAGCCGATAGCAGGCAACCGATGACGTCCGACGCCGCCGTGAAGACAAAGACCGGCAAGACGTGGCGGCAGTGGTTCTCCGCGCTCGACAAGGCCGGCGCGAAAAGGCTGACCCACCCGAAGATTGCGACTCTGCTGGCGACGGAGCACGGCGTCGGTCCGTGGTGGTCGCAGATGATCACCGTCGCCTACGAGCGCGCGCGCGGCATGCGCGAGAAGCACGAAACCGCGAGCGGCTTCCAGATGAGCAGCACCAAGACGATCGCCGCACCGATCGGCGACGCCTACCGCGCCTGGACCGACGAGGCGCGCCGGCGCGCCTGGCTCGGGCGGCCGAAAATGACCGTGCGCAGGGAGAACGCGCGCAAGAGCGTTCTCATCACGTGGAGCGACGGTACCAACGTCGAGCTGCACTTCATCGCGAAAGGCCCCGCTAAAACGCAGGTCACCGTCTCCCACACGAAGCTCGGCGGCGCCGGAGCGGTCGCGAAGATGAAGACGTTCTGGAAAGCGAGACTCGAGCGCCTGAAAAGCACGGTGATCGGTGATCACCGACCACCGCCTACTGCAGTGTCGCCCCCGCGAATCGCTCGAGCGTCGCGCGCTCGTCGATCGTCAGCGCCTTCACGCCATCGGCCTGTGCCTTCTGCAACAGCCGGACGACCTCGGCGCGATTGATCGGATGGAGGTCGTCGAGCCGGATCTCGCGCCAGCGGCGCATGTCGTCGCTGCCGCCGAGTATCTTCGGTGCCGCCGCGCCGACGACACTCTTCTTCCACGCGCGCGTCGGCGACCGGAGCTCGAGCGCCTTGAGGAAGACGAAACCCGCCGCGAATCCGCCCAAGTGCGCGTAGTGCGCGACCCCCGCCCCGCCGATCCCGCGCGTGCCCGCGACATCCCACAAAACGTAGAACGCGATGAGGAGCCAGGCTTCCACGGGTAGAATACCGTAGATGTAGATGCGCTCCCGCGGCCAGTACATCGCGTACGCCATCAAGACGCCCATGATCGCGCCCGACGCACCGACCACCGAGGTGGTGCCCGGCGTCAGGAACGAGAGGAGCGCGCCGGCGACGCCGCTCACGAGGTACAGTCCGATAAAGGTCGGACCGCCCAGCCGCTCTTCCACGCGCGAGCCGAAGAAGTAGAGCGTGAGCATGTTGAACGCGATGTGCCAGATATTCCGCGGATCGTGGAGGAACATGTACGTGACGATCGTCCACGGATGCGTCAGCGTGTACGCCACATCCCCAACGAAGATGAGTTGGCCCATCACGCCCGGCAGGAACATCTCGAGCCCGTACATCGCCACGTTCGCGATGATCAATCGCTTCACCCAGAGACCCATGCGATGACCTTAACGGCACGCCGTGCGCCGTGCCAGGTGCCGGAGAGCCGTTGATCGCCGGTTGTCCCGTGTGCGGCGCCGGTCCATCTTCCCTTCGCAATTCATTCTCGGAGGCTTGATGAGCGACAGGGAATCGCCGGCCGCGGACGGCATGTCGCGCCGCGCGTTCGGGGCGACGATCGTCGGTGGTGCATTGGTGGTCGCCGCCCGGCGGGCGCCACAGATCTCGCTGCGCGAGCGGAGCAGCGACGTCGCGTCCGCCGCGCCGGCACCGGTACCGGCACCAGCGCCGTTCGAGCTCGACGAGGCGACCGTCGCCTCGCTGCAAGACGGCATGCGCTCGGGGCAGCACACGTCGCGCTCGCTGTGCGAGAAGTACCTCGCGCGCATCGCCTCGCTCGACCGCACCGGTCCCGCCCTGTCGCACGTGCTGGAGACGAATCCCGACGCGCTCGCGATCGCCGATGCGCTCGACGCCGAGCGAAAGGCGAAGGGCGTGCGCGGTCCGCTGCACGGTATTCCGGTGTTGCTCAAGGACAACATTGCGACGCGCGACAAGATGCAGACCACCGCCGGCTCGCTCGCACTCGTCGGCGCGAAAGTGCCGCGCGATGCTTTCATCGCCCAGCGGCTGCGCGCAGCCGGTGCCGTTCTCCTCGGCAAGACGAATCTCAGCGAGTGGGCAAACTTCCGTTCCACGCACTCCTCGAGTGGATGGAGCGGGCGCGGTGGCCAGGGAAAAAATCCGTACGCGCTCGACCGCACGCCGTCAGGCTCGAGCTCGGGCACCGGCGGCGCGATCGCCGCGAACTACTGCGCGGTCGGCATCGGCACAGAGACGGACGGCTCGATCACGTCGCCATCGTCGTGCGAGGCGCTCGTCGGCATCAAGCCGACGCTCGGTCTCGTCAGCCGCTCGGGCATCGTGCCGATCGCCCATAGCCAAGACACGGCCGGCCCGATGTGCCGCTCCGTCGCCGATGCGGCCGCGCTCCTCTACGCCATCGCCGGCGCCGACACCTTCGACGCCATCACCGCCGGGAGTCACGGGCACGTCAGCGACTACGCAAAGGCGCTCGACCCGCGCGGCCTCAAGGGCGCGCGCATCGGTCTTCCTCGTGAAAAATTCTTCGGCTACTCCACGCACACCGACGCGCTCGCCGAGGCGGCGATCCGCGTGCTGAAGGATGCGGGCGCGATCCTCGTCGATCCGGCGAACATCGACACCGCGGGCAAGTTCGACGATTCGGAGTTGGAGGTGCTCCTCTACGAGTACAAGGCGGACATGGCCTCGTATCTCTCCGAGCTCACCAACACGTCGATGAAATCGCTGGCCGATCTCATCGCCTTCAACGACGCGCACGCGAGCGAAGAGATGCCGTTCTTCGGCCAGGAGATCATGATCCGGGCGCAGAAGAAGGGTCCGTTGAGCGAGCCGTCGTATCGCAAGGCGCTGGAGAAGAACCACCAGATGTCGCGCGCGTCGGGCATCGACGCGACGATGGACAAGTACAAGCTCGACGCGCTCGTCGCGCCGACGCAGGGCCCGCCCTCGCTCATCGACCTATTGAACGGCGACCCGGGCGGCGGTGGCAGCGTCACGACGCCGGCCGCCGTCGCCGGCTATCCGCACATCACCGTGAACATGGGCTTCGCCCGCGGCGTGCCGGTCGGCCTCTCGTTCTTCGGGCGCGCGTGGAGCGAGGCGAAGCTGATCAAGTACGCATTCGCGTACGAGCAAGCGACGAAGCTCCGCAAGCCGCCGACGTTCGCCGAGCACATGGCGTAGGTGCCGGGTGCCGGCCGCCGGGTGAATCTGACACCAGGCACCCGGCACCAGAGCCCTACAAGTGGCAGCTCGTCTCGCCCCGCTTCGCCAGGTACTGCTGGTGATATTCCTCGGCGCGATAGAACGTCGTCGCCGGTGAGATCTCGGTGACGATCGGGCGGTTGAAGGCGTGCAACTGATCGAGGCGCGTCTTCGACGCGATGGCGGCGTCGCGCTGCGCGGCATCGTGGTAGAAGATCGCCGACCGGTACTGCGTGCCGACGTCCGGGCCCTGCCTGTTGAGCGTTGTCGGGTTGTGGTTCTTCCAAAAGATGTCGAGCAGCGCGTCGTACGACAGCGCGCTCGGATCGTACTCCACCTCGACGACCTCGGCGTGGCCGGTCCGTCCGCTGCAGACATCGCGGTACGTCGGCTTGTCCAGCGTGCCGCCGAGATAGCCGACGGCGGTGGCGACGACACCCTTCGTGGTGCGAAACGTCTCCTCGATGCCCCAGAAGCATCCCGCGCCAAACGTCGCCTTGTTCGTCATCGCGTCCATCGATCCTCACCCGAGCAAAGTTTTTCTTTCGAGCGCGTCCGTTTTCTTTTTTTCCATCTAGCCGTTGTAGTAAATGTAGCCGCGCCGCGAATGGTTCCGCGTGACCCTCCGCCGGCGCGCCCCTGTTCGTGTCCCACGGCGAGTGCATCTCGTCCCTCGACCTGTCACTCGCCGAGGACGACGAGCGCGTTGTGATGCGGATGACCAACCGCGCGAACACGACGCGCGGCAATCGGTTACCGCATCTGCCTAACGAGCGCGGCGCATGGCACCGTCGCTGCCTTCAGGAAGCGCATGGGCCACACACTACTCCAGAGGCAACAATGCGCTCTCTCGTGAAAACCACAGCCGCGCTCGCCGTGCTCTCCGCTGGCGCGATGCCGCTCGCCGCGCAACGCGCGATTCGATCGGCCGCGATCACGCCCTACGCGGGCTACATGCTCTTTGGCGACCTCGCCAACGGACCGCTCGGCACCCGGCTCGCCAGCGGCAACGGCGCCGTCTACGGTGCGCAGCTCGGCATTCCCTTCACCGACAACATCGCCATCGTCGGCAACGTCGCGCACTCGGCACCGTCGCTGCAGATTGGCGCGCCGATCATCGGCGGCTATGACATCGGATCGAGCTCGCTCTGGATGTACGACGCCGCGCTGGAGCTGAGCGCGCCGCTCGGCACCGCGACCGCGCGCCCCATTCGCCCGTTCGTGCAGCTCGGCGGTGGCGCCATGCATTACGCCGTCAACGTGAAGGGGATCAACAGCACCGCCACCAACGCCGCCTTTGTCCTGGGCGCCGGCGTCGATGTCCCGCTCTCCGCCGGCTTCGCGCTCCGCGTACAGGCGACCGACTACATCGGGAAGTTTGACTTCAAGGAAGCGACGGGACTCGGCTTCTCCGGCAACACTACGCACAATCTTGCGTTGAGCGCCGGTGTGAAGCTCGGGTTCTAACTGCAGTTGCAGCACAACGGGGAGAGAGAAAAAGAGATGGATCCGGCGTCTGACAACTGACGCACGGCGACGTAGTTTGGCGTCGGTCTTCGACGCAAACTGCGCCCTCTCTGCTTCTCTTTTCCACGAGCCGCACCCCAGTCATGAAAATCACCTTCTGGCGCAAGTGGCACCGCTGGATCGGATTCCCCGCCGCGCTCTTCCTGCTGTTCGCATCGATCACCGGCTTTCTCGTGGCCGGCACGGAGTTCTTCGGCGCCGACGAGGCCGCGCGCGAGGCGACGCGGCGCATGGTCAGTCCCGTTACGGCCGGCGCGCCGAGCACGTCGTGGTCCGAGCCGATTGCGCGCGCCCTCGCCGCGGTCAACGCGAGAGCGCCCGGCGCGCGCGTCGATTTCGTGACGGTCCAGTTCAAGGGCGCGCCGCCTGCGGTCATCGTCGTCACCGCCGCCCCGCCTGGCGGCGAGGACAAGAAGTACGTCATCGATGCGCGCACAGGCGCCGTGATCTCCGTCGAGGCGTACGCCGACAAGCCGTTCCTCTACCGCCTGCACAGCGGCGAGGCGTTCGGCGACGGCGGCCTCGTCGTCGCAATGCTCTGGGCACTGGCACTCGCCGTGCTCACGGTGACGGGGCTCATCATCTACCTCAAGCTGCGCCGCGACAACCTCACCGGATGGCGACGCGTCTTCTGGTAGGATCTCCAGATGCGGCATCTGTCGCACCCAACGCGAGTCGCCGAGTCGTCGGTCACGCGGTATCATTGCCCGCCTGGCGCGATTTTCTCGCGGCACTCCATGCTCTCTTCTCGCTACTCACCGCCGGAGCTCGACTTGTCTCGCGTTCCTCTTGGCATCGCTCTCGCGTTGCTGTCCGCGAGCCCCGCCTTCGCGCAGACGGCGGGACACGATCTGGCCGACGGCGTCCCCAAGCTGACGGCGCTCGTCGCGCAGCCGGCGAGTGAGTTGGCCGATGTCGTGGACCGCTATACCTCCGACCGCCAGGCGCTGCAGCGCCGCTACGACGCCGCCGGCTCGCCCGACCAGCGCAAGCGCTTCCGTGATTTCTACATGGGATGGCGCACGCGCTTGGGCGAGATCGACTTCAACAAGCTCGGTCAGGAGGGGCGCATCGACTACATCCTCCTCGACAACCGGCTCCGCCACGAGCTCGTTCTCCTCGACCGCGATGGGGTGATTGCCTCCGAGACCGCGGTGCTCGTTCCGTTCGCCGACAGGATTCTTGCGCTTCAGGATGCGCGCCGCCGCCTGACGACGATCGATCCGGCCGCCGTGGCGCGGACGCTCGCTCACGTCACCGCCGAGGCGGACAGCCTCCGCAAGTTGTTCGAGGCGCCGCCGGCGAAGCGCAACGCTGATTCCGCGGCGATGCCTGCTCCTTCGGAGAAGCCCGTCGCGCCCGCGCCAAAGGTCTCGAAGATGGTCGCCTACAACGGCGCGCAACGGCTCGACCAGGTGCGCGCGACGCTCGACGCCTGGTTCAAGTACTACGACGGCTACGATCCCATCTTCTCGTGGTGGGCGCGCGACCCGCTCAAGCGCACCGACGAGTCGCTCAAGAAGTACGCGAAAGCGCTCCGCGAGAAAATCGTCGGCTGGAAGGAAGGCGAGGACGAGCCAATCGTAGGCGTACCGATCGGCGCCGCGGGGCTCGAGGCCGATCTCGCGTTCGAGATGATCCCGTACACCCCCGAACAGCTGATCACGATCGCCGAGCGCGAGTACGCGTGGAGCGAAGCCGAGATGAAAAAAGCCTCGCGCGAGATGGGATTCGGCGAGGACTGGAAGCAAGCGCTGGAAAAAGTGAAAAATACGTACGTCGAGCCGGGCAAGCAGCCCGATCTCATCCGCGACTTGGCCAAGCAGGCGCAGGCATTTCTGGACGCGCACGACTACGTGACGGTGCCGCCCTTGGCGCGCGAGGTGTGGCGGATGGAGATGATGTCACCCGAGCGGCAGAAGGTCGCGCCCTTCTTCCTCGGCGGCGAAGTCATCCTCGTCTCCTATCCGACCGACGGCATGTCGGAAGACGACAAGATGATGAGCATGCGCGGCAACAACCCGCACTTCTCGCACGCCACGGTCTTCCACGAGCTCATCCCCGGCCATCACCTGCAGCAGTTCATGATCGCGCGCTATCAGCCGCAGCGCCGCGCCTTTGCGACGCCGTTCTGGAACGAGGGACAGTCGCTCTACTGGGAGATGTTCCTCTGGGACCATGGCTTTCACAAAAGCCCCGAGGATCGCGTCGGCGCGCTCTTCTGGCGCATGCACCGCAGCGCGCGGATCATCTTCTCCCTCCGCTACCACCTCGGCACGATGACGCCGCAGGAAGCGGTCGACTTCCTGGTCGACAGGGTCGGCTTCGAGCGCGCCAACGCCGAGGGCGAGGTGCGCCGCTCGTTCAACGGGAGCTATCCGCCGCTCTATCAGATCGGCTATATGATCGGCGGCCTGCAGATCCGCGCGCTCCACCACGAGCTCGTCGACGGCGGCAAGATGACCAACCGCCAGTTTCACGACGCGATACTCACGGGTGGCCCAATGCCGGTCGAGATGGTCCGCGCGCGACTAGAAAAGCTCCCGCTCGCTCGCGACTATGTCACACAGTGGAAGTTCAGAGCGCCGCAGTAGCGTCGGTTCCATCTCGGAGGATTTCTCGCATGCGTCTCTTCGTGCTCGCCGCGCTCGCCGTCGCGACGTCGCTCCCCGCCCAGACTCCGGTCGCGCCGGCCTCGCGCCGCGATCTCCCGCTCGATGTCGCGCGCACGGTCAACATCGACACGGACGAGGGGTCGTGGATCTCCCTCGATCTCTCGCCCGATGGCAAGACGATCGTCTTCGATCTCTTGGGCGACCTCTACACGATGCCGGCGGCCGGCGGCGAGGCCACGCCGCTCACGACCGGGATGGCATACGACGCGCAGCCGCGCTTCAGTCCCGACGGCACGCGTATCGTGTTCACGAGCGACCGCGACGGCGGAGACAACGTCTGGACGATCGTGCTCGGCACCAAGGTCGTGAAGCAGATCACCAAGGGGAAAAACAATCGCTACCGCTCGCCCGAGTGGACGCCCGACGGCACGTACATCGTCGCATCGCGGAGCACGGGCCCCATTGGGCCGAGCAAGCTCTGGATGTATCACACGGACGGTGGCGGCGGTACGCAACTGATTCGCGACGCGTCGCCACTGCCCAATGGTGCGTTCCCGGTGAGCACGCTCGGCGCGGCTTTCGGCAAAGACGACCGTTACATCTGGTTCGCGCAGCGATCAGGCTCGTGGGAGTACAACGCCGGCCTGCCGCAATACCAGCTGATGACCTTCGACCGGAAGACCGGCCGCCGCGAGACGCGCGCCGCGCCGTACGGCTCGGCGTTCCGCCCCGCGCTGTCGCGTGACGGAAAGTTTCTCGTCTACGGCACGCGCTACGAGGCGCAGACCGGGCTCCGCATCCGCGACCTCGAGACGAGCGAGGAGCGCTGGCTCGCCTATCCCGTGCAGCGCGACGAGCAGGAGTCCGTCGCGCCGCTCGATGTGCTGCCGGGCTACGCCATTACACCGGATGGCAAGGCGGTAATCGTCTCGTACGGCGGGAAGATCTGGCGCGTTCCGGTCGACGGCGGCGCGGCGACGAACATCCCCTTCCATGTGCGCGCGCAGATCGGGCTCGGTCCCAAGCTCGCCTTCGACTACCGCGTCGAGGACTCGCCCGAGTTCACGATCAAGCAAATCCGTGACGCGGTGCCATCGCCCGACGAGAAGCGCCTCGCCTTTGTCTCGATGGACAAGTTGTACGTGATGGACTACCCCGCCGGCACGCCCAAGCGCATCGCCACCGCGGACAAGGACGACCTCGGCAACGACGCGCAGCCCGCGTGGTCGCCGGACGGGAAGTGGCTCGCGTTCGTCACCTGGACCCGTGAGGGCGGGCATCTCTTCAAGGTGGCCGTGGCGGGCGGACGGCCGGTCGCGATCACTACCGCCAACGCGCTCTACCAGCAACCCGTCTGGTCGCCCGACGGCAAGCGCATCGTCGTGACGCGGAGTCCGGCGCAGGCGCTGCGTGAGCAGACGGGCGGCGGCGGCTCGGCCGAGCTCGTCTGGTTCCCGAGCGACGGCTCCGGCAAGTCGACGTTCATCACGAGCGCGCTCGGGCGCAGCGGCGCGCACTTCAGCGACGACACGAGCCGCATCTATCTCTATAGCCAAGGGGAAGGGCTCGTCTCCATCCGCTGGGACGGCAGCGATGCTCGCACGCACCTACGCGTGACCGGCGCGCGGATTCTCGAGCCGGCTCCCGGTGGCCAGGCGGCGGCGCCGGCGGGACTGGTGCGCATGTCGCCCAAGGGGGACCAGGCGCTCGTGCAGATCGCCAGCGATCTCTTCATCGTTCCCGTGCCGTTCGCGGGCGATGCGCCGACGATCGGGTTGGCCGACCCGACCGGCGCCGAGGTGCCGGCGCGCAAGCTCACCGACGTCGGAGCGCAGTTCGCATCGTGGAGCGCCGACGCCAAGCGCGTGCATTGGTCCATCGGCAACTCGCACTTCGTGTACGACCTCGACCGCGCGCGTGCCGTCGATGACTCGATCGAGCAAGCGCGGCGCGCCCGGGGCGATACGGCGGCCGCCGCGCCGGCCGCCGACAGTGCGCAGCGCACGCCGGGCCCCGCGGCGAATCCGCGCGGCTACCAGCCGGTCGAGACGCACATTCTGCTAAAGGCGAAGCGCGATACGCCGGAAGGCACCGCCGTCATCCGCAATGCACGCATCGTCACGATGAAAGGCGATGAGGTGATCGAGCACGGCGACATCGTGACGAAGAACAACCGCATTCTCGCGGTCGGACCGACCGGCACCGTGACCGTCCCGGCCAACGCGCACGTGATCGACGGTACCGGCAAGACCATCGTTCCCGGATTCGTCGACACGCATGCGCATCTGCGGCTGAACCAGGGCGTGCACCAGCAGCCGTGGTCGTACCTCGCCAACCTCGCCTACGGCGTCACGACGACGCGCGATCCGCAGACCGGCACCACCGACGTGCTCTCGTACGAGGACCAGGTCGTTGCCGGCAACGCCGTTGGCCCGCGCATCTACTCGACCGGACCGGGACTATTCGGCACGAACTACCAGCCCGGCGCAGGCGAGGACATCAAAGATCTCGACCATGCGCGCCGCATCATGCGCCGCTACTCGCAGTACTACGACACCAAGACGCTCAAGATGTACATCGCCGGCAATCGCCAGCAGCGGCAGTGGATCATCCAGGCGGCGCGCGAGCAGCGCATCATGCCGACGACCGAGGGCGCGCTCGATTTCCGCTACGAGCTGACGATGTTGATGGATGGCTATCCGGGTCAGGAGCACGCGCTCCCGATCGTTCCGCTCTACCGGGACGTCGTGCAGCTGTTCGCGCAGAGCGGCATCACCTACACGCCGACGTTGATCGTGGCGTACGGCGGTCCGTGGGGCGAAAATTATTTCTACGAGACGGAGAACGTGTACGGCGATCCGAAGCTGCGCCGATTCACGCCCTATGAGGTGCTCGCCTCCTCGACGCGGCGCCGCGTGCGCGGCTCCTTCGGCGGCGGCAACGCCGGCGGCTGGTTCTCCAAGGACGAGCAGGTCTACCCGGCCATCGCCAAGGTCGCCAACGACATCGTCAAGGCGGGTGGCCGCATCGGCGTCGGAAGCCATGGCCAGCTGCAGGGTCTCGGCTACCACTGGGAGCTGTGGATGGTGCAGAGCGGCGGCATGTCGGCGCACGACGCGCTCCGCTGCGCGACCATCTTCGGCGCCGAAGCGATCGGGCTCTCGCAGGACTTGGGCTCGATCGAGCCGGGCAAGCTCGCCGACCTGCTCGTGCTCGATGCGAATCCGCTCGAGAACATCCGGAACTCGAACACGATTCGCTTCGTGATGAAGAACGGCCGCGTTTACGACGCGACGTCGCTCGACGAGCTGTGGCCGCGGCAAGTCACCCGGGAAGCGGTGCGCGGCGTGCCGGAGATGCCGAAGACGGGAGCCGGTGTTCGGTGAGCTCGGCGCCGACGTTCATGCATCGACCCAAAACGCCGGGCGCATCACGTCCGGATGTCGGTGCGGGCGCTCGGCGCGGCCAGCGATCCTGTAGCCCCACGACACCACGCGCTTCTCGGCGGCGCGCTCATCGATCGACTCGTTGAACGGCCCGATGATCAGCCGGCCTCCGGGCCGGCACACCACCTCGAGCAGGTGCGCGACGAGCTCCTCGCGTCGCGTGACGGGCACGTAGGTCACATCCTGGAGATGCACGAAGTCGAAGCGAAACAGCGGCAGCCAGTCGAGCCCATTCCCGACCCAGATGCGCTCGCGCCAGTGCGGCAACCTCGCCGCCGCGAGTCGCGCCAGCTCGGGCGAAAGATCGACGCCGTACGGTTCGATGGCGTGTCCGCGTCGCGCCGACCACGTGCACACCGATTCCATTAGGTGCCCGTTCGCGCAGCCGATGTCAGCGAACGTGCCATCGCGATCGATCGCGTCGACGAGCAGACCGCGCGCCGCTTCCCACTCCCCATCGTCACCGCCGTAGCCGGACTGCGCGCGTGGATCGTCGGCCGCGAGATACGCCGGAACGATCAACGCCTGCCGCGCACGGTACCAGTCGTCTTCCGTGATGTCGTCACGCGCCAGCGCATGGTCGATCGCGTCGAGCTCACGCCACGCGTGATCGATCGCATCGCGTAGGTCGTCATCGCGTCTCACACAGTGTCGTCCGGGCGGCGCGCGCCGACAGCCGCCATCATTACCGCTTCACCAATACTCTGTCAAACAGGTCATAGATCCGTGTGTATTCGTCGGCCCAGCTCGACGGCCGCACGAAGCCATGATCTTCCACCGGATACACCGCCAGGTCCCAGTTCTTTTTCTTGAGTTCGATCAGCCGCTCGGTCAGCTCGACGATGTCCTGGAAGTTGACGTTCGTGTCGATCATCCCGTGCGCCATCAAGAGTGGCGCGTTCAATCCCTGCGCGAAGAAAATCGGCGACGAGCGGTGATAGGCGAGCGTGTCCTTGTCGGGAAAGTTGAGGATGCTCGCCGTGTAGCCATGGTTGTAGTGCGCCCAATTCGTCACCGAGCGAAGCGCCGCGCCGGCGCCGAACCAGTCGGGCTCGGTGAACAACGCCATCAGCGTCATGAAGCCGCCGTAGCTCCCGCCGTAGATCCCGACGCGCTTGGGCTCGATGCCGTTGTTCGCCTTGAGGTACTTCACGCCATCCACCTGGTCCTGTAGGTCGCGCCCGCCCATGAAGCGGTAGATCGCCGTGCGCCAGTCGCGGCCGTAGCCCGCCGACGCGCGGTAGTCGATGTCGAGGACGACGAACCCCTTCGACGCGAGGTATTGGTTGAACATGTACTCGCGCGAATAGCTCGACCAATAGTTGTGCACGTTGTGCATGTAGCCCGCGCCGTGCACGAAGATGACCGCCGCCCCGTTCGGCACGCCGCCCAACTCCTTCGGCCGGTAGATTCGCGCCGGCACCTGCACGCCGTCGCTCGCCGATATCTGAACAATTGCCGGCTTCACCCAGTTGAACGCGAGCCACTCCTTCGTCGGCGACACGGTCAACTGCGCTTCCTCGGCGCCCGACTTGTTCGCCATCACGAACAGCTCCGGCGGGCGGTTGGCCTCCGAGTAGACGTCGGCCAGCAGCGACTCGTCCGGCGACACGAGCGCGACGTGACTCCCGGCTCTCGACGTCAGCTTCGTCCGCGGCCCGCCGGCCGTCGCCATGCGCCACGCGTGCTGCTCGTACGGCGACCCCTCGCTGCTCGATAGGTAGAACGTCTTGCCGTCGCGCGAGAGCGACACGCCAACGACCTCGAACGTGCCGCTCGTCAGCTGCCGTCGGTCGCTCCCATCGGCGGCCATTGTATACAGGTGCGCGAAGCCGTCGGCCTCCGACACGAACCAGATTCGCTTGCCACCGTCAAGCCAGCCGCCGCAGCGGGAGCATGGGCCGCCCACCCATGCGGTGTCGTGAAGCACGTCCACCACGTGCACCGTCCCCGAGTCCGCGGTCACGGTCGCGATGTAGCGCCGCTTGAAGTCGCGCGTCGCCGCCACCACGAGCGCCATCGTTCCGGCGTCGTTCCATCCCAGCACCGCCGCCTGCGCCGAGGGGCCGGTGCTGTCCTCGGGCGCGATGCGCAGCGCGTGCAGGCGAGCGTCCGATAGGCGGGCGAACAGCAGCCGCCCGCGTCCCTGCGCATCGCCCACCTTCGTCCGGCCGGGAATCTCTTCGGTGTAGCCGCTCGCGGTCACGTAGTTCGGAACGATCGTGTTGAGCGCGTTGTCCGCCGGAATCGTCGTCGCGATCACGAGCGCGCTCCCGGCCGGCGACACGGACACGTTCTGCGCGCGCTCGTTCGCCAGCAGCGTGATTGGCGCGAGCTCGTGCGCCAGCGCCTTGCGCTCCGCCGCCGCGACGCTGTCCTGCCACAACTTGTCGCGCACCGCCTCGAGCAGGGCCTTCTGCTGCGCCAGCAGCTCGCCGCGCTGCCCCGTCTTCTGCGCGGCGCTGTCGCCGCGCGCGCCGGTCGCCTGCGCGCCCTGTCCGCGCCCGCCGCCCTGCCCGAGCGGACCCAATGCCGCGGGCGCGGCGGTCGCCGCGCCGGGCGTTCGGATGTCGGTCAGCTGCCGCGTCAATCCGCCGTCGAGCGTCAGCGCGAAGACGTTGCCGTCACGAATGAAATAGATCGCCTTGCCGTCGGCGCTGAAGCTCGGATCGGTCTCCAGCGCGAGCGTCTCCGTCAGCCGCTTCGGAGCGCCGCTATTGGCGTCGACCAAATACAGATCGCCCTGCGACGACACGGCACGCCACTTCCTGTCCGGCGACAGCCGGCCCGGCGACGTCGACGCCGCGGCCGAATCGATCTGCACGGTCGTGATCCGCTCCGGCTTCGCGCCGGCGACGGCGCGCACGCGAAACGCGCGCGGCGCCTCGCGCCACGGCGACCCGGGCTCGAGCCACGAGAAGTAGATCCACTTCCCGTCCCCCGACCAGCGCACGTTTTGCGGCTCGCGGCCAAACAGCTCCGGCCCGCGCATGATGTTGTCGATCGTGAACTGGAAAGACTGCGGCGTGCCCTGGCCGGCGAGCCGGGTCGTGTTCGCGGCGATGAGCAACATCACGTGCGAGAGTCTGAACACACCGGTCTCCGGATTTGATGAGCCATTCGTGAGCCGTGAAACAGCGATCATTCACGTGGGACAGCCGAGCCATGAGCCATCAGTCAATCGTCTGCTCGGCTATCATTGATCAGTCGTCGCCGTTTCACAACTCATTGATTGATTCCCAGGGGCCATCGCGATGGCCCTAGCGATGGCCCTAGCGATACGCACGCCGTTCGCGACATGATGGAGCCGCGCGGCGTCGGATGCCAACGGTGCCCGGACCGCCGCCGTATTGCAGTCGACGAGCGTTGCCGGTCCCCCGGCATGCGTGTCGCGCATTCATCCGCTCCACGGCGAGGAGTCCTCTTGGCACCGCAAGTCCGTCGCGCCTTCGTGGCGGCGACCGCCGCCCTGCTCCCAACGCTCCTGCACGCGCAGCTCGGCGTGCAGCGCGAGCGCAACGTTCCCGATGCGTACGCGATCACGGGCGCGCGTATCGTTCCCGTCTCCGGTCCCGTGATCGAGAGGGGGACCATCGTCATCCGGAACGGCGTCATCGCCGCGGTCGGCGCCACGGTCGCCGTTCCCGCCGACGCGCGCGCGGTCGACGGCGCCGGCCTCACGGTCTATCCCGGTTTCATCGACGCCTACGGCAGCATCGGCATCCCCGCCCCGGCGGCCAACGCGGCCGGGCAGGGCGGTCGCGGCGGCGGCGGCGGCGGATTGGGCGCCCCCGTGCCGACGGCCGGTCCCTCGGGCAGCGCGCCGAACTCCGCGCATCCGATCGGGCAGCAGCCGGAGCTCAGCGTGCTCGACTTCATCAAGCCCGATCCCGAAGCGCTGGCCGGACCGCAGAGCGCCGGCATCACGGCTGCGCTGAGCGCGCCGGCGACCGGCATCTTCATGGGACGCTCGGCCGTGATCAACCTCTCCGGCGCGAATGCGCAAGAGATGTTGGTCAAGTCGCCGGTCGCGTTGCACATCGGCTTCACTCCGCTCCGCGCCGGCGGCTACCCGAATTCGCTGATGGGCGTCTTCTCCGTGCTGCGGCAGACGCTCCTCGACGCGCAGCGCTATGGCGAGATGGAGGCCGCGTACGCCAGGAATCCGCGCGGCATGCGCCGCCCCGACAACGATCCGTCGCTCGCCGCGCTCCTGCCGGCGCTCGCACGCCAGATGCCGGTCGTCTTCCTCGCCTCGTCGCAGCGTGAGATCGAGCGGGCGCTCGACCTCGCCAAGGAATTCAATCTCAAGCCGATCATCGCCGGCGGCGCCGAGGCGCACCTGGTGGCCGACCGGCTCAAGGCGGAGAGCGTGCCGGTGCTGCTCACCGTCAACTTTCCGCGCCGGCCGGTGAACGAGTCGCCGGATGCCGACCCCGAGCCGCTGCGCGTGTTGCGCCAGCGAGTCGACGCCCCGAAGAATCCAGCTAAGCTCGCGCAGGCGGGTGTGCGCTTCGCCTTCGAGTCGGGTGGCGTCGCGAACTGGAGCGACTACCTCACGAACATCTCGAGCGCGGTGAGCAACGGTCTCGCGAGCGACCAGGCCCTTCGCGCGATGACCATCGTCCCCGCCGAGCTCTTTGGTGTGAGCGACCGGCTCGGTACTATCGAAACCGGGAAGATCGCGAATCTCACGATCAGCCGCGGCGATCTGTTCACCGGGGGCCGCGTCACCCAGCTCTTCATCGACGGCAGGCCCTTCGAGGCGCGCGCGCCGGCGACGGCGGCGGCGGCGGGCTCGATGGCCGGCGGCACCTGGACACTCACCGTGACGCTCGAGGAAGGCGAGAAGCCGGTGACGGTGTCGCTGCAGCAGGAGAGCGATCGGCTGCGCGGCACGTTGCAGGGCGCGCTCGGCAGCGCGCAGATCTCCGGCGGCTCGGTGACGGCGGCCGGCGAGATGCGCTTCACGACGACGGTCACGATGCAGTCGAGCTCCGAGGAAGCGACGTTCGCCGGCACCATCACCGGCAATTCGATGCGCGGCACGGTGCAGATCGTCGGTCATCCGCAGGGAACGTTCGTCGGCACGCGACCCGCCGGCGGCGATGCGCCCCCGCAGGGCGGACGCCGCCGCCCGCCGCCGCAATGAGACGGTTGCCTCTCATGGAGACTTCAATGAAGAGACTGCTCCTCGCCGCGGTCGCGCTCTCGGCCGCCACGCTCGGCGCGCAGCAAGCGCCGCGCGCCGCCGCTGGGCGCGCCACCGCCGCGGCGACGCTGATCAAGAACGCGACCGTGCTCACCGTCACCAAGGGGCGACTCGAGAATACGGACGTGCTGCTGCAGAACGGCAAGATCGCGCAGATCGGAAAGAACCTCGCCGCGCCCGCCGGCGCGCAGGTGATCGACGCCACCGGCAAGTTCCTCATGCCCGGCATCATCGATCCCCACTCGCACTCGATGTCCGACGCCATCAACGAAGGGTCGCTCTCCGTGACGTCGATGGTGCGCATCACCGACGTGCTCAACCCGACGGCGATCAGCATCTACCGCGAGCTCGCCGGCGGTGTGACGACGGTGAACATCCTCCACGGCTCGGCGAACACCATCGGCGGACAGAACGCGACGGTGAAGCTCAAGTACGGCCGGCCCGTCGCCGAGATGATGTTTCCCGGCGCGCCGCCGGGCATCAAGTTCGCCCTCGGGGAGAACGTGACGCAGAAGAACCGCGCCACCGTCGCGATCCCCGGACAGCCGGCTCCCGCGCGACGCTATCCGACGAGCCGCATGGGACAGGAAGAAGTGCTGCGCGATGCGTTCACCCGCGCGCGCGACTACAAGGCGGGATGGGACGACTACAAGGCGAAGGTGGCCAAGGGCGAGAAGGGACTCGTCGCGCCGCGTCGCGATCTCGAGCTCGAGCCGCTCGTGGAAGTGCTCGAGGGGAAGCGTCTCGTGCACGCGCATTCGTACCGATCGGACGAGATGCTGATGCTGCTCAACCTGGCGAAGGAGTTCGGCTTCACGGTGAAGACGCTCCAGCACGGGCTCGACGGCTACAAGATCGCGTCGGAGATCGCGCAGGCCGGCACCGGACTCTCGTCGTTCGCCGACGATTGGTCGTACAAGATCGAGGCGTACGACGCGATCCCGTACAACGTCGCGATCCTCATGCGCCACGGCGTGGTGGCGACCATCAACTCCGACTCCGACGAGCGCGCGCGCCGGCTCAACATCGACGCGGCGAAGTTGATCCGGTACGGCGGACTCACCGAAGATGAAGCGCTCAAGACCATCACTTACAACGGCGCGCTGCAGCTCGGCGTGCAAGACAAGGTCGGCTCGATCGAGGTCGGCAAGGATGCCGACGTCGTGATCTGGAGCGGCGACCCGCTCAGCGTCTACTCGAGCGCCGAGACCACGTTCATCGACGGCGACATCTTCTTCGACAAGAAGAAGGATCTCGAGAAGCGGCAGGCGATGGCCAAGGAGCGCGCGGACCTCGAGCAGGCCGAGCGTCCGGTGCGCGCGACGCGTACCCAGATCCCGAACGAGGACGACCGGTGAGCACATACAGAATGCGCGGCGCGATGGTACTCGCCTCGACGGCCGCGTCGGTCGCGGTCTCGCTCGCGGTCTCGCTCCCGCTCCACGCCCAGCTCGGCACGTTCAACCCGCGTCCCGGCGCGCAGGGGACGTTCGCGATCACGCACGGGCGCGTGGTCACCGCGGCCGGCCCGGACATTCCGAACGGCACCGTCATCATCAGCGCTGGCAAGATTACCGCCGTCGGCGCGACCGTCGCCGTCCCCGCCGGCGCGCAGGTGATCGACGCCACGGGCCTCGTCGTCTACCCGGGGATGATCGACGGCGGCACGACGCTCGGCCTCAACGAGATTCCGCAGGGCGCGAACGCGACCGTCGACGTGAACGAGACAGGGAGCTTCAACCCGAACGTGCAAGCGTTCTACGGTATCAACCCGCACAGCGCGCACGTCGGCGTCACGCGCGTCGTCGGCATTACCACCGTCGTGTCGCGTCCCACCGGCGGCATTCTCTCGGGACAGGCGGCGCTGATCAATCTCGCCGGCGACACGCCGCCGCAGATGGCGATCAACCCGAAGCTCGCCCTCGTGATCGAGCTGCCGCGCTCCGGCTTCGGCGGCCGCGGCTTCGCCGCCTTCCTCGCCCAGCAGCAAGGCGGCAGCACGGCCGACGCGAACCGCACGCGCCAGCGCCAGGTCGATTCGCTGAAGCAGATGCTCCACGACGCCGAAGCGTACGGGAAAGCACTCGACGCGTACGGCAAGGACAAGACGCTTCCGCGTCCGGCGCACGATGTCGTGCTCGCCGCGCTTCTCCCCGCGCTGCGCGGCGAGATGCCGGTGATGTTCCCCGCGGACGCGGCGAGCGACATCCGCGCCGCGGTGGCGTTCGCCGAAGAGGTGCACGTGAAACCGATCATCGTCGGCGGCCGCGACGCGGTTGCCGTCGCGCCGTACCTCAAGCAGCACAACGTTCCGGTGCTCGTCACGAGCGTGCTCGACCTCCCGGCGCGCGAGGACGATCCGTACGATCAGAACTACTCGATCCCCGCGAAGCTGTCGCAGGCCGGCGTCAAGTTCGCGATCTCCGCGGGCGAGAACAGCGCCGATTCGCGCAACTTGCCGTACGTCGCCGGCATGGCGGCGGCATACGGGCTGTCGAAGGACGAGGCGCTCCGGGCCGTCACCCTCTATCCGGCGCAGCTGTTCGGTGTCGCCGACAAGCTCGGCTCGATCGAAGTGGGCAAGATGGCCAACATCGTCGTGACGACGGGCGACCTGCTCGAGGCGAAGACGGATACGAAGTACCTGTTCATCGACGGGCGGCCGATTCCACTGTCGACGAAGCACACGGAGCTGAACGCGATGTTTGAGAAACGTCCGTGATGCAAAAACGGAACGCGAAAAGACGAAACGTTGGCGCATGTGCTCAGCGCCGAGTTGTCGTCTTTTCGTGCTTCGTTTTGTGGGGCTCGTCCGCGCACGCGCAGACGGTCGCCGGGCGGGTGCGCGACTACGCGACGCGGACGCCGATCGGATTCGTGACCGTTGCGCTCGTGGACGACAGCGCGCACATCGTCGGCCGCGCGCAAGCCGCCGGCGACGGCGTCTTCTACCTCGACGCGCCGCGGGCCGGCGGGTACCGCGTGCTCCTGTTCGCGTCCGGTGGCGAATCGTTTTTGAGCCCCGTCATCACCGTCGCCGACGGAGCGTTCGAGGAGCGCGAGTTTTTCGTGCCCGCGATCGCGGCGCAATTTCGCGATCGCTACTTTGTGCACGACGTGACGACGCGCGCCGTACTGAAACCGAAGAATCCACTCCCGCGATATCCGGGTGAGATGCGAGAGAAGAATTTTCGGGGCACCGTGACGACGATGTTCGTCGTCGATGACAAGGGCGTGCCGGAGACGAGCACGTTTCAGGCGATCTCCAAGGACGATCGCGCCTTCATCGACGCGATTCGCGACGTGCTCGGCCGCACCCGTTTCTTCCCCGCGGTGCTCGACGGCAAGCCGGTGCGGCAGGTGGTGCAGCTGACCTTCGCCTTCGGATTTCCCGGCGATACGCTCGAGGGCGATGTGATCGTGCGCGCGGCAGGCGTCAGGGCGCTCGCCCCCTGAGCGTCGAACCGGCCCGGTTTTTAGGCCGGGCCGGCGCCTGGGTCGCCTGGGAAGGAGATTAGTACCACATAGATACTAATGGCGCGGATCACCGCCGCGTCCAGACGACGATCGCGCCGCAATTGCCCGACGTGCTCGTGAACTGCGCCGGCACGGACGACGCGCTGGAGTATACCTCGAGCCCGGCCACTTGCTGCGGCCGAATCCACGAGTCGAGATCGCCGCCGCCCTCCATCAACCGCGTTCCATCCAGGAACGTCGCCGGCGAGCAGGACTGGAAGCCCGTCCCACGCGCCGTCACCGAGCAGCCGAAGCCGCCCGTCGACTGCACGTTGATCCCGCCGACGGTGCGCAACAGGTCGCACATGCTGTACGACGGCCGGCTGTCGAGCTGTTCGCGCGTCAGGTAGTGGCCCGCGCCCGAGCGCGTGCGTTGGAGGAACGCGTCGATGTCGCGCGACTTGCTCGTCGTCTTGCCGTACACCGTCACGCGATCGAGGCGCGCGATGTGGCTCTCCATCACGACCGCCACGCGCTTGGGCTCGTTGCGCGACAGCGACACCCGCACGTGCTTCGGCGAGAAGTTGATCGCCCGCACCTCGAGGCTCTGCGTTCCCGACGGAAGACCGGCGAGCGAGAAGGCGCCCGTCTCCGACGTGGTCGCCGTCGGCGCGGCACCTTCGACGGCGACCTGCGCGCCGGCAACCGGGCGCCCGTCGCGCGTTGTCACCGTCCCCGTGATGCGGGCCACACCGCGGTGCAGCGCCTTCGCCGCCGCCGGGTCGAGCGTGCTGTCGGCCGACGCCGGCGTCGGTGCCGTGTCGGCCGAGACCGCGAAGTCGAGCGTCGCAATCCCGCGTGCCGGCACGGTCACCTCGATGAATCCCGTCGCATCATGCCCGCGCTCGGCGCGCGCCGAATAGGTGCTGTCGGCGGTGAGACGACAGATGGCGTACCAGCCGCGCTCGTCGGTCTTCACCGGCTGCTGCCTGCGGTTGCGGTGGAATCCTGTCTTGTCGATGTAGAACTCGTTCCAGATCACGACGACGGTGCCGCCCGCCACTGGTTCGCCGCTCTCCGCGTCGCGCACGTGTCCCAGCACCAGCCCGGTACCGTCGTCCCCAGGGCGCGGTGGTCCACACACGGTAGCGATCACGCGAATGATCGACGGCGTGCCGAGCGACACGCGAGCGTCGCCGCCCGGCGTGACGGCGACCGGCATCAGCGCCGCCTCGATGCCTAGCGAGTCGAGCACCGGCGCGAAGAAGCCGGCGGCGTAGGTACCCGGCTTCATGTTGGTGATGCGGAACGCGCCCGAGGAGTCCGTCGTCGCGTTGTACGCGTCGCGCGCCGGAGGCATCGCCACCACTTGCACCACCACGCCGCGCAGCGGGCGGTCGGCGATGCTGTCGTACACGATGCCGTGCACGACGCCCGGCTTGACCGTCTCCGCTACGACCTTCTGCGCGCGCATACCGCTCGCGGACCCGCACAGCGCCAGGAGCGCGCCACTGAAAACACGAAGCCTCACGGCTGGAGCTCGATTGTGGAGATCGGGCAACTTAGGCCGATGGCGGGAGAAAAAGGGAGGGGTCAGGGATTTGGGCCCCGGGGCGGATTAGACCGGGAAAGCGGAGCGAGTCCGTAGCCCCAAGTCCCAAACCCCTAGCTCACTCATGCCGTAGCGCCACCATCGGATCGACGCGAGCCGCGCGGCGAGCCGGGACGTAGGCGGCGATCGCCGCCACGGACGCGAGAATCACCGCGACGGTTCCGAAGGTGAGCGGATCGCTGTGGCTCACGCCGAACAGCTGCGCCGAGAGGACGCGCGTCGCCGCGAGTGCCGTCACGACGCCGAGCGCCACGGCAACGAGCGCCAGCATGATCCCCCGGCCGACGATCATCCTGACGACCTCGATGCCGCGCGCGCCGAGCGCCATGCGGATCCCGACCTCCTGCGTTCGTTGCGACACGGCGTACGACATCACGCCGTAGATCCCGACGCCGGCAAGCACCAGCGCGAGCACCGCAAACGCCGCCACGAGCTTCACGGTGAATCGCGACTGGCCGAGGTTGCGCTCCATCAGAAACTCGATGGTGCGGATCTTCCAGACCGGCTGGTCGCGGTCCACCGACCAGATCGCCGCGCGGAGCGCCGGCCCGAACGTGAGCGCGTCGTGCGACACGCGCGCGGCGACGGTGCTGAACGTCGACACATCCTGCGCGTACGCCGTGTAGATCTGCGGCTCCGGCGTGTCGGCCACCGAGCCGTGCTTCACGTCGCCCACCACGCCGACCACCGTGCGCCACACCGAGTCACCCACCGCGCGCACGCGGCCGCCGAGCGGCGACGAGGTGGGCCACTCCTTCCCCGCCAGCGTCTGGTTGACGATCACCACCGGTGTGCCATCGCGGGCGTCGCGCGAATCGAAGTCGCGGCCGGCGACAAGCGGAATGCGCATCGTCGTGAAATAGCCGTCGGCCGCCGCGTTTACTTGTGTGCTCGGCGCGTCGGCGGGCCGAAGCGCCGGACGGCCCTCAACCTCGTACGGCGTGGCGCCGAAGTTCCCGCTGAACGGGACGGCGCGGACCATGGATACGCTCGTCACGCCGGGTACGCGCCGCATCTCGGCAAGCGCGTGCTGCATGAAGTCCGAGATCTGCTGCGGCGTCGAGTACTTCGCCGGCGGAAGCCGGAACTCCATCGTCAGCACGTTCTCCGGGTCGAAGCCGGGCCGCACGTGTTGCAGCGAGATCAGACTTCGCGCGAGCAGTCCCGCGCTCACCAGCAGCACCATCGACAGGGCGATCTGCGCAACGACGAACACATCGCGCAGCGCCACCCGGCCGAACAGTGAACCGCCGCGCGCGCCGCGGACGCGAAGCACATCGTGGAGATTCGTGCGCGACGATTGCACCGCCGGTGCGAGACCGAACAGGAGGCCCGTCGCGACGGTGATCACGAACGCGAACGTCAGCACGCGCCCGTCGATCGCCAGCGGCGCGAACAGCTGCACGTTTGATGGGATGGCCGCCGTCAAGATTTTCATCGACAGCGTGGCGATGACGAGTCCGAGCGCGCCGCCCACCACCGAGATCATCACGCTCTCGGTCAGGAGTTGCCGCACGAGCCGGCGGCGTGAGGCACCGAGCGCCGCGCGCACCGACATCTCCGTGCGGCGCGCCGCGGCGCGCGCCAGCTGCAAGTTCGCCACGTTGAAGCACGCGATCACGAGCACCACGCCCACCGCGGCCAGCAACGTCACGAGCGCGGGCTTGATCTGGCCAACCAGCTGCTCGTGCAGCGGCATCAGGTCGGCGCCCACGCCGGCGTTCGTCTTCGGATACTCCTGCTCACTCTGTTTCGCCAGCGCGCGCATCTCGATGCGCGCGGCGTCGACGGTCACGCCCGGCTTGAGCCGCCCGAAGGCGAACATGCTCCCATTGCCCCGCTCAAGACCACTTCTGTTGTAGAGCGGCACCGGGAGATACACCTCCGCCGAGCCGAACGGCGCTTGAAACTTCGCTTCGGCGACCCCGATCACCGTCATTGGCTTTGCGTTGAGAACGATCGTGCGCCCGAGCACCGAGCGCTCGCCGCCGAAGCGCGTTTTCCAGACCTCGTAGCTCAGCACCGCGACTGGCTGTGCGCCGGCCACCGTCGTCTCGGCGTCCGTGAACAACCGGCCGAGCGCGGCGTGCGCGCCGAACAGCGGAAAGAAACTCGCGCTGACAAAGTTGCCGACCAGGCGGTCGGGCGCATCGGTGCCGGTGAGGTTCACGCTGATCGGCCGCGCGATCGCGAGTCCCTCGAGCGACCGGCTGCGGTCACGCCAGTCGAGGAAGGTCGGATAGTCGACGGGCCCCTGCTTCGACGACGTCGTCGATGTAAAGATCATCGCCAGCCGGTCCGCCGCCGGATACGGCAACGGCCGAAAGAGCACCGCGTTCACGACGCTGTAGATCGCGGTGTTCGCACCGATGCCGAGCGCGAGCGTCAGCACGGCGACGAAGGTGACGGCGGGTCGCGCGCGCAGCGTGCGCACGGCGTAGCGAATGTCTTGCAGTAGCGTGTCCATCACGTCTCCGTCTCCAGCGTAGTCGAGGTGCGCGGAAGGGTCCGAGTAGCGGTGCGCGGCCGCGCGGGCGGCGGCGGCGCGCGCGGAAATCGCAGTGCCGGCGAGGTCCGCCAAGAGCCGCAGCCAGAAGCGCGCGGCGCTCTCGCCTCGGCGAAGTCGATCGGCGTCGAGCTCGCCGGCGAGACGCGCCATCTCCTCGCCGTGCGCCGCCCGAAACGCGGCGGGGTAGACGACGAGTAGCGCGCCATAGATGCGCTCGGCGCGCGACCGGTGGCGCGAGCGGGTCACGCCGGATTGGCGCGGCGGAGTACGCGCTTGGCGCGCGCGGCAGTCACCAGCGCCGACATGCGGGCCGTCTCGTGCTCGAGCACGCGACGTCCGGCGGCGGTCAGCTTGTAGTACCGGCGGCGCTCGTCATCGGCCGCGCGCCGGACACGCGTCGATTCCTCGATCAGCCCATCGCGCAGCAGCCGTTGGATCGAACCGTACAACGTGCCTGGGCCGAGCCGTACACCACCGTCGCTGACGCGCTCCGTCTCCTGCGCAATCGCGTACCCGTGCCGCTCGCCGTCGGCCAGCGCGAGGAGGATGTGAAACACCGCCGGCGTGAGCGCCCCGTTGGATGACTGCACCGCTGACCTCCCGCTATGTCCGTGGATGATATATCCGTCACGGACGTACGGTAGCCAGCGGCCCCGGGTTTCGCAACCGGCGTCTCTGCTGCCCGGCCTAGCTCCTTCCGACTCCTATCCGCACCACGGCATCGTTTTGTGCGTGGAACTGGACGACGACGGTCCAAGCACCGACCTCGTAAAGCCACGACGGGCCCTGTTCTTTGGCCGGCGTGCCGAGCTTGGCTTGGACGCTGGCCCGCGTGTCACCGACGCGGACGCCGCCGAGCTCGGCGGCGGCGCGCTTGGTCGCGTTGACGATCGTGACGCCGTCTCGCTCGGCGACGACCGCGGAGACGCCACGCTTGAGCCAGGCGAGGGAGTAGTTCCCGGGGCTCAAGGTGTCCACCGCTTCGGGCTCGCCCAACGAGTGAATCACCGCGGCGAGGGCATCGCCGAGCTTCACGCCGGCGACGGAAGGCGGCTTGTCGCCGGCGGTCCAGGGAAGACGTGCCGCCTGCGCGAGCGCAGACGCCGGAACAGCGAGGGCGAGAGCCAAAACGAGCGAGATACGGCGCATGCGACTGTACGGCTGAAGACGAAGAGCGGTTGCTGCGCGCGTGCGGCAGCGGAAGGATCAAACCCTATGGGTCAAAGACGAGCGACGCGG
>JBDUCS010000186.1:0-7870 GCA_040003335.1 Gemmatimonadaceae bacterium | reverse complement strand
CGCAACACGTGCGCCTTTTTCAAGTCGGCTTTCTCCGTCGTTCCACCGACGAGCGTCAGCAGCTGCAGCAACGTCGTTCCGGGATCGACCGGATGCACGCCGGGCGCCTTCACCTCACCGAGCACCGACACGCGAATCAGCGGCTGCACCGACAACTCCGGCTCCGCCACGCCGCGCCGCGACAGCTCATCCTTCAATCGCGTCTTGATCTCGACGGGATTCAATCCGCCCACCGGAATATCACCGAGCCCAGGAATTTGCAGAATGCCGCGCGCATCTACGGAGAAGTCGCCGGTCATCTCCTTTTCCTTGTAGACGGCGATGCGAATGACGTCGCCGGGCCGGATCGGCCCTACGTTGCGCTCCGTCGGCAGAGCGCGCGCCGACGTATCCTGCGCCCGTGCGCCGCGCGCGGCGGCGGCAGTGAAGGCGAGGAGCGCGGCGGCGCCGATCGCGAGACTACGGGTACCGAAAACGATACGAGCCCGCAAAATGGATCCTGAGGTACGTCCCGCGCGCGCCGGGTACGTTGTTGACATTGTCGACGTGCGCCAGCTCGGCGCGCACGGTGATCGGGATGATCGCGTCGAGCCACTCGCCGGAAAGGTCGCCCATCCATGTGCGCTGCACGTACGGCCGATCCACGCTCTGCGACGGAAAGCTCTGCCCTCCCATGCCAACAGCGGTGACGCCGGGCCGTTCATCAATACGCTGGGCGCCGCGCCGCCAGAGCGTCACACCACCCGCCAGACGAAGCCGATCACTCGGCCACAGCTCCGCGCCACCGCGCACGCGTTCGGCGTCGGGTCCGAGCTCGGAGCCAAGCGGCTGGCCGTACTGTTGGTAGACGAGCGAATAGTAGCGACGAAGATACGTATAACTGCCGAGCCTTTCATAGTCGACGACGAGCGCCGCCGGTGCCGCGAGCGGCAGCGCGTAGCTCCCGGCCAAGTGCCAGCCGAGCTGGTCCTGCGTCACGGCGCGGTCCTTCGCGTCGATCTGAATGTCGTCGACCAGCAATTCGCCGGTGAGCGCAGTGCGGCCGAGGTGCAGGCGCACGGCTCCAAACGCCGTGAGGTTGTCGTCATCGGCGCCGGGCCCCGTGCGGCTCGTATCGTGCTCGGTCATTATGTACAGCATCGCCGGGTTGGCGAACGCGAGATCGATTCCGCTGCCACGACGCCCGATCACCGCCGTCTCGCCGAGCGTGAACTCCCAGACGGACGAGGGGCGATACGTGATGGCGTGCGCGGCCAGCATTCGGTGCACGCGCTGCGTCCCAACGCCGGGCGCGAGGGCGTCGCCGACCGAATCGAGAACGACATCGTCGATCGAGCCGAACAGCGCGCGTATCTCCCATTTGTCCCACCGCGCCGAGGCGGCGACGCGATCCATCGGCGGTCCGTGGGCCGCGAGGACGAGCGACTCTTCGCCGTTGCCGAGCCACGCGTCGCGCGACCGCCCGACAGAGAGCACGAACGGACCGGTCCGTCCGGCGAGATAGGCCTCGTCGAAATCGAGCACGCCTTTGGTGGTCCGGAACGTTCGCGCGCGCACGAGGGGATCGTTGCGCATGTCGCTCTGTGCGTAGAGCTGGCTGACGGCGACGAGGTGTTGCCCGCCGCTCCACGTGACCCGGCCGCGCGCGATACCGACCACCGATGGACTGCCGTCGGCGCTCGCCCGCACGTCGCGCCAGAGTGGGCGAAACTCGCCGTTGCCGAGGGCCGTCGCGCGCAGCCCGAGCTCGCCACCGGCGCCGAGCGCGCCCGACGTGAACGCGCTGTCCGCGAAGCTCGAGTTGCCTGCACCGAATCGCGCGACGAGCGCATCGAGGAGCACACCGCGACACGCCGATTCGCTTTTCGCCTCGCCGAGCGCGACGCGAACGGTGTGAACGAGGTACGGGCGATACGGCGAGACCCGCGCCGCGCCGCACCCGCTGCGGGCGAGCCCTTCGAGCTGCGCGTACGCGGGGTCGGCGAGCGGCAGCGTGATGAGCGGATGCTGCGCCGCGAGGGCTGACGCGGCCGCGGCGGCCGCGAGCACCGCGGCGACGATCGAGCGCGGCGTTATCACCCGGCCGACCGGCTCCTAACGCGCGCGTCGGCCGTCGGCATCCGATCGCGGAGGCCCGCGAGCAACGACGCCTGGGGCACGAATTCCGGCACGAGCTCCTGGAGGCGGCGCAGCACGAGGCGCTCGTCGCGGGCCTGCACCGCGTCGTGCAGTGCTTCGAGCGCGCCGTCGAGCGGCGGCGGCGCCTCCGTCTTCACAATCCGGATTTTCTCGAAGCGCGTCGGGAGCGTCTCCTCGGTATCCGACGTCAGCTGCTCGTGCAGCTTCTCGCCGGGCCGGAGACCGGTGAAGATGATTGGAATGTCGACATCGGGCTCGAAGCCGGAGAGCCGAATGAGATTGCGCGCCAGATCGACGATCTTTACGGGCAATCCCATCTCGAGCATGACGATCTTGTCGCGCGCTTCCTCGAGCACGGAGGCCTGCAATACCAACTGCACCGCCTCGGGAATCGTCATGAAGTAGCGCGTCGCCTCGGGATGGGTGACGGTGACGGGCCCCCCGTCGGCGATCTGCTCGGCGAACAGCGGCACGACGGAACCGTTGGAGCCGAGCACGTTGCCGAAGCGCACGGCCACGAAGTGACTCTTGCCGCGCGCGTTGACGGACAGCGCGAGCTTCTCGGCAAGCCGTTTCGTCGCGCCCATGACGTTGCTCGGCGAGACGGCCTTGTCGCTCGAGATCAGGACGAACTTCGCGCCGCAATCGGCCGCGAGCTCGAGCACGTTGCGAGTGCCGAACACGTTGTTCTGCACGGCGTGCGCGAGATGGGCTTCCATCATCGGCACGTGCTTGTACGCGGCGGCGTGGTAGACGACGTCGGGCCGGTGGTCCTTGAACACGCGTGCGAGATCGCGCCGGTCGGCGATGTCACAGATGCTCGGACAGAGGCCGACCTCGGGGGCCTTGCGCTTCATCTCTTGCTCGATCGAGAAGAGCGCGCTCTCGCCCCGGTCCACGAGGACGATCACTGCCGGTCGAAACGTCGCGACCTGGCGCACGAGCTCGGAGCCGATCGAGCCGCCGGCGCCCGTGATCAACACGCGCCGCCCGGTGATGTCGGCGCGGATGCGCGTGCTGTCGAGGTCCACCGGGTCGCGGCCGAGCAGGTCCTCGACGCGCACGGCGCGCACCTCGCTCATGTGTACCTGCCCCGAGAGCGCGGCGATCGCCGGGAGGATCTTGAACGGCAGCTTGCTGGCGATGCTCCGGTCGACGATCGCCTGGACCTCGGCACGTGACGCGGAGGGGATAGCGATGATGATCTCGTCGGCGGGGTGCGCTTCGAGAATCGTCTTCAGCTCGCCGCTCGTGCCAAGCACCTCGACACCGTGAATCCGGAAACCAGTCTTGCGCGGATTGTCGTCGACGAAGCCAACGGGGACGTACCCGAGGCGCGGGTTGTTCTGCACCTCGCGCAGCAGCAGCTCCCCGGCGTCGCCGGCGCCCACGATCAGCAGGCGGCGGAGATGGGGCGCGGTGCTCGGACGACGGCGCTCGCGCATGGCGCGCAAGGCGAAGCGCGAGCCGCCGATAAGGGCGACCGTGATCAGCGGATCGATGATCAACACCGAGCGCGGAAATCCCTGCGCGCGTCCGGCGAACACGAGCACGGCGGCAAAGAGCAGCGTGCTGCAGGCGACGGCCTTCAACAGGTCGAACAGGTCGCGCATGCCGACGTACCGCCACCATCCGCGATACAAGCGGAAGTAGGCGAACGCGATCAGCCGCAACCCCACCAGGAGCGGCAGCGTCGCGAAGAAGGCGGACAGGTACGCGGCGGGGATCAGCCACTCGAAGCGCAATGAGAACGCGAGCGAGTAACTGACGACGATCAACGCGAGATGAACCGCGACGAGGAGAATCGTCCGGTATCGAAAGAGCAACGAGACCACGGGCGACCGACTCACAGGTGAGGGCGAAAGAGCGGCGCAGCTTGCGTCGAAGAAAGCAATAACCGCGCCGGGTGAACCTCAGATAATTCCCGCCGGGCAACTGGCTTAGCGGTGTCCATAGAATCCGCGAACGGCACCGATCACTTCGTCTTGCATCGACCGCGTCAGTTCCGGGTAGACCGGGAGCGAGAGCACTTCGCTCGCCGCCCGCTCCGACTCGGGCATGCTCCCCACCTTGTAGCCGAGATAGCTGAAGCACGGTTGCAGATGGAGCGGCAACGGGTAGTAGACCGCGCTGCCGATCTCCTGCTCCTTCAAGTGCGCCTGCAGTCGATCCCGCCGGTCGGCGCGGATGGTGTACTGGTTGTAGATCGACTCGTTCAGCGGGTCGATCGTCGGCGTGCGAATCTCGGGCACGTCGGCGAACGCCGCGTCGTAGTAGCGGGCGTGTTGGCGACGCTTCTCACTCCACGACGCGAGATGGGGCAGCTTGGCAACGAGAATGGCCGCCTGGAGCGCGTCCAACCGGCTGTTGTAGCCCACCTCATCGTGGAAATATTGCTTCGCGCCGCCGTGCACGCGAAGGCGCTTGAGGCGAGTCGCCAGCGCCTCATCCTGCGTCAACATCATCCCGCCGTCGCCGTATCCGCCGAGGTTCTTCGACGGGAAAAAGCTCAGCGTCCCGATCGTCGCCCGCTCACCGGCGACCGTCCATGCCCCGTCGATCTGGCGGCGGGCGCCGATCGTTTGTGCCGCGTCCTCGATCATCGGCATCCCCGGCATCGCTGCCGTGTACGCCTCGATCGGCGCCATCTGGCCGAAGAGGTCGACGGGCACGACCGCCTTCGTGCGCGACGTCACCGCGGCGGCGGCCGCCGCGACGTCGAGGCTGAACGTATCGGGCACGATGTCGGCGAACACCGGCGTCGCGCCGACGTTGTGGATCGTGCCAGCCGTGGCGAAGAAGGTGAACGGCGTCGTCACCACCTCATCGCCGCGGCCGATGTCGAGCGCGCGGAAGGCCAGCAGTAGCGCGTCAGTGCCGCTGGCGCACCCGATGGCGAAGCGTGCGTTGGAGAGCGCCGCCACATCGCGCTCGAGCCGCTCCACCGGCTCGCCAAGGATGAAGAGCTGATCGTCGACCAGTCGCGTGATTGCGGTCGCGACTTCGTCCTTGATGATGGCGTGCTGGGCACGCAGGTCGAGCAACGGAACAGGCATCGTAGCGATTGGCCAGAGTGTGGAGAGCCGACGCCGGCAAGTTGGAAAGTTGTCAGCGCGCGGCAAGTGAAGTCAACGCGCCGCGCCGGGCATGCGCGCCGCGGCGCCGGCGGCATCCGCGGCGTCGGCGAGCACCGCCGCGCGCGCGATCGCGTGCCACTCCTGCAGCGAGCAGACCGTCGGCGCGCGAAAGGTCAGCGCCAGTATTGCGTCGCACGCGGCGCTCGCGGCGGACATCGTCGTCGTGTAAGGAATGCGGTGCGCAACCGCGGCTTGCCGCATCGAATAGTCGTCGGTCTGTGAGTGCTTGCCGAGCGGCGTGTTGATCAGGAGCTGCACCGTGCCGTTGACGATGAGGTCGATGCAGTGCGGCCGCCCCTCGTGCACCTTGAACACGCGCTCGACCGGAATGCCGCGCGCGCGGAGGAACTTCGCCGTGCCGGTCGTTGCGAGAATCGTGAATCCCATCTCGAAAAAGCGCCGCACGATCGGCGCCACGACCGCTTTGTCGCGCTCGTTGACCGTGACGAGAATCGTTCCCTTGAGTGGAAGCCCGTTATCGGCGGCGAGCTCGGCCTTCGCGAACGCCATCCCGAACGAGTCGGCGATGCCCATCACTTCGCCCGTCGACCGCATCTCCGGACCCAGGATCGGGTCGGCTTCGCGGAACTTGTTGAACGGGAAGACCGCTTCCTTCACGGCGACGAACGGCGGCGTGAGCTCGGCGGTGAAGCCGATGGCCTCGAGCGACTCACCGAGCATCGCGCGCGCGGCGACGGAGGCGAGCGACACGCCGATCGTCTTCGACACGAACGGGATCGTGCGGCTGGCGCGTGGATTCACCTCGAGCACATAGACCACGCCGTCCTTCACCGCGTACTGCACATTGATGAGCCCGACGACGCCGAGGGCCGTGGCGAACGAGACGGTGTGGCGGCGCATCGTCGCCAGATCCTCCTCGCGGACAATATATGGCGGGAGGACGCAGGCCGAATCGCCGGAGTGGATGCCCGCATCCTCGATGTGTTGCATGATGCCGCCGATGACGACACGCTCGCCGTCGGAGACGGCGTCGACGTCGACTTCGTACGCATCCTCGAGAAAGCGATCGATCAGCACGGGCCGGTCCTCGGACACGCGGACGGCGCGCACGAAATAGTCCCGCAGCTGCGCCTCATCGTACACGATCTGCATCGCGCGCCCGCCCAGGACGTATGACGGCCGCACGAGCACCGGATAGCCGACGCGGAGCGCGACGGCGACCGCCTCGTCGGCGCTCGTCACGGTGCCGTTCGGCGGCTGGGCGATACCGAGCTCGCGCGCGATCACCTCGAAGCGCCGCCGGTCTTCGGCGGCGTCGATCATATCCGGCGAGGTGCCGAGGATCGTTACGCCAGCCGCCTCGAGCGGGCGCGTCAGCTTGAGCGGTGTTTGCCCGCCGAGCTGCACGATCACGCCCAGCGGCTGCTCGCGCTCCACGATCTCGAGCACATCCTCCAGCGTCAGCGGCTCGAAGTACAGCTTGTCCGAGATGTCGAAGTCGGTCGAGACGGTCTCCGGATTCGAGTTGACCATGATCGTCTCGTAGCCCTGCTCGCGCAGCGCCAGCACCGCACGCACGCAGCAGTAGTCGAACTCGACGCCCTGCCCGATGCGGTTCGGTCCGCTGCCCAGGATGATCACCGACTTGCGCCCGCTGCGCGGTGCTTCGTCCTCTTCGTCGTAGCTGCTGTAGAGGTACGGCGTCGCCGACGGAAATTCGCCGGCGCACGTGTCGACCATCTTGTACGCCGGCCGCACACCGAGCGCCCTCCGCCGCTGCCGCACGGCCGATTCACTTTCGCCGCGCAGGCGAGAGAGCTGCCGGTCGGAGAAGCCGAGGCGTTTCATATGGCGCAGCTCGCGTTCGGCGGCGGCCGCGGTGCTCGCGGCGGCGGTCGCGGCGGTCGCGTACGCGCGCTCGGCCGCGACCAGCGTCTGCATCTGCGACAGGAACCACGGGTCGATCGCCGTCAGCTCATTGAGCTCCCCAACGCTCATGCCACGCTCGAGCGCGCGCTTGATCTGGAAGATGCGCTCGGGCGTCGGCTGGCGGAGCGCGCCGCGCAGCGTCTCTCCCGTGTCGTCCGCGAGGCGATCGTCGGCGAGCGTTTCGCCCACGTCCCAACCCGCGCGGCCGCTCTCGAGCGCGCGCAACCCTTTCTGCAGCGCCTCACGAAAGGTGCGGCCGATCGCCATCGACTCGCCCACCGATTTCATCTGCGTCGTGAGGCGCGGATCGGCGTTGGCGAACTTCTCGAAGGCGAACCGCGGACACTTCACGACGACGTAGTCGAGCACCGGCTCGAACGATGCCGGCGTCGTCTTCGTGATGTCGTTCGGGAGCTCGTCGAGGTGATAGCCCACGGCGAGCTTCGTCCCGATGCGGGCAATCGGATATCCCGTCGCCTTCGATGCCAGCGCCGAGGAGCGTGAGACGCGCGGGTTCATCTCGACGACGAGCATCTCGCCGTCGCGCGGATTCACCGCGAATTGGATGTTGCACCCGCCGGCTGCGACGCCGATCTCGCGGATGATCGCGATCGCCGCGTCGCGCATCACCTGGTACTCGCGGTCGGAGAGCGTCATCGCCGGCGCGACCGTGATCGAATCGCCGGTGTGCACGCCCATCGGGT
>JBDUCS010000009.1:0-25896 GCA_040003335.1 Gemmatimonadaceae bacterium | reverse complement strand
CCGGAGCTGATCGTCGTTGGAATCGCAATGACCTTGTAGCGGCCGGCCCTGATGTCGATCGATGGATGCGATTGCGAGAGCTCGATGCGATCGGCGAATCGCCGCGTCTCGTCGAGAATCCGCTGATCGAACGCGATGAGCATCGCCGTGCTCCCGACCAGACCAGCAATCACCGGCCACCGCTTTAGCCGGACGGCGGACCGCGCAGAGCCGGCGAGCGTCGCGGGCACGCCGGTGGCGAGGTCGCCGAGCCGCGGGCGGCGATAGAGCAACACGGTGCCGGACCCGACGTCATAACGACGAGCCGCGACAGTATCGCCGGGCGCGCTCGCCGATTGCGCCCGCGCGACTACTGGAACGAGCGCCAGCGCGATGACCCAACGTCGCGCGATCGCGGCGCTCACCGGAACGCGATCGAGAGGCCGAGTCCCTGATGCTGCGCGCCGAGCGACACGCGATTTGTGAAGCGGTCGGCGCGCGGCGAATCGAGCGCCACGGCGGCCGCGCGGTGCGTGTACCGCTCGGCCATCAGGCCGGAGACGATCCCCAGCGCAGCGCCGCTGATCACGTCACTGGTCCAATGCTGGCCTTGGTATACGCGAGCGGCGCCGACCAGGGTCGCCGCACCGAAGGCGATCGCGCCGACGGCGACCCGCAACCGCGGGCGATCGCTCGGCGTCTCCATCACGGCGACCGTGGCGAGTGCGAACGAGGCGCTCGTGTGTCCCGACGGAAACGAGCCGCGCGCGCCGCCACTGAATCCACGTCCAAAATGAAAGACGTCTTCGTCGGATCCAGCCGACGGGCGCTCGCGCCCGGCGATCCCTTTGGACAAGAGCGTGAGTGCGCTCGCCGTCACGACCGCTGCGGTGGCCGATCGGCCGAACGACTGGAGCGCGGGCCGGCTCGTGAGTCGTCCGGCGAGGTAGGTGCCGAGCGCGAGCGCGATGGGCCCCGCGCCGCCGATCGCCGTGGCGGCCGTGGCGGTGCCGCGCAGCGCGCCGTAGCTCTGCGCCCTTTCGCTCCGCACCTCGTGCGAGATGCGCTCATCGTAGAACGACACCGCCGCGGACATTGCGAAGGCGCCGACGAGTAGGTTCGCATCGCCACGTCGAAAGAGCGACGCAGACGTCGGCGCCGGAACCAGCGAATCGCGCGCGCCCGCGCCAATGCTCTGCGCCATGAGGCCGCCAGCCGGCGCGGCGGCGGGCGCGGCGAGAATAATGAGCAACGCCGCGCGCGAATGGCTGGTCACGGTGCCTCTCCTTCAATTGTAGGCAAGCGGAGTCTCACACATTTTTCACAGTTCGCCCACAGCCACGCGGGCGTGCGGTCGCCATTGTCTAGGCTCATCCTCTACCGGAGACCGACAATGCCCACCGTGCCGCGCCGCGCCGTGCGTGCCCTGCCTCTCTATCTAGCGACGATCACTGTCACCTGCATGATACTGCCACGCTTCGTTGCAGCGCAGGACGTGCCCGACCGCGCGGCGGCACTCGAGGTGCGCAAGCAGTTTCTGGCCGACATCGACTCGCTCAACGCCAAGTTCATGGCGCTCGCCGAGGCGATCCCCGCCGACAAATACGCGTGGCGCCCCGGTCCCGGTGTGCGCTCGGTCGGCGAAGCGTTCATGCACGTGGCGAGCGAGTACTACACATACGCGCCGGCGGCCTTCGGCGCCACACGATCGCCGGTGATCGAGCGCAGCAAGGAGGGCTTCCAGAAATTCGAGGCGATGTCGTCGAAGCCGGAGGTGCTCAAGCACCTGAAGGAAGGCTTCGCGTTCACGAAGACGTCGATCAGCGCGCTCGATCCCGCCGCGATCACCGGCACCCACAAGCTTTTCGGCGGCGACCGCACGATCATCGAGACGTCGCTCGGCGTGGTCGATGATCTGCACGAGCACATGGGGCAGCTGATCGCGTACGCGAGGGCCAATGGGGTGAAGCCGCCCTGGTCGAAGTGACACCAACAAAACGAACTGCGAAAGGACGAAACTCGACTCCTAGCTCTGGCCCTGAACTTTCGTCTTTTCGGGATTCGTTTTCGTTGCTCGCGCGCTTCGCCGCACATTCTCCACCAGCACGAACGCCAACGCAATGAAGAGAAGGGGAGCGCGCCACGATGGGGGAATGGCGCTCCGCGGGACGACGGAAACGGCGAGCGCGATGCAGAGCAGGATAGCGGCGGTGAAGCTCCCGTCTTCGACGAACAGGCCCCACACTTCGCGCACGGCGGCGGCGATCGTGTTCACGACGTTGCCGCCGTCGTGCGCTTGGCGATCGACACCGCGGCCAGCGACACGGCGAGAAATGCCGGGATGAGCGCGAGGAGCGCGAGGTCTTCGCCCGGCCACGACCAGCCGAGACCTTCGCCGATCCAGAACACGCCGAACGCCGAGAGGAGAACACCCACGGCAAACTTGAGCGTGTTCTCCGGAACGCGTGCGAGCGGCCGGCGCAGCGCGACGCCGACGGCGATCACGAGCGCGCCGGCCGCCGCGGCACCGAGGCTCGCCGGCACGAGCATGCCGCGCGCGCCGACGGCGATGACGATGAAGATGACTTCGAGTCCCTCCAACACCACGGCCTTGAACGATGCGGCCACGGCGATCCCGTCGAGCCCCACGTACCACGCCGCGCGCGGCTCGCGCTCGAGCAGCGCGGTCTCCTTGGCGAAGATCGCCGTCTCGTCGTGCAGGCCGATCACGCCGGCCGAGCGCAGGATCGCCTTGCGCAGCCATCGCATCCCGAACAGGAGGAGGAGCACGCCGACAACGAGCTGCAGCGTCGCGATGGGCACGCGCTGGAGCACGGGTCCGAACGCGATCACGAGGAGCGCGAGCAACAGGGCGCCGGCGGCGCTGCCGACGAGCGCCGAGCGCCAGCCGCGAGTCGTGCCGACGGCGAGCACGATCGTCAGCGCCTCGACGAACTCGACCAGTGACGCGAGAAACGCCGCGGTGACCGCGGTGCCGTAATGAGCCCAGTTCACCGATATGCCTCGTGAGGGAGCCGAAACGTAGCGACTCCCTGACGCGCATCACCTTGGCGATTGTCCGGCCGTGCTCAAAAGCTGAGTCGCACCCCAGCGGTCACCGTCCGACCCGGCACGATGGTCAGGTTGTCCGGCTCGCCCCGCTGCGCGTCGAGCAGATTGTCGCCGATCACCGTAAAAAAGACGCCCGGCCGCACCTCGCGCGAGCCGGATGCGCGCAGGTGCGTGGCGCCGTCGTAGGAGTGCCAGTAGCCCCGCAGCTGCGGGCCGACAAAGCCCTGCAGCGAGCCGTTCGCGCGCGAGAACGCGTCGGCGAGCGCGATGCGGTCGTAGCCGACCCAGTCCGACGCGCGCGAGAGACCGAGCGTCGCCGACCATCCGGGAACTCTCCACGTTGCGTTGGCGCCGATGGTCGTCGCCGGCACGTCGAGTACCCGCGCGCCCGGCGTGAGGTCGCCGGTGTAACCGTTGGCGAGCCGGCGCACCCGGCTGTCGACGAGCGACAGCGTAGCGCCTAACGAGAGCGCGCCCGTGCTGACCGCGCCCTCCGCCTCCCAGCCGCGATTCGTGATTTCCCCGACGTTCTGCAGCGCGTAGCTGAGCTGGGGCTGCATGCCGCCGCCGTTGTCCGGATAATCCGTCGTCACCGGCACCTGCTGGATCAGTCCCGACGCGAGCTGGTCGAATCGCGTCAGGTGCAGCGCCACCGCGCGGCCGAGGAACAGGTCGACGCCCTCTTCGATGCCCGTCTGTTCTTCCGGCGCGAGATCGGCCGAGATGCGCGAGTGACCGACGCCGTACCAGGCGATGTTGCGCGTCGGCGTGCGTGCCGGGCGAATTCCTTTGCCGAACGCGGCGCGGAACTTCACCGTCACGGCGCCCTCGTCGTGCACGAACGATGCGCCGAGCATCGGGAGCGTCGCGACGCGCATCGCGTTGCTGAAGCCGTCGTTGCGCTCGACTCGCAGTCCGCCGGTGAGATACAACCGGTCATAGATCGCGCTGTTCACCTGCGCGACGATCCCCGAGTTGCTGAGGAACGCTACGTCCGCCACGCCGGAGACGAAGCCGCGCCCCGTGTTGCCTGGAGCCTGCGGCACATCCACCGTGGACTCGTCACGCAGAATCGAATGCTCGGCGGCAAAGGTGAGCGTCGTCGCGACGGCGGCGCTCCTCGGCATCTGATAGACGCTGCTGGCCCGCACGCTCACGCGGTCGGCTCCGCCGCGGGCCGCGCGCAACGCCGAGTCGACCGCGGAGGGGATCGGTGTTCCATCGAGCGTCACGTCGGAGAGTCGATAGCCATCGACGCCGACCAGCACCGAATGCGTCCACCGCTCGTCGGGCGTGAACGTCGCGCGTCCGCCGACGGTGTACTGCGTCACGGATTGCAGCGCCGGCCCGTCGAGCGACAGGCCGCGCGGCATCGAGTCCGATCGTGGCGGCAGTGCTTGCTGCAACAGCGGGCTCGTGCCCTCGCTCGCGGCATGACGAAGGAATCGCGCCGTTCCGCTCACGCTCAGGCTCGGCCAGACGAAACGCAATCCGCCGATCGCGTTGATCTCGCGGCTGTACGAGCCCGGCGTCACGGCGCCGAGCGTCCCGACGGTGACGGAGAGATCGGCCGCCTGCAGGTCCGTGCCTGTGCGCGCGACGAAGGCGTGGTCCTGCATCAACGCCGGCCGGCCGACGAACGAGCTACCGCTGAGACCGAGCCCGCTGCGCAACGTGACTTCGGGCGAGCCGCTGTCGGTGCCGTCGTGCCGCGTGACGATGTTGACGACGCCGCTGATCGCATCGGCGCCGTAGAGCGCCGCGCCCTGCGGCCCGCGAATGATCTCGACGCGCTCCACTGATTCCGGGGTCAGCTGCGTGAGAAGGAGCGGGTTCGCCACCTGGATGCCATCGACGTACACCTTGGGATACGTGAGGCCGAAGGAGCTCGCGCCGCGAACGCTCCCGTAACGCGTGACGAGCGACGTCGGCGACTGCTCCCACACCCAGAGCCCGGGCACCGCGCCATTGAGCGACTCCGAGATGCTCGTGGTTGCGTGCTCGCCGATCCGGCGGCCGCCGAGCACCTCGAGGGCGATCGGCAGGCCGCGCGCCGATGCTTCCGTCGCGCTCCCGGTGACGACGACACGATCGAGCATCGCCGGCGCGCGGCTCGTCGAGCCGGACGAGTCGGGCCGCCCGATCTTTCGCGTCGGCGCGAGCACGACCTGCTCCGTGCCGATGACGACGCGCTCGACGCCGGTGCCGCGCAGCAGCGCCGAGAGGGCGCTCCCCGCGGGCGTGTCGCGATACGCCGCGCAGACGCTCTTGTCGAGCGGAAGAAACTCGGCGACGTACGAGAGCCGGATGCGCGCAGCGACAGCGACGCGGTCCAACGCTTCGCGAAGCGAGATGTCGCGCGCGTGGAGCGACACCGTGCGGTCGAGCGGCGCCGTCCAGCGCGGCGCGCTGTTCGCATCGAGCGCCGAGCCGGCGCACGAGGCGGCGGTCTGCGCCGCGGCGCTCTCCGACGTGAGCGTAACCAACGCGGCAATGAGCGAGGCTCGCCATCCGTGCGTGATGCCGCGCGCTCCCCCTCGGCTCATCGCGCGAACCGCTCAGCGCGAACGAACGAGTGCGACGCGTCCATCGCGCTCGATGCGTGTGCCCGGGTTCGCCAACTCGATCGCCCTGAGCACGACGTCCACCGGCTCGCTCGAGAACGCGGCGTTGAAGCCATCGCGTACGCGTGCCGTGTCGCGAAGCTGGAGGTCGATGCCGTACCAGCGCCGCATCTCGGCGCGCAGCTCCGAGAACGGCGCGTCGCGGAACACGAGGAGCCCGTGCGTCCACGCCGTATCCTGCGCCGTCACGGTCGTCGCGCCGGCGGTGGCGTCGCGGCCGTGCTCGACCACGCGGCGATCGCCCGGCCCAAGCACGACCCCGGTATCGCCCGCGACGGATGCGATGCGCAAGCGAACGGCGCCGGCGGTGACCGCGACGCGTACGTCGTTGGTGTCGCTGTGCACGACGAAAACCGTTCCGACATCGCGGATCTCGGTGTCGCCCGCCTGCACGACGAACGGGTGCGCCGCGTCGTGCCGCACGTCGAACAGCGCCTCGCCGGCCAGCACGACCGAGCGGTCGGCCTCGCCGTAACGAGCGGCGATGGTGAGGGTACTGCCCGGGCCGAGCACGACGCGACTGCTATCGGGGAGGAAGGTCTCCGCCCGCTGGCCGGCCGCGGTCGCGACCGTCCGCGGTGCGCCGGTGCCATCGCCGCCGCCGCCGCGGAGCTGTTGCCAAGCGAGCGCTGCCGCTCCGAGCACGATCACGACGGCCGCGGCGCGCAACGCGTACGCGCGCCACGGCCGCGCGACGATGAGCGGGCGGATGTCAGGCGCGCTCGATGTCCGTGCGGGCGCTACCAATGCCGCCCGGTCGCGCTCGGCGATCGCGCGCCTGAGCGCACTCTCGACGTCGATGTCCGCCGCGCCACCCTCGGCCGGCGTTCCGGCGAGCGCGCACGCACCATCGATCGCGCGCAACACCGCCTCGCCGTCCGGATGATCGCGCAGCCAGAGCGCGATCGCATCGGCCTCAGCCGCCGGGCTCTCGTCCGAGACGTAGCGCGCCAGCGCCTCCCAATCGGGGGCGCCGGCGGGCAGCGGAGATGAGGGCGTGTCTGTGGTCATGTAGTTCGGGACACCTGATGGCTGTCGTACCCCTACGCGCTGATCGGTGTTCGTGTTCACCGGTCACCGACCACCGTGTTAAGATATCCCACCTTCTTCAAGCCGGAGAGCGCAGGCGGCATGGCAGAGAGTACCCCGGGAGAGCTGGAGCCATTCGCGCGCCTGCGCCGCGGCGACACGGCGGCGTTCGACGCCATCTTCCGGGAGTGGTATGCGCCGCTCGTGCGCACGGCGGAGGCCCTCGTGCGGGAGCGGAGCGTCGCCGAGGAGATCGCGCAGGACGTGATGCTCGAGCTGTGGCGGCGCCGCGAGGCGCTCACCATTGACGAGTCGCCGCGGGCGTACCTCACGCGCGCCACACGCAACCGCGCGCTCAACCACCTGCGACACCTCCGCATCGAGAAGCGTGACGAGCGGCACGCCATCGGCGAAACGCACACGCCGGCCGTCGGCGAGCGCCGGCTCGTCGCCGCCGAGCTCGATGTCGCGGTGCGGCAGGCGGTCGCCGACCTCCCGCCGCGCTGCCGCGAGGTGTTCGAGCTCTCCCGCGTGCACGGCCTGCGCTACGCCGAAATCGCCACCACGCTCAATATCTCCGTGAAGACCGTCGAGGCGCAGATGGGGAAGGCGCTGCGCACGCTGCGCGAGGAGCTCGCGCACTGGCTACCGAAAAGCACATCGCTGTAGCGCCGAGCCGCGCGTAAGGGTGGGATCGTGATCGCGTGTCCATCTAGATGCGACATCGATTGTGGCCGGCCTTCAACGAGCGGTAGGGCGATGCAGAACTATTCGGTAAGACGATTGGCGAGGCGCGTCTGATGGCGATGCCCGCACCCCGACTCGATCGCACCCAGTCGATCCGGCCGGCGCTCGAGAGCCACCACTCGCAGTCCGACGATGCGGTCATCGTCGATGTGGACGAGGCGGCGCTCATCACGCGCGTGCAGCGCGGCGATCACGAGGCGTTCGGCGCGCTCGCGAAGCGACACGCGGCTCGTGCGTTCGTCGTCGCGTTTCGGGTGATGCGTCACCGGCAGGACGCGGAGGATCTGGTGCAGGACGCCTTTCTCGCCGCGCTCAACAAGATCGCGTCGTTCGACACGAGCCGCCCGTTCGCGCCGTGGTTCCTTCGCATCGTGCTCAATCGCGGGTTGAACGCGCGGCAGTCGCGCGCCGTGCGGGAGCGGCGCGTGCAGCTCGCCGGCGCCATCCCGCTCGACGATACGTCGCCCACCCTCACGACTGCGCCGGACACCGAAGTCGAGCGCCGCGAGATCCGCGAGCGTTTCGCCGCCGCCATGCGCCAGCTGTCGGAGCGCCGCCGACTGATCGTGCAGCTCTCGGATGTCGACGAGCTGACGAGCCAGGAGATCGCCGACGTGGTGGCGCTGCCGGCCGGCACCGTGCGCTGGCACCTGCACGAAGCGCGGCGTACACTGCGCGCGGCCATGCGCCCGCTCGCCGACTCGCCGGCCGGCGCACCCTAGCCTGTCGCGCTCGATTCTCGTATTGGAGTAGCAGGCACGGCCGTCTTTCCCCGGCCGACCGACGCGACCCCAGCACGAGGTGGACAGCCGTGACGACCCCCGCCGTCCCGCAGGTCGACTGCGAGCAGCTCCACGCGAACTTGCCCGTGAGCGATGTGCTCGCCGCCGTCGACTTCTACACGAAGAAGCTCGGCTTCTTTTTGGGATTCACTTACGGCGACCCGCCGACGATGGCCGGTGTGAATCTCGGCAACGTGCAAATCTTCCTGCATCAGGACGCGCCCAATCCCCGGGGCTTCGCCGTGTACTTCGTCGTCGGTGACGCCGACGAGCTGTACGAGTTCCATCGCGCCAACGGCGTCGAGATCGTGGAGCCGCCGGGCGACCGGGAGTATGGAATTCGCGACTACGCGATCAAAGATCTGTACGGGCACCATCTCGAGTTCGGACACCGGCTGGGTTTTTCGGACGGGCCCCCGCTCGAGATCGAGCGCGTCGATGTTGCAGTGCGGCTCGAGAAGCGCCTCGCCGCGCTGCTCCAGGATCTCGCCGCGCACAAGCACATGAGCCTCACGAGCTGTCTCGAGGAGATTCTGCTCCACACCAACGAGCCGCTCGGCGACGGCGTCGCCACGCCGCACTCGAAGAGCGACATCAAGTACATCCAGCAGCTCAAGGTGAAGCACGGCATCGAGTACGACAGCCACGCCAGCTACCGCTTCGTCGAACGGTAAGCGCGCGCCGTCCAACAGTCGCCACCCAGCGCGTGTATCAAGCCTCGTGATGGCCCGAGGGTGGACGCATGACCGACAGTCACGACGCGCGGCACATTTCCACGAACGACGAGGTCGGGCTCGACGACGAGCTCAAGGCGCTGCTGCGCGAGCTCGCGGGGGGTGTACCGTCCGACATCGACTGGCCCGCGTTTCTCGCGCGACTGAGAATACGCGCGGCGCAGGCGCTCGACCGATTGAGCAGAGGCTGAAACGCGACAAAAGAAAAGGAATAGAATATTTCTTTTCTACGAGCGCCCTTTTAGGGCGTTCCCGCCGGCCGCTCGTACAACACGCGAGGCGTCGCCTCGAACACCGGTACCATGATCTCCACGTACCAGCTCGGCGACACGCCGAGCGCGCGCTCCATGCCGCCGAACAGATCGGCGAAGCCGGGCCACTCTTCGGACAGCTCGAGCATTGCAGGACCCGGCGCATCCAGCTCGAGTAGCAGCATGATGGCGTCGGTCGTGTACAGATCGCGCTTGTACGCGGCGGCGCGCCGCACGCGCGTCCAGCGCACGTCGATCACCGTACCGTCGTCGTCGCGCACGACGAATCCGTCGGCGTCGGCCGCGATCGACGGCGGTTTGCGCGGAAGCGCCCGTCGGCGGGCGAAGAACGAGCGAAGTCGTGAGAACATGCGGGAGCCCTTGTGCTCAGTGCGTCTGCCGGACGGACAGCCCCGCCGTCCCACTCGCCTCGGCTCGCACGATGATCGCCGCGCGCGTCACGTACAAGCCTCGAACGCTCACCGAGTCCACGTTCGCCGACAGCGTCACGGCATCGCCGAGCTTGCGATTGAGGCCGGCGACGAGCAGCGCGCGGCCGCGATCGAGCACTGGCTGGACCGGCAGCCGTGCTTTTTCCCGGAACAAATCGCGCAGCGATTCGGATCGAAGCCAGGCGTACGCGTTGATGAGATCGCTGTCCGTGGCCAAGTCGTAGTCGAGGTCGGGCACGCTGATCTCCCCGGTCTTGGAGTCGAAGCGAGGCGCGCCGACGAGTCGCAGCGCGCCGCTCGCGTCGCCCGTGAAGGTGCCAGAGAGCGCGAGTCGTCCGCCCGCCGCGGGAGAAACCGACACCGATCGGATCGTGATCGTGTGGCCGGACTGCTCCACCACCCTGCCACGCAACGCCTCGTTCACGCGGAGCGTGGCGGTCGCGAAGTCGACCTCGCCCTCGAGCAAGATCCGGAAGCCACTCGTGCTGGTGTCGCGCGCGAGCGGCGGCAACGGCCGTACATCCGCCGCGGGCTCCGCTCCCGTCACGATCTTTGGATAGGCGTCGAGACCGGCCTGCACGGTGAGCACGTGCCGCGCGCCGGTGACGCGGCCCACGCGCAGCTGCCGCGGCTGAAGACTCAGCCACACGCCATCGGTGAGCCGGATGGGACGCGACAGCAGCGCCCACCAACCCGTCACCTGATTTGTCAGATCGACGTCGCCGATTTTCCGGTCGATGTCGGGGAGATGCGCAGTCAACGCCTGCCGCGCCGCGCCGAGCACGCGCTCGGTGACGTCATAGTGAATCAGGCTGACCGTGCAGCGATCGCGATCCGTCGTGGACGCCGGCGCCATTCGGACCAGGCGCGCCGCCGAGCGGAGATGCCACGATGGGGTGAGCGTGAGCGGCGTCACGAGCTCCACGACGATCTGTGGACGCGCCGCGCTGTCGCCGCCGCATCCCGCGCTCACCGTCGGTCCGATGGGCGGCTTGTAGTAGCCGCGCGCAGCGTACCTCAGTGTCGCGCTCAAGTGCATCTCCGCGCCGCTCACGAACGCGGTGAACGGTCCGCGCGCGGCGACGTAGGCATAGTGCTTGTGATTGTCCGTCCCCACCACGTGCACGCTGTCGAGCGACCCGAACGTCTGCGGCACGACGCGCTCGATCACCCCGAGCAGCACCGTGAAGTCGTATCGCAGCGGAACGTCGAAGCGCGACAGCGCCACCGGCGGCGGGGCGGGAATGACGGTCTCGATCGCCGCTGCGGACGCGCCTGCCGCCGGAGCGGCGCCATGCTCGGCGCCGCGACACGCAGCGGTCGCCGCACCGGCGAGCAGCGACGCAGCGACCCTCGCGCCCCAACGACGACCGTTCACTTTGGTCGCGGCGACTCGAGCTCGGCGTCCGGCCGCTCGTACTTCCCGGCGCGCATCAGTCGAACCGCCTCGACGACGCTCCGCGCGACATTGCGCGTCTCTTCCTGCACGGCGCTATCGCGGTCGAGCGCGTCGTGGCTCGTCGCGTACGGCTCGTAGTACCCGATGTATCGGTCGAGCGTCGCCGCGTTCCCGGCGTGCACGAGCTCCATGTCGAGCAGCCAATCGGTGAGATTGCGTCGCAACACCTCGGTGCCCGCGGCGTCTCCGTGCACGACGATGCCGAACGCGCGGCCGGCGAGATGCTTCGGATAGTCCCACCCGGCGAGCTCCAGCGCTTTCGCTTCCTCGGGCTCCTTGCCGTGCGTCTTCGTAGGATCCGGGTTGCCGCCGTCGGCGCAAACCAGACGGTCCATCATCAGCTTCAGCACGCTAGGTGCCTGATACCAGTAGACGGGTGTGACGATGATCACGCCGTGCGCCGCGACCCACCGCGGGTACAGCTCGTTCATCCAATCGTTGACTTGCCCCATCGCGTGGTTCGGATAGCACGAGCACGGCCAGTTGCAGAGCGGCATCGCCGTTGAGACGCAGGCCTTGCACGGCAGAATCTGTCGCCCGTACTGCGCCGTGAGGTGGCTCAGGTCGAGCACGTCGCACTCGAAGCCGTCGCTCTCCTCGACGATCTCCTTCGCCAGCTGCACGAGGCGAAACGTCTTCGACATCTCGCCGGGACAGGTGGCGTCGTGCCGCGCGGCGCCGCAGATGACGAGCACGCGGCGAGGCGATCTCGCGCTGCGCTGCTTCTTTTCCGCCTTGATGATCGCAGCGCGTGCCGCGAGCCACTCCACCGGCAGCTCGAACGCCGGATGCGCGAAGCCCGCGCCGGCCTTCTTGGTGCGCGGACTCTTGTGATACTCGTCGTAATTCGTCCATGCGACATCGATCACACGGTCGATCTCGGCGCGCACGGCGTCGAATGCCGGATCGTAAAATCGCTCGCCGAGGCGGCGGGCGAACTCTTCACGCGAGAGCTTGACGTTGCCCTGTCCCTTGCGGACGAGCGGAATCGGGGCGGACGGCTTGGACTTGGAAGGGGGCATCGGTCAGCGGGTTGTGCGACACGAGGTTCGTCGCGGTAGGACGGCATGCACGCGCGAGGAGCGTGCCGCGCCGACAGAGACGGGATTCGTCGGCCCGATCGGCATGCGTTCGATCTCGTTTGGAGTCGATGCGTCTCGCGTTCTGACAGAATCGACAGGATTGACAGGATGTTCAGCTTGTCGGAGTCACGGACGACGACGCATGCGCATTCCGGTCGGACTCCCACAACCGAAAGCCGCCGCGAAACGCGTTGCTGTTGTCACCGAGCCGGGTCCCCGCTGGGAGCTGGCGCTTGCGGAGCTTCGCGAGGCGCTTCGCGTTCCCGCCGCCGAGCACGATCTGATCGGCTTCCATCGCGGCGGCGAGGATGCGCACGATTTCGCAGACGTGCTTGCGCCACTTGTCCTTGCCGAGTCGCTCCAGCCCCGCGGCGCCGACGTACTCCTCGTACGTGCGGCCGTGCCGGTACGGGAGATGCGCGAGCTCCATCGGCACGACGACGCCGTCGCCCAATACCAGCGCCGAGCCGAGCCCGGTGCCGAGACCGAGGAAGAGCATCGTCCCCGATGCGCGCCCTTCATGGCTGCCGAGCGCCTGCATCGCCGCGTCGTTGATCATTCGCACCGGCCGCCCGAGCGCGCGCGCGAAGTCGGCGCGCATCCAGCCCCCGCCGAGGTTGTGCGGCTCGCGCGCCGGCCGTCCGCGCACGACGGGTCCCGGATAACCGATCGACACCGCGTCGAAATCCCATTCCGCCGTCGCCTTCGTCACGGCGGCGACCATCCGCGCGGCGGTCATCGTCGGCCCGGACGGAATTTTCACGGGCACGCGCTTTCCCTGCACCAGCAACTTTACGTTCGTACCGCCGACATCGATGGCGAGCACATTGGTCACGGACGTCTCCGGGCGCGCAAGGCTACGAGCGAATCGTGAATCGTGATCGTGGATCGTGGATCGTGGATTGTGGCAATGTATGCCCAAGCGCGTCCGCGCACGCCGCTGCTCCACAAGCGACAGTCCACGATCCACCATCCACGCTATTAGTCTAGCGCCGTATTCCGAGCCGGCATGGACGCGTGGAAGTCGTCGCGAATGCGCGGGAGATAGCTCGCGAGCAGCGACTCGATACGGCGCGGGTCGGGGCTGGCGACGATCATCCCCACGTGGTGGCGCTTGTTCAGGCGCCAGACAATCTCCGGATCGGCGAACGCAGAGGTGTCGGGCCACTCCTGCCGCGCGAGCGAGATCAACAGGCCGGCGTACTCGCCGCGCGACGCCGGTACCGCATACGTCGTGTCGCGCGCGTTCGCGACCTCGATGCGCGCCCACTCGCGCCACAGGTTGACCCCCGTCGCCGCCTCGACCATGTCGACGATCGACGCGCCGCCGACGCGCGCGGCGGTCTCCAGGAAATAGAGCTCGCCGTCGGCGGTGCCGCGGATGAACTCCGTGTGCGTTACCCCGCGGACGAAGCCGAGCACCTTCAGCACTTCTGCGTTGATCGCGACGAGCTCGCCAACCGTGTCCGACCCGCGCTCCAACATGCGCGTCGCGAACAGGCCGCCGCCGTGGTACACGGCAAACGGCGGATCGAGATACCCCGACGCCTCGGCGAAGCGAACGCGCTTGGCCCAGGTGATGGCGTCGACGTGGAAGATGTCGCCGGGCACGAATTGCTCGAGCAGGTGCTGCGATTGGTCGTCGCCGAGCTCGTCGACGATCCGCCACAGCTCGCCGGCGTCGCCCACCTTCTTGATGCCGATCGCCGACGCCGAGAAGCGGGGCTTGAGCACCCACGGCGGCGGCACGCTGTCGAGATACTCGCGGACGCGCTGGTGGTTGAGAATCGGCACGAACGGTGGCACGCGGATCCCCGCCTCCTCGGCGCGCACGCGCATCGCGAGCTTGTCGCGGAAGTAGCGCACCGTCGTCTCGCCCATGCCGGGGATGCGCAGATGCTCGCGCAGTGCGGCCACCATCTCGAGATCGAACTCGTCCAACGGAACGATGCGGTCGATCGGCTGCGAGCGCACGAGCCAGCTCACGCCCTTGATCACGTCGTCGCGGTTGTAGAGGTCGGGCATGAGGAAGAGATCGTCGAGACTCTCGTGCGGCCAATCGGCATCCTTGAGCGTCGAGGCCGTGAGCAGAAGCACGCGACAGCCGAGCGCCTTGCATTCCCGGATGAACGAGGAGCCTTTGAAGTAGCTGGCGACGCAGAGAATCGTAGTCATGGCTAGTCGTCAGTCGTCCGTCGTCGGCCGTCGGCACCGTGTTCCACTTGCGGCTCCCACATGCTATGGCTCACTTCCCGGTCACGCTATGACCATGCCATCGCTCGACGACATCCGCGCCGCGCGCCAGCGCATCGCCGGACGCGTGCATCTGACGCCGATGCTGTCGTCGCAGACGATCGCCGACCGCGCGTCGCTGGCGTCGCTCGCGCTCAAATGCGAGTCGCTCCAAAAGACGGGCTCGTTCAAGGTGCGGGGCGCGCTCAACGCCGTGTCGCTCCTCGACGACGAGGCGCGCGCCCGAGGCGTCGTCACCGTCTCGGCCGGGAACCACGCGCAGGCGCTGGCGTGGGCGGCGCAGGCCGCCGGCACGCGATGCACGGTCGTCATGCCGGCCGCGGCGTCGGAGACAAAGGCGGCCGCGAGCGCGGGCTACGGCGCGCGCGTCATCCGGCACGGCACGGGCGCCGAGGCGTTCGCGCGCGCGCGCGAGTTGGCCGCGGAGCACGGCTTCACCTTGATCCATCCGTTCGACGACGCGCGCATCGTCGCCGGCGCCGCGTCCGTCGGCGCCGAGATCGTGGAGCAGATGCCCGAGGTGGAGATGGTGATCGTCCCCATCGGCGGCGGCGGCTTGATCGCCGGGGTGGCGAGCGGCATCAAGCAGACGCACCCGCACGTACGCATCGTCGGCGTGGAGCCCGAGGGCGCGGCGGTGATGCGCATGAGCCTCGACGCCGGCCGTCCGATGACGATCGGCGCGATGAGCACGATCGCCGACGGCCTCGCCGCCCCCTTCGCCGGCGATCTGCCGTTCGCCATCGTGCGCGACTTCGTCGACGACGTCGTGCTCGTTACCGACGCCGAGATCGCCGGCGCGCTCTCGCTCCTCCTCACGCGCGCCAAGCTCCTCGCCGAGCCCGCCGGCGCCGCGGCGACCGCCGCTCTGTTGGGGAACCGGATTCCGTCCGCCGCCGGAAAGCGCGTCGTGTCGATCGTCAGCGGGGGGAATGTCGATCCGGAAAAGCTCAAATGCTTCATCTAGCGCGAGCCGCATCGTGTAGCGCGAGCCGCATCGTGACACCGAAAAACGAATTGCGAAAAACGAAACTTGTGTACGCGGGCTACCCAACAGTTTCGTCTTTTGGCGTTTCGTTTTTGGTGGTTCGGGAGACGATGGCGGCCGCCGCCAAATCCCCCGTGACGTTCGTCATCGTCCCCATCAGGTCGGGGATCGCATCGGCAGCGATCAACAATGCGACGCCCTCCGGCGGTAGGCCGATGTTGACGAAGAGCGGCGCGATCACGAGGAAGGCGGCGTTGGGGACGCCGGGGATGCTGAAGCCGAGCGCGAAGCCGGCCAGCGCGATCGTGATCACCTGCGTCGCGTGCAGGTGGATGCCGTAGAGCGTCGCGATGAACATCGCGCCGACAGTCCAGGTGATCGGTGTGGCGATCTTGAACGTCGATACGGCCAGTGGGAGCACGAAGCGGCTCACGGCCGGCTGGATGCCGAGTCCGTCCTCGGCGGCGGTGATGAGCGCGGGGAGCGATGCGAGCGACGAGCTCGAGCTGAACGCGACCGTCTGCGCGGGGAACGCGGCGCGCGCGAACGTGCTGATCGACACGCGCGCGGCCGCCATCACCACCGGGTAGAGCAGCGCGATAAAGCCCGCGTACGCGACCGCCATCGCCAATATGTAGTAGCCGACCGCGCCCGCGATCATCACGCCGAGCCGCGCCGCCGGTGGAATGATCAGCGCGAAGATGCCGATCGGCGCGACGGCAATGACCCACCGCACGAGCACGAGCATCGCCTGCGATACGCCGTCGAAGAATGCCACGACCGCGTCGCGTCGCTCGGCGCCGAGCCTGAGGAGCGCGAGCGAGAACGCGAGCGTGAAGACGACGAGCGGCAGCATCGCGCCGTCGGCGGCCGCCCGCACCGGATTCGTCGGGATGAGGCTCGTCACCCACTGCGCGAACCCGGGCAGCGCCTCCACCGCCTGCGCCGTCGCCGCCGCGCTCGAGCTCGCGGTGGCGCGCAGCGATGCGGCACTCTCCGGCGCGACCGACAGCCAGGCGAAGAGCGGCGGTACGACGATCACCGCGAAGAGCGCCGAGAGCGCGACGAGCGCGATGAACGCCACCAGCGCGCGCACGCCCACGCGTCCGACCGCGCTCGCCCCCGCCGTCGACACGACGCCCGTGATCAGGAGCGAGACGACGAGCGGTACCACCGTCATCCGGATCGCGTTGACCCAGATCGCACCGACCGGCTCGACGATCGCGATCGCCACCCGCGCGGCCGAGCCGCCGGCGAGCGAGATCGCGATGCCGACGACCAGGCCGGCCAGGAGCGCGACGAGCAGTCGATTCGGTCGCGGCATGGACATCAGGCGTCGAGCGTGGGACAGCCGACGCCGCCGATCATCGCGAGCGCGGCAACCGCACGATGAACGTCGATCCCGAGCCCCGCCCGGAGACCGCCGTGAGGTCTCCGTTCATCCGACGGCACATCTGCCGCGCCAGCGCGAGGCCGAGCCCGAGGCCGTCGCCGCCCTTCGCGCGCGCGCCGTCGAGCTGGACGAACGGCTCGAAGATGCGCTCGAGCTGGTCGCTTGGGATGCCCATGCCGGTGTCACGCACGGAGATGTCGACCGTTCCGCCCTCCGTGCCGCACGTCACAGCCACTTCGCCGCCGCCGGGCGTGAACTTGAGCGCGTTGGTGAGCAGATTGATCAGCACCTGCCGTAGCCGGTCGGCGTCCGCGAGCACAACGAGATCGGTCGCGCACTCGACGGGCCGGAATTGCAGCCCCTTGGCCGCCATCTGCGGCGCGACCATGCCCGCCACGTCGTCGATCGATTGGGCGAGAAACACCGGCGCCAACTCGAACAGAATGGTCCCGGCCTCGAGTTTCGCAAACTCCATCACCTCGCCGATCAGGTGCAGGAGATGCTGCTGGCTGCGTTGGATGCGAGCGAGATCCGCCCGCTGCGCATCGGTGACGGGACCGCGGATGCCCATCTCCAGCAGCTGCGCGTATCCGCCGATCGCGTTGAGCGGCGTCCGAAGCTCGTGGCTGAGGGCCGCGAGAAACGCGGACTTGGCGCGGTTGGCCTCGTCCGCCTCTTTGCGCAGCCGCTCGCGCTCGGCCTCGGCGCGCTTTTGATCGTCGATGTCGGTGTTGCTGCCGAACCACTTGACGATCCGCCCGCTGATGTCGCGGAACGGAAGGGCGCGCGCGAGGTGCCACCGGTGCTCGGCGTGCGACGGACTCCAGAGCCGAAACTCGATCTCGTACGGCGTGCCCGTCTGGAGCGACGATGTCCACCGCTCGACGGCGCGCGGTACGTCGTCGGGATGCAGCACGAGCAGCCATCCCGCGCCGAGGATCGCCTGCGGCGTCGTCTGGAAATACTCGGCGACGCGGTCGCTCACGTAGTCGAGCGCGCCGTCGGGCGTCGCCGTCCACACCTGCACCGGAATCGCATCGGCGAGCGAGCGATAGCGCGCTTCATCGGCGGTGAGGCCCGGCGCGGCGGCGCTCGACACGTCGTGCTCGTGAGGCTCCGTTGCCGGCACGCGCGGTCCTGGGGTGGGGGCGGGGCGCCGGGTTCGACGCCGGAATAACCTAGCCCGAGGTCGCGTGCGCCAACAGAGTGAGCGTCGGGTGTCGGGCACCGGACGTGGGCGCAAGGGCATCGATCAACTGCGGCCGACCAATCCGCTGCCTCGACGCCGTGATCAGCCACGATCCACAATCCACGATCCGTGATCAGATCATCAGACTGCCGCCATTGATGTCGAGTGCCGCGCCGGTGATGAAGCCCGCATCGTCCGACGCGAGATAGCAGGCGAGTCGCGCGATCTCGTCGGCGGTACCCAACCGGCGCGCGGGGAGCGCCGCCGCCAAGGCATCGCGCCGCTCCCTCGTCGTGTTGTCGCGTAACAGCTCGGTGTCGATGAGTCCGGGGCAGATCGCGTTCACCGTGATGCCGTGCGGGCCGAGCTCGCGCGCCGCGGCGCGCGTGAAGCCGATCAGACCCGCCTTCGACGCGGTGTAGTGCGCTCCCGCGACCACGCTGACGCTGCGGCCGGCGAGTGAGGCGATGTTGATGATGCGGCCGAACTTTCGCGCCCGCATCGGTTCGATGACCGCTCGCACGCAGAGGAACGGACCCGTCAAGTTCACGTCGAGCGTGTGCCGCCATTCGTCCTCGGCGATCGCGTCGAGCGGTGTCGAGTAGGCCACGGCCGCGTTGTTGACGAGAACGTCGACGCGACCGAATCGGGCGATCACGGCACCCATCATCGACGCGACATCGGAGGCACTAGTGACATCGCCGGGCACCGCGAGCACGTCCTCGCCGATCGCCCGCGCCGCGGCCTCCGCGCGCTCGGCGCCGCGCGCGTTCGCGGCGACGCTCGCGCCGAGCGTGTGAAAGCGAGCAGCGATCGCCCGTCCAATGCCGCGGGTCGCTCCAGTGATGAGGGCGACGCGCGTGCTGAGGTCTGAGGCCGGCGGGGGAGAGGACATGGTTGGTCGCCGGCGGGTGCCCGCTTGTAGTCGGGTGTCGTCGGCCTTTGAGAGTGTACGGGCGTTGGGTAAAACTAGGGCTTCTCTGCACGCTAGGCGAACGGCACCAGCACGTTGCGACGCGTCGCCGACAATATCCCGCGCCATCGGGACACTGGCGAGAGGTCGCGCGTGTTGAGAATCGGCTCGCTCGTGGTAATATCCGGATCGCCCTCCTACGCCCGAGCATGACGAACCCGTCTTCCGAGTCACCTCTCTCGCTCACCGCGACGCCGTCGCCCCACGCGCGGGAGCGGGTCGTGGCGGTTCTCTCCGGCGCGTTCGCCGAGGATCGGATCGTGCTCGACGAGCTGGAGCGGCGGATGACGCTCGTCTATTCCGCATCGACGATGGCGGACCTCGACGCGCTCATCGCCGACATGCCGGCGTCGTATCCGACGGCCGACGGCGCCATGATGCTCGCGCCGAATGCGGCCCGCGGCGCGCTCACCGCGGCCACGATCACCGCCGTGTTCAGCAGCCAGGAACGGACGGGCAACTTCGTCGTTCCGCAGCATCTGAGGGTGCGCGCCGTCGTCGGAAGCGCGGAGCTCGATCTCACCCAGGCAACCTTCTCACCCGGCCTGACCGTGATCGAATGCTCGGCGTACATCGGCAGCGTCGAGATCACGCTGCCGGCGAACGTCGCCGTCGAGAACGCGGGCTCGGCCTTCATCGGCTCGTTCGAGCTGCAGGCCAGCGACTCGCCGATGCCCGCAACGACCACGGCGCAGGTCACCGTGCGCATTACGGGACGCGCCGTAATCGGGAGCGTCGAGGCACGCGTCACACGATTCCGCAGCATCGAAGGCGGCGACGATCCCAAGCCACAGCTCCCCTTCATCTGAGAACGACCATGCCTAACGAGTCACTCGGCGCCGCGGTGCTCGCATCGACGATCGCCGAATTCCAAAAGCTCAAGGCCGCGACCGAGAAGGCCGCGGCGCAGGTGGATGACGCCTCGTTCGTGCGCGTGCTCGACGCCGAGAGCAACAGCATCGCGATCATCATGAAGCACATGGCCGGCAACCTGCGCTCTCGCTTCACCGATTTTCTGACCGCCGATGGCGAGAAGCCGGACCGCGACCGCGACGGCGAGTTCGAGCTGCGCGGCGGCGATACACGCGCCTCGATCATGGCGCAGTGGGAATCCGGCTGGTCGACGCTCTTCGCCTCGCTCGCCCAGCTCACGCTGGACGATCTCCCGCGCTCGGTCACGATCCGCTCCGAGCCGGTGACCGTGCTCGATGCGCTCCAGCGCGCCGTCATTCACCAGGCCACGCACGTCGGCCAGATCGTGCTGCTCGCCAAACACTACGCCGGCGGCAGTTGGACCACACTCTCCGTCGCTCGTGGAAAATCCGTCGAGCACAACGCGGAGCACGCCGCGAAGTTCGCGAAGTAGCAGAGTCGTTCTCTCAACCACGTCCGGAGCCCAGCCCGTGCCCGCATCGCCCGCCGACAAGCTCGCCATCGACACGCTTCGCGCCCTCGCCCTCGATGCCGTCGCCAACGCGAAGGAAGGACATCCCGGTGCGCCCGTCGGCATGTCGCCCATGGCCTACGTGCTGTGGACGCGCATCATGCGCTACAACCCGGAGGATCCGGGCTGGCCCAATCGCGACCGCTTCATTCTCTCGGCGGGCCACGCGTCGATGCTCATCTACGGCGCGCTCCACCTCGCGGGCTACGACGTCTCGATGGACGATCTCAAGCACTTCCGGCAGTGGGGCTCGCACACTGCCGGGCATCCGGAGTACGGCCACACACCCGGCATCGAGACGACGACCGGCCCTCTCGGCCAAGGCTTCGCCAACGCCGTCGGCTTCGCGCTCGCCGAAGCGCATCTCGCGGCGCGCTACAACCGGCCGGGCCATGCGCTGATCGATCACTACACGTACGGCATCTGCTCCGACGGCGATCTGATGGAAGGGATCTCACACGAGGCGGCGTCGTTCGCCGGCCACCTCGGACTCGGCAAGCTGATCATGCTGTACGATGACAACGACATCTCGCTCGACGGTCCCACCGAGTGGACCTTCACCGATGACACGACGAAGCGCTTCGAATCCTACGGCTGGCACGTGCAGCGCGTCGAAGACGGCAACACCGGCATCGATGCGATCGAGACAGCCGTGAAAGCGGCGCAGGCGGAGACGGGCAAGCCGAGCCTGATTCGCGTGCGTACGATCATCGGTTACGGGCTGCCCAAGCAGGGAACCGCCGACGTGCACGGAAAAGCGCCGAGCCTGGACGACGTGCTCGTGGCGAAGAAGAGTTACGGCTATCCGAACCTCGATCCGTTCTGGATGTCCGACGACGCCGTGAAGATGTGGCGCGACGCCGGCGCGCGTGGTGCGCCGCTGCAGAGCCGCTGGAAGAAGTCGCTCGACGCCTATCGTGCCGCATTCCCCGATCTCGCCGCCGAGCTCGACGGCATCTTCACACGCAAGGCGCCGGCGAATCTCGCGGCCGCACTCCCGGCGTACGATCCGTCGGCGAAGCCGGTCGCGACGCGCGTCGCTTCGGGCGCGACGATCAATGCACTCGAGCCGCTGGTGCCGGCGACGATCGGCGGCTCGGCCGACCTGCGCGGCTCGAACGACACCGTCTTCAAGGCGTCGGGCTTCATCGACCGGGGAAAATTCGGCGAGCGCAACATCAACTTCGGCGTGCGCGAGCACGCGATGGTCGCGATCTGCAACGGGCTGTCGCTCTCGGGGATGCGGTCGTACTGCGCGACCTTTCTCATCTTCTCCGACTACTGCAAGAACGCGATTCGTCTCTCGAGCTTGATGAACCAACCGGTCGTCTTCGTCTTCACGCACGACTCGATCGGGCTCGGCACCGATGGGCCGACGCACCAGCCGATCGAGCAGCTCGCCGGCTTGCGCGCGATTCCCGGGATGCACGTCATTCGGCCCGCCGACGCCAACGAGACGACCGTGGCGTGGCGGGTCGCGCTCGAGCGCACCGACGGGCCGACGCTCCTCGCGCTGTCGCGGCAGAACGTGCCGATCTTGGCAGCCAATCCCGACGGCGTGCGGCGCGGCGGGTATGTCGTCGCCGATGCCGACGGCACGCCCGAGCTGCTGCTGATCGCGACGGGCTCCGAGGTGCATCTCGCGATCGAGGCGAGAAAGAAGCTCGCCGAGCAGGGCGTGCGGGCCCGAGCGGTGTCGCTCCCGTGCTGGGAGATTTTCGCGGCGCAGGATCAGTCGTATCGCGACTCGGTGCTGCCGCCGACGCTGCGCGCGCGCGTCGGCATCGAGGCGGCGTCCGGCTTCGGGTGGGAGCGATGGGTCGGGCTCGACGGCGCGACGGTCACGCTGGCGCGATTCGGCGCCTCGGCGCCCGGTGAGATCGTGATGCGCGAGCTTGGCTTCTCGGTGGAGAACGTCGTCGCGACGGCGCTCAACCTCCTCGGCCGCGGCAACGGCAGCGGCCAAGCGACGAAAGATGCGGGTGTCGCCGGCAGCTCGACGCCGCAAGCGAAACCGACACCGTCGGCGAGCGGTCACTCGTGAGCGCCGCGATGGAGCCGGGCTGGATCGTCGTCCGCAACACGGGCGGCTTCCGGACCGAGATAACGGCCGGCGCGCACGCGATGGTGGCGGACGAGCCGGCGACGGTGGGCGGCACGGATGCCGGCCCGACGCCCTACGACTATCTCCTCGCCGCGATCGGCGGCTGCACGGCGATGACCGTGCGCATGTACGCGATGCGGAAGAGCTGGCCGCTCGACGAGGTGGTCGTCCGCATGAAGCAGGGCCGGTCGCACGAGGCGGACTGCGAGCGGTGCGAGACGATGCCGGTCGGGATAGATCACATCGACCGGCAGGTGGAGCTCATCGGCGCATTGACGGATGAGCAGCGGACGAAGCTGCTGTCCATCGCCGATCGCTGTCCGGTGAAGCAGGCGATCGGCCGGGGAATCGAGGTGCACGGTCTGATCTGAGGTCAGACGTCAGTCGCTGCTTCCTTCGCCGCTTCCTTCGGCCCCCCCCCGAAACAGAATTTATGATCGGGGCGCGATACACCCATCATCGTTTGCTTGCCCACGGAATCATTCCCGCGCCGCAGCTCGCGGCCGAATCGCGGCGGAATGCCACGCGCCGAACGCGATTCGCTCTCTGCGTCCACACGCTCCATCGTTATTATGCAAGACCCTCGGTCGGCTGCGCGCCGCCCGCGATTCCCCGCTCACCGCGACCATCCGCATGACTCAACCAGATTCGTCCGCCGCCACCAGCGCGCCCAACTGCCCCAAGTGCCAGGGCTCGATGTGGGACAACCGCGAAGGGAAGCGCAATCCGAAAGCGCCCGACTTCAAGTGCAAGGACAAGTCGTGCGACGGCATCATCTGGCCGCCGCGCGGCGCGGCCGCTGCCGCGCCGGCACCGACGGCCGCCGCGACTGCGACCGCCGCGCCCGGCGTCGTCGCCGATGGGATGCCGGCCTGTCCGATCTGCGGCGGTCCGATGTGGGATGACCGGCTGTCGAAGCGCAATCCGAAGGCGCCCGACTTCAAGTGCAAGAACAAGCCGAAGGAGCGCGGTGGTCCCGGCTGCGAGGGCATCATCTGGCCGCCGCGCGACGGCAAGCCGAGCCCCTATCCGGCACCGCAGGCCGGCCGCCCCGCGTCGCGACAGTCGGCGCCGCCGCCGCGCGATGAAGCGCCGCCGCCGGACGATCGCGACGCGCCGGCCTTCGACGACGACGACTTGCCGTTCTGAGCGAACGCGCGGGTGAGCGCGATCGTCGACGTTTCGACCGAGACGGTGATCGCTCGCCCGCCTCAGGTCGTTCGCGATGCGCCGGGCTAATACGAAGGATCTCGAGCGACTCAAGACGCTGCTCGAGCGCGGTCGCCGCCCACGGCGCCGCGGGTGACGCGCTAGTCCAACACCCGCATCGGCTCCACCCGCGTCGCGCGATACGCGGGCACCAGCGCCGCGACCACTCCGACCGCGACGATCGTCATCGTCGCCGTCGCCAGCACCGCCGGGTCGCGCGGGCTCACCTCGAACAGCAACGATCGCATCAGTCGGGTGAGCGCCAACGCCGCGAGCAACCCCGCCGCCGCGCCCGCGCAGATGACGCGCAGTCCCGCGCCGAGCACGAGGCGCAATAGCGCTCCGCGCTCGGCGCCGAGCGCGGCACGCACCGCGAGCTCGCGCGTTCGTTGTGCGACCGAGAACGACAGCACGCCGTACACGCCGAGCCCGGCGAGGGCGAGCGCCAGCGCGCCGAACACCGACAGTGCCGACATCGTGAATCGCCGCTCGGCCGTCGAGCGATCGAGACGCGCGCCGAGTGGCTCGACGTCGGCGGCGACATCGGGATCCGTCGCGCGTATGCGCTCGCGCACGACGCGGGCGAGCGAGCCGACGGAGCCGTCGCCCGTTAGGCCGTCGGCGCCGCGAACCACGGCAGTGAGCGAGAAGGCGCGCATTGGCTGCTGCGCCAGGGCGACGTACAGCTCGGGCCGCGGCTCGCTCTCCAGCCCGAAGTGCCGCACGTCGCCGACGACGCCGACGATGGTCATCCACGCGGCCGGTGCGCCGGCGCGCCGAAGCTCCATGCTCGGCGCGCGGACCATTGTGCCGATCGGATCGTCGCCCGGCCAATACATCGCCGCCATGCGGTGATTGACGATCGCCACGCGAGTCGCCGACGAGTCGTCGCCCGCATCGAACAGGCGCCCGCGCATGAGTGGGACGCGCAGCGCTCCGAAGTAGCCGTCGCTCACCACGCGATAGCCGGCGCCCGCACTGGACACATCGCGTCCGGCGATCTCGATGAACGTCGAGCCGGCGGTGCCGAGCGGAATCCAGTTCGCGGCGCCGGCGGCGGCCACGCCAGGCGTCGAGCGCAGCGCCGGCAGGAGCTCGTTCCAATAGCGGAGAAATTTCGCCGGGTCGCGTCCATATCGCGCGCCATCGAGGGCAATGTCCGCGGTCACCACGCCGCGCGTCTCGAAGCCGAGCGGGCGCGCGAGCAACGTCCGGAAGCTCTGCACGAGCAGACCGGCGCCGCTCACCAGCATCACCGCGAGCGCGATCTCCGTCGCCACGAGCGCGCGTCCCGCGCTGCCGCCACGCACCGTGCCGCGACCCGCGCTCCCGATCGCGCCGCGGAGCGACGCGCGCCCGGCATCGATGGCCGGCAACAGCCCGGCGGCGATGCCGGCGACGGCCGAGACGATGCAGCCGAACGCGAGCACGCGCCCGTCGATGTGCACCTCACGCACGCGCGGCAACTGATGCGCCGAGAAAAAAACGATGCCGCGAACGAGCGCCCATGCCAGCGCCACGCCCGCCGCGCCGCCGATCGCCGCCAGCAGCAGATGCTCGACGAGGAGCTGCCGTACGATGCGTCCGCGGCCGGCGCCGAGCGCGGCGCGGACAGCCATCTCCTGTGACCGGCTCGCGCCACGCGCGAGATTCGCGCTCGCGAGGTTCGCGCATCCGATCAGCAGCACGAGCGTGACGGCGCCGAGCAGGAGTCGGAGATATCGCGCCGCCGGTCCAATGACTTCGTCGCGCAGCGGCGTCACCAGCGCGCCGAACGAATAGAGCGCCATCGGCTCGCTCGCCCGGATGCGACGCGCCACCGCCGCGATGTCGGACGACGCCTGCGCCGCGGTCGCGCCCGCCGTGAGGCGACCGAGCGCCTGCCAGTTGATGTTGTTCCGCGTCGCCCCGCCACGCTGCTTGTGCCGGTAGGGGAGCCACAGCTCGGTCCCCTCGGGGTATTCATGCCCGTCGGCGACCACACCGACGACATCGTAACGCTCCCCGTGGATCTGGATCACGGCGCTACTGTCGTGCCGCGCGTCGCGTAGCCGGCGCCACAGCGCTTCGCCGACCACGGCCGACCGCGCGCCGGCCGCGACGTCGCGCGCGTCGAAGCCGCGGCCCCCGAA
>JBDUCS010000008.1:0-25907 GCA_040003335.1 Gemmatimonadaceae bacterium | reverse complement strand
GTCACCCTCTTCGTCGCCTGCGTCGTCGCGCTCGTCCCGAAGATCCTCGTCGATCGCCTCCTCGCGTTCGCGCTCCGACCCGGCCGACACGTCGGACTCGTCGCCGGTGTCGCGTGCGTCGCCGAGGCCAACCTCGACGCGATTCGTGGCCGTCTCGATGCCGATGTGCCAGCCGCGCGCGGTTCGCCCGTGCTCGTGCCGCGCATCGTCGCCCATCACGATGCGGATGCGCTCGCCGTCGACGGCCACGCCAGCGAACGGCGCGCCCCAATTCCAGATCGTGATGAATCGCGCGCTCCGCGCGTTGGCGCGCAGGAGCAGGAAGGGGGCGTCGCCGTGTCCCGGTGCGCCGGGCGCGACGGCGTGCCAACACTCCGACGGTACGCTCGATATGATCCATACCTCGCCCGCCGGGGGGCCGGCGATCGATGCGCGCACGACGTGACCGGCGGCGAGCGGCGCCATCCGCGCCACGCGCACGAACGAGAAGCCATCTTCCGCGCCGGCGCCCCCGGCGAGCGTTGCGTCGACGAAGGCGAGCGCGTCGGGACGCGCGTCCACGTGGAGCGGAAGCTCGAACCGCGATAAGGTGTCAGCCTCAAAGCGCACCTCGTCGACCGCGTAGTCCGACATGACGACGAGCGCACGGCGGATGAACGCGCCGTCGGCGATGCCCTCCGGCGGCTCCCATCCCGATATCACCGCGGCCCCAACCCGCCGCCGTTCCGCGCCATCGGTGATGCGCGCCAGCATCCGGCGCGTTTCGGCGTCGAACCCCTCGGGCGGCACGCGTGCGTCGATCCACCCCGCGTCGCCGCGCTCGTCGTAGGCGACGAGCTCGCCGTCGACGCGCGCCTGTGACGTGCCGTTTACGAGCGGCGCGTTGTGTGCGAGCGTGCTGCGATACCAGTGCAGCGAGGGATCGACGTAGGCGCCCGTGCCATAGTCGTCGAGCCACCGCCCCTCGCGGAAGGCGATGATCGCATTGAGCCGGTCGGGATGTCCGTGACCGCCGCCCGAGACGCCGTAGTCGAGCGCGACATATGCCCCGCCGCCTCCGCGACGAAGCACGCCAATGCCCTGCCCCTCGAGCACTGCCGAACGCGACGCGATGCGCTCGAGCGGCGGGAGCTCGGCTCGCGCGCACAACATCGATCGCCAATTCAAATCGGCACGCGTGAGCGACGAGGGCGGCGGGTTGCGTTCTGCCTCGGCGGTCGAGCGCGAGCGCCCCGTGTCGCGGCGCGGCACGTCACTGCGGTAGAGCTCGGCGAGCGCGCCGACGAGGAGCGGGTCGTCGATGGAGGCGCGGCCGAGCCCGAGCTCGCACGACTCGGCGAACCGCCACTGCCGCAGCGTCACGCCGTACTGCGAGTCGCGGCGCGAAGGAAAGGTGAAGTCGGGGAGAGCCGTGACGAGTGGCGCGGAAAAGCCGGCGTCGAAGCGCGCGACGAGCGCTGGCATCAACTCCTGATTCGCGCGCTCGGCCATCGTGACGCCGTACCACAGTCCGCGGTGGGCGAAGAAGTGATAGTTCTCTCCCTCGTACCACGTGCCGTCGGGCAGAAGCGCCTCGCTCAAGTGCATCGACAGCCCGGAGTCGCCCCACACCGCCGCATCGGCATCGTCATCGCGCTCGAGCAGGCGCGCGGCCGCGAGCAGCGCGGCGTTGTGCCAGACCTGACGGTTCGATGCACCCTCGTCGTACGACGCGATGAGCGCGGCGCTTGGCTCGATGATCCGGTCGCGCGCACGTCGTCCGACATTCTCGTCCGCGCCGCGAAGCTCGAGCACGTCGATCGCGATCGACAGCTGCAGCAGCCAGATGGACTCGAGATACGTGCTGAAGAACGGACGCGTGGGGCCGAGCACGTTGTCGCGATTCGGATACGTGAGATAGAGAGCGGTGTATCCGTCGATAACGTCGCGCGCGAATCGGTCGTAGCGTGCGTTCCCAGTGAGCGCGCCGAGCACGGCACCATGCACGGCGCGCTCGGCGAGCCAGAGCTGATACCAGGTGATCCACCAGCGATCGTGGCGCTCGCCGCGATACGCCGTGCCGCAGACGCCGCAGCGGTGCTCGTGCGGTGACCATGGATCGAAGTCGAGCGCGGCACCGTCACGCGCGCAGCGACCGCCGTCGCGCGACAGGAGCGCCTTGCCCGTCGGGATCTCGATGCCGTGCGCGATGACGGCATCGAGATCGGCACCGAGCGACTGCGCGAGCGGCGCGAGCGGCCCGGCGCCGATGGCGGCGCGCGCGTCGAGCGTGTTGCGATCGATCAGCAGGCTCATCGGCGCGCGACCCGCGCGCGTGGGGAGGTGCTCCAGCGCGCGATCGAGACCATCTCACCCCGCAGGTCCATCGTCACTCCGTCGAGCCGGCGCGCGAGCCCTTGCACACCGCGCGCGTGGTAGATCCAGGCGACGGGCGTCTCGCGTACCAGCTCGCGTTGCACGACGCTCCACGCCGCGCGCGCCTCAACGTCGGTCGGCGCGGTTCGCGCCGCGGCAAGCAGCGAGTCGAGCCGCGGCGTATGGTAACCGCCGTAGTCGAGCGCCCCGCCGGCCGCGCGAGAATCGAACATCGACGACAGATAGGCGAGCGAGACATCGCCGGGAATGCCCGTGAGCAGCGCGTCGAACGTCTTCGCCGGCGCGCGGGCCGCGGCGAGGAAGGCGCCCATCTCGCGCTGGCGAATCTCCATGCGAACGCCCAGGCTCGCGAGATCGGCTTGCAAGAGCTGCTCGATGGCGTTGTCGCCGCTTCCGACGGTGAGCAGGTCGAACGCGAAGGGAACGCCGTAACGAGCGCGGCGGCCGTTCGCGTCGCGCATCCAGCCCGCCGCCGTGAAGAGCGAGTCCGCGCGCGCGCTGTCGCGCCCGGCGCTCGCAGAATCGCCGAACGGATGGGATCGCGGCACCGCGCCGCCGGCCGGCGTTCCGTAGCCGGCGAGCGCCGCATCAATGATGCGGCGGCGGTCGATCGACAGCGAGATCGCGCGGCGTACGCGCGCGTCGTCGAACGGAGCGCGTTTCACGTTGAAGACGACGCCGACGCCGAAGAGCACGGGATAGTCGAGCACGCGGAGCGCCGGATCGCGACGCACGAGCGACGTGGTGCCGGGCGAGATGCCGGCGACGTCGAGGTCGCCGCTCACCAGGCCGGCGAACTTGGTCGCGGGCTCGTCGACCACGGCGATCACGACGCGGCGCAGCGTCGGCGGCCCGCCAAGCTCGATCGGGAACGCCGCGTTGCGCTCGAAGACCCAGCGCTGTCCCACCCGCCGGCTCACGAAGACGAACGGTCCGTTTCCGATCGGCGCACGATTGAACGCTGCCTGCCGCATCGTCGCGCGCGGGACGCCGGCGAGGCGATGCGCCGGGACGATCGCCAGCTCGCACAGCACGGCCGGGAATCGAGGCTGCGAGTGGACGAAGGCAATCGCGAGCGTGGTGTCGTCACGCGCGATGACGTCGCGCACGTCGGCGAGATCGGTGTAGCGCGCGTATCCCGTCGCGGGATCGCGCGCCGCATCGATCGTGAACGCCGCATCGCGTGCCGTCGTCGGCGCACCGTCCTGCCATCGCACACCACCCGCGACCGTGAGGGTGAGCGTCCGACGGTCCGCGGACCACGACCAACGGCGCGCGAAATACGGCTCCGCCTGCAGCGAGTCGCCGTAGCGCGCGAGGGTGACGAGGAGCATGAAGCGCTGGACCTGGCGCGACAAGGGATGCACGGTCACGAGCGGATTGGCCGATTCGAGGTCGGCGCCGGACGCGAAGACGATGCTGTCGGCTTCGCGCGCCGGCGAAACGCAGCCTGAGGCGGCGAAGACGGCCAGCGCGGCGAGCAACGCCAACGCGGGTGTTGACGGCGTGCGCGGGGCCTGCATCATCCGGCCATGCGACTGCTACTGCGCCGCGCCGTCGACGCGGTAGTGCTGCTCTGGCTCGTCCTCTCGCTCACTTTTCTCCTCGTGCGCGTGGCGCCGGGCGATCCGGCCGCCGTGCTCCTGCCGCCATCCGCATCGCCGGCGGATGCCGCGCGGCTGCGCGCCGAGCTCGGCCTCGATGCCTCGGTCGCCGTGCAATATGCACGGTGGGCGCGCGCGCTCGTGAGTGGCGACCTCGGCACGAGCTTCGTCGCGCGACGGCCGGTGACTGCGGTGTTGGGCGACGCGATTCCCGTGTCGCTGTGGCTTGGAGGCATCTCGCTCGCCCTCACGTTCGTCGCCGGCGTGCTCGTGGGCGCGGTGCAGGCGGCGCGCCGCGGACAGCGAGCCGACATCGTGCTGACCGTGGCGACGACGGCGGTCTACGCCGCGCCGAGCTACTGGCTCGCGCTCGCGTTGATCGCCGTCTTCACGTACGGCGCGACGTACTGGGGATTGCCGCAGGGAATGCGTCTCCCCGCGTTCGGCATCCACAGCCCGGGCGCCGAGCTGCACGGATGGCGCGCGCTCGCCGACGTGACGCGGCACGGCGTGCTGCCAGTGCTCACGCTGGCCGCGGTCGGCGCGGCCGGCATCGCTCGCTACGCGCGCACGATGTTCGCGGACATCCTCGACGCGCCGTTCGTCCGCACGGCGCGCGCGAAGGGAGCGGGACGCATCGCGGTCTTCACACACCACGTGCTGCGGAACGCGATGCCGCCGCTGGTCGTGCTGTTCGCGCTCGCACTACCGGGCACGCTGGCCGGCTCCGTGTTCGTCGAGACTGTCTTCGCATGGCCCGGGATGGGGCGCGCGATGGTGACGGCGATCGCCGCGCGCGACTATCCGGTCGTGCTCGGCGCGACGGTGCTCTACGCCGCGCTCGTGATCGGCGCGAACCTCGCCGGTGACGTCATGCTCCCGCTGCTCGATCCACGGCGGCGCCCGTGACGAGCAGGTGGCTCGCCCGCCTCGGCATGGTGCTGCTGGCGCTCCTCGTGCTCGGCGCGCTGCTCGTTCCATGGTTGGCGCCGACTGACCCGCGGGTGATCAACGACGTGCTGGCGCTGCGTCTGCTGCCGCCCTTCGCGGTCGACCACTCCGGCCATCTGCACCTTCTCGGGACGGACAAGTTCGGGCGCGATGTCTTCACGCGGATGATGCTCGCCGCGCGGATTTCGCTCTTCGTCGGTCTCGTCGGCTCCGTGCTCGCCGCGGCGCTCGGCGTCGTGATCGGCAGCGTGTCCGGATGGCTCGGCGGAACGGCCGACCGACTTCTTTCCGCACTGGGCGACACGCTCCTCGCCGTGCCGCGGCTCATCCTACTCCTCGTGTGTGCCGCGCTCTGGCAGCCGGGGGTAACGATGGTCGTCAGCGTGCTGGTGCTCACGGGGTGGATGGGCGTTGCTCGATTGATGCGCGCCGAGACGCTCGGCGTACGCGCCCGTCCGTTTGTGGAAGCGGCGCGCTCGCTGGGCGCCCCGCCATCGCGCATTCTGTGGCGTCACGTGCTCCCGAACGCGATCGGTCCAGCCATCGTCGCGACGACGCTCGGCGTTGGAAGCGCGATTTTGCTCGAGAGCGGTCTTTCGTTTCTCGGGCTCGGCGTGCAGCCGCCACAGCCGAGCTGGGGGAACATGCTTGCCGATGGCCGCGATGCGATCGTGACGGCGCCGTGGATTGCACTCGCGCCGGGATTGGCGTTGATCGCGACCGTGCTTGCCTGCACGCTGCTCGGCGACGCACTGCGAGATCATCTTGCGGGTGAGTGAGTCGCTCGAAATCGTACCAGCAAGGACGTAAACGCGGCGCGAGATCCGCGCGCCTACACGCGAGGCGTGAGGAAGTAGGATCGGCGCCAGAACGCTCGCGCCGCTAGTGTCTCACGCTCTACGTTTTTTTCAACGGACGAGAATCGTCACGACGGCGCGCGGCGGCGCGTCGAACGCGATGGTCGACTCGTTTATGGAGAGCTCGCCGGCCGGTGTCTCGTCGAGCCGCGACGCCCGCGCCTCTCCGATCGGGGCACCGAAACGCCATCGACCACAAACTGCGCTCTCGGTGAGATTCACGCACCGAGCGACGATCCACTTGCCATCGTCGCTCTCCTTCAGCGCGGAGAATGCCAGGCCCTGCCCCTCCAGCACGACGCCGGGCGATGGTGCGCACAGGTCGAGCGCGCTACGGAGCGTCGTGCCCGCGAGAGGAATCAGCACGTCGTCGGCGGCGCGCTCGATGCGGTCGATCGTCGCGTCGTCGCGCGGGCCGTGGGGCATTAGCGCGAGCTCGGCGCACCACGGGCCGCGCGACTGCGCCTCCGGCGTCGCCACCGGCCATCCCGCATGGCCGGGCCGTTCCGGCAGGTCGTTGCGGGAGAGTTCGCCGACCGCGCGCAGAATGGTGACCGCGATCGCCCCCTGCGGCAGCACCTCATACTCGGCCAACCCGTCGCTGAACAGCGTCGCCCCGCGCTCCGCATTCGAGAGCGTGACGTAGCGATGCAATGGAGCAGTCGGCGGCGGCCGCTCGATCGCCACGGCTACATCCGATAGGCGAATCGGCTCGCGCAGCACCGGTCCGAACATCGCATCGGCGTGCACCACGGCATCGCACACGCCGCTGGCGACGACGACGCGAAGCCGGTGGTCGCGCGTCTCATTGTCGCCCGACACGGCGATGCGAGCGAATTCGGCGGCCGCATCGAGCGTGATCGTGGCGCGTAGTGTCCCTGACACCACGCCGGCCGCGCGGCCCGCACGCGTCGCCGACATGGGGAGCTCCCAGCGCCACATCATCTCGAGGCGGGCGCGCAAGGGCCCGTGCGCGACGACGGCCGCACCCACGAACGTGGCGTGCACCGCGTCGCCAGGCGCGCGCGAATGCGTGTAGAGATCACCGACATCCCCCTCGTCGTGCCACGAGAGCACGTCGTCGACCGCATGATGGCCGCGTCGCGACTCGATGCGCAGCGCACCGCCGGCCCCGACTTCGACGCGGATGGCTGCATTCTCTATCCAGCTGTCGCCGGCGCGCACGATATGTTCCGGCGCCGGCCGCGCCTCGCTGTTCATGGGGAACGCCGCGACCGTATACGCGCCGATGGGATCCACCCACGCCACGGCAGCGGTGCGCCAGACGAGCTCGTTCACCGGATAGTGACGCGGCGACTCCGTTCGGTCGTGCTCCAGGGCCCAACCGCCATCGAGTTGCAGCGCCGCGTCATCGCCGAGCGTCGGCAGCGCGGCGAGCGGGGCCGGTGAAGCGATCACGGAACCGGGCCCGACGGGTTCGGCGCCGGCAAAGCGCACCAACTCCACCTCGGCGACGCCGCCGCGCGCACGCGCTGCGCGATTGCGGATGACGAGCGCCCCCCGCCATTCGTCGCGCCGCTCGCGCGCGCGCTCGACGGGGTGGCCGATCAGATCGAGCACCGCGTCATCACGAATGCCGTTCGCCTGTGCCATTGCATCGTCGAGCCGCACCGAGGCGGCGCGCGCCACCTCGTCTGTCGAGCAGCCGCAGAGCGTGTCGTGCGGATGACCGAGCAGAAGGGCGCGCCACGCGGCACGCACGGTTGGCGCGCGCGAGCAACTGCCCGCGAGCCGCGCGATCGCCGCCCACGGCTCCGCGTCGCGCACGAGCACGCGCTCGGCGATCGCATTCCGTCGTTTGATCGCGGCGCGCGTGCCGAGCGTCCCCTGTAGCGTCCAGGTGTAGCCGTACGAATCGCGCAACTCGCCGGCGATGCGCGGCACGTCGCGTTCCGCGGACGCAGCGATGACCGCCCGCGCGAATGCCGACAGCGAGCTCGGCACGACGCGGTCCGGGCGCGCGACGCGAGCGAATGTGTCCATCGCCTCGCCGAGGTCGCGTTGTCGCGCGTGATGGTCGGCGCCATTGGCGTAGAGCAGCACCGCCGTGCGCGCGCGCGCGACGAGCTCGGGGCGTTGACGCTCCCAACGTGCGCGCATGGCGTCGTCGCCGGCCGGCATGTCGGAGCCGTGCTCGTACCCATCGCGCGGCAGGTGATAGACGAGCGCTTCGCTCCCATCGGCTGCGCGCCATCGAAAGACGTCGCCCGCGGGCCAGCGGTCGCCGCCGAGTCCGCGCCAGAGCACGATGAGCGGCAGGCCGAACTCCGCGGCGAGGGTCGGCAGCGCCGCGGGATGGCCGAATGCGTCAGGCGAGTACAGCACCGGCGGCGATGTCGCGCCGAGCGCCGCGAGATCGCGGCGGCCTGCCAGCAGATTGCGCACGAGCGCCTCGCCGCTCGGGATCAGCTCGTCGGCGAGGACGAACCACGGTCCCGCCTCGATCGCCCCGTCGCGCAGGGCAAGGGCCAGCGCTGCGAGGCGCTCCGGCCGCACGGCGAGATAGTCTCCGAGAACGATCGTTTGCCCATCGAGCAGAAAGCGCTCGCCACGGATCGTCGGCGCGTCGAGCAGCTCATCGATCAGCGCGACCAGCCGCTGACGGAAGCGGCCGGCGGCGTGATACCACTCTCGGTCCCAGTGCGTGTGCACGACGAGGTGCACATCAAAGCCCGGTGCGCGCGCCATGCGGGTCACCCCGGAAAGAAAGAAGGCGACCATCGCTGGCCGCCTTCGCACTCTGTCATTGAGCCGTCAGGTGACTTTCCTACCCGTGATGACGCGAAACAGCACGACGACCACCGCGAGCACCAACAAGATATGGATCAAGCCGCCGCCGACTGAGAAGACAAATCCCAGCAGCCAGAGGATAAGAAGGACCATCGCGATCGTCCAGAGCATATGACCTCCAAGAGAGAGCGGGTAATTTCACTGCCCGGGGTAAGGCAACTCGTGTGCCTGAGGGCAGCGGCCGGCCGCCAGCTATCGGCTGTCAAACAAGTCTTCCTGTGCGGTGACTCCGGCGGGGTACGTCAGCGCGCCATCGCGCAGGATGGCAAAGCTCGTGAGCCGATGCGCTTCGGCTTTCGCATCCATGATGTGCAGCACCGTGGAACCGCGCATGCTGAGATAGTCGGCGAGGAGCGAGCGGTGACAGCGCCACGGCACCGCCTCGGCGCACATCGTCACCGTGCGCTCGCCGCCGGCGATCGCCACGAGTGCATCGACGCCACTCGCGAACTCGGTCGTTTGCATGTGATCGGCGTAGCCGCGAAAGCCGGCATTGCGCCAGCCGGCGTTCTCGTCGTCGCCGCGCGGCGTGCGGCGGCCGCCGAGCGCGGGGTGATGCGAGTAGTGCACGCCGCTCGCATCAAGCGCGGAGGCGAGCGCGTCCCGATTGAAATGGGGATGCCGCCGCGACGAGGGAAACGTACGAATGTCGGCCAGATGGCGAATGCCCTCGCGCGCGAGGAGCGCGAGGAACGCATCGATCGAGCGCGTCGAATGACCGACGGTGTACACCGTTGGCGTCGTGGTTGCTTCCTGCGCCGGAGTTACTGAACTTCCCCGCAACGCCAGGGTCGTAGAGTCATTCTTCTTTTGCTCGCCGTCACGATGCATTCGTTGTTGGACCTGCTGAAGCCGGAAGAGCTCATTCGATGGGGCGGATACGTCGGCCTCACGCTCGTCATCTTCGCCGAGACCGGCCTTCTGATCGGATTCTTTCTGCCGGGCGACTCGCTCCTCGTGACGGCGGGCCTGCTCGCGTCCCAGGGACTCGGCGAGCTCAACATCGCGTTGCTCGGCGTTCTCTTGTCGGTGGCCGCGATCGCCGGCAACTCGGTCGGCTACGCGGTCGGCAAGACGGCCGGCCCGCGACTGTTCACGCGCGAGAATTCACTATTGTTCAACAAGCGGCACCTGATCCGCGCGCACCAATTTTACGAGGCGCACGGCGGCAAGACCATGGTGCTCGCGCGATTCATGCCGATCGTCCGCACGTTCGTCCCCGTCGTCGCCGGAATGGCGGAGATGGACTTTCGCGCGTTTACGATCTACAACGTCGGCGGCGGGCTGCTGTGGATCTGGAGCATGCTCCTCGTCGGCTTCGGACTCGGCCGATACGTGCCGGGCGTCGCGAAGCACATCGAGTTGATGATCGTCACCGTGATCTTCCTGTCGATCCTGCCCGGGATCATCGCTTGGTGGCGGGAACGAAAAAAGGTTTCTGCGATTTGAGTTGGTGTATGAGTCGGCCTATCCAATACTGAGGAGGAGTTCCATGACGTTCACGCTGCCGCCGCTGCCGTACGACTTCGGCGCGCTCGAGCCGCACATCGATGCGAAGACGATGGAGATTCATCATGGCAAGCATCATCAGGCGTACGTCAACAACCTGAATGCCGCGATCGAGAAAGCGCCCGAGCTGGCGGACAAGAGCCTCGACCAGCTGATGCGCGATATCAACTCGATACCCGAAGCGGTGCGCGCCGCGGTGCGCAACAACGGTGGCGGCCACTGGAACCACTCGATGTTCTGGCAGATCATGGCGCCGAACGCCGGAGGAGAACCGGGCGGCGCGCTCGCGGACAAGATCGGTGCGACGTTCGGCGACTTCGCCAAGCTCAAGGAGCAGCTCAACGCCGCCGGCGTGTCGCGATTCGGCTCGGGCTGGTCGTGGCTGATCGCCGACGGACAGGGCGGCCTCTCGATCGCCAGCACGCCCAACCAGGACAATCCGCTGATGGACGGCAAGACGGTGATTCTCGGGGTCGACGTGTGGGAGCACGCCTACTACCTCAAGTACCAGAACCGCCGCCCCGACTATCTCGCCGCGTGGTGGAACACGGTGAACTGGCCCGAAGTCACCCGCCGCTACGAAGAGGCGCGCGGCCTGCACCGGTAGCGCGCGCGGGTCTCATCCGATGTCCCCTTCGAGGTACGTGTAGCCTTCCAGTCCCGCGACGAACTCGGCGACGAACATGTTCGCGTCCTGGCGCGAGATCGTCTTCGAGCTCGATACCTTGCGGCGAAAGATCTGCAGCAGGTCGGCCGCGCGGAACTGGACGTAGTTGAGCACTTCCGTCACCGTGTCGCCCTCGACGAGATCCGTGACTTCGTAGCCGCTCCCGCCGGCGGCGAGCCGCACGTGCACGGCGTTGGTGTCGCCGAACAAATTGTGCAGGTCGCCGAGGATCTCCTGATACGCGCCGGTGAGGAAGATGCCCAGGATGTACGGCTCACCCTGACGGAACGGGTGCAGCGGAAGACTCGGCCGCCCGTGCTTGCCTCCCGCAAAGCGGTCGATTTTGCCGTCGGAATCGCACGTCACATCCTGGATCGTTCCGTTCTTCGACGGCTCCTCGTCGAGCCGGTGGATCGGCATGATCGGAAAAATCTGATCGATCGCCCAGCTGTCGGGGAGCGATTGGAAGACGGAGAAGTTGGCGAAGTAGCGGTCGATCAACCGTCCTTCGAGCTCTTCGATGATGTCCTCGTATTCATCGCGGTCCTTTTGCGCGAGGTGCGCGATCGCGTTGAGCGTGGCGAGGTAGAGCTGCTCCGCGGTGGCGCGGCCGCGCAGCGTGAGCACGCCGGAGTTGAACAGCGACTGCGCGCGCTCCTTGGCGAAGCTCGCATCGTGGTAGACCTCGCGCACTGAGCGCGCCGAGATGCTCTCGTAGCTCTCGCGTAGCTCGTGGAGGATCGCGTGATCCTCCTCGTTCACGGGGGGGAGCGCGATGTCCTGCTGAGACTCGACGTCGATCACGTTGAGGAGCAACAGCGCGTGATGCGCAGTGAGCGCACGCCCCGATTCCGAGATCAGGTGCGGCATCGGCAGCTCCTGCTCGCGGCACGCCTCGGCAATCGTGTAGACCACATCGTTCGCATATTCTTGCAGCGAGTAGTTGACGCTCGCCGAGACCGTGGAGCTCGAGCCATCGTAGTCGACGCCGAGTCCGCCCCCGACGTCGACGTGCGTCACGTCGACCCCCATGCTGCGCAACTCGGCGTAGAAACGCGCGACTTCCTGCAGGCCGGCCTTGATGTAGCGGATGTCGGTGATCTGCGAACCGAGATGAAAATGAATCAGCTTGAGGACATCCAGACGTTCCCGCTCGCGTAGCAAGTCAATCATTCGTACGAGCTCGCTCGAACTGAGACCGAACTTGCTCTTTTCGCCGCCGCTCTCCGCCCACCGGCCGAATCCCTCCGAGGCGAGCTTGATCCGCACGCCGACCGTAGGCTCGACGCCGAGGTCGTCGGCGACGCGGAGGAGCAGGTCGATCTCGCTCACTTGCTCGACGACGATGAAGACGGAATGGCCAAGCTGCTGGCCCATCAAGGCGAGGCGCATGAACTCCTCGTCCTTGTAGCCGTTGCAGACGATCATGTGCCGCTCGGCGTCGCTCAGCGCGAGCACCGCCTGCAGCTCCGGCTTGCTCCCGCACTCGAGCCCGACGCCGAACGGCGCGCCGAACTGCACGATCTCCTCGACGACGTGGCGCTGCTGGTTGACCTTGATCGGATAGACGAGGGTGTAGTCACCGTCGTACGCGTATTCCTTGATCGCGTGGCGAAACGTGGTGCTCAGCGCCTCGATGCGGGACCGGAGGATGTCCGAGAAGCGCAGCAGCATCGGGAGGCCGATGCCCTGCGCCGCGAGGTCGCTCGACAGCTCGTAGAGATCGAGCTCGCGCGAGGGGGTGTTCTTGTCGGGCCGTACGACGACATGCCCCTTGTCGTTGACGTCGAAGAATCCGATGCCCCAGCCCTCGACGTTGTAGAGGATGCGGGAGTCTTCGATGCTCCAGCTCGGGATAGTCGGCGGGGCCTCGGACGGCGGAGCGAATCGTGTAGCCATGCGGGCAACATAATGGGCGACGCCGCCCTCCGCGCGCACACGCGGCCCGTGCGACTCAGGCCTGCAGACGGAGCCCGGTCAGGACGTCGGCGCCGCTTTCGGCCGGCTCGCCCACCTCGAGCGCGTCGCGCGCATTGAGAATGAGCTCCTCGGTGCTCGCCGCGGCGATCCACGCGGCGTCGAGGTAGCGCGACAGCGCGAGCTCGAGGTGCGCGATGCGTTGCACGAAGGCGAGAAGCTCCGTCGATGGCATCAGTTCGCTGGCGATCGGTGCGGCGCCGCCGACCTTCCGCTGCGCTCGCAGCAACAGCCGGTCCCGCTCCGCGATGCGACGCTCGATCTCGAGATCCACCGATGTCTTGTTGCGCACCCGACTCCCCTGCCGATGGGACGATGGCAAACCCCCGTTCACTAGTGGCGGCAGCTTCGCGCGAAAAGTTGAGGCCATCGGCGCAAAGAATCGCGAGCAAACGGTGCGCGCGGAACTCGAGCGATGAGGCTCGTCTCCAGCCGGGCCTATCGTGGTTTTCGGGGGGGGCCGCATCGCGCCGGGAAGCGGCGAAAACTTCCCACGACCGGCGGCCGACGACTGCCGCTTACGGCCGTCCGATGACGTTCGGGCGCTTCGTCTGAAACGTCGGGTTCTGCAGGCGCAGCGCGCGCCCCGCCGAGTCGATGTGCGTACGCAGGCTGTCGTCGATGGCCTTGCTCAGCCGGTCGATGGCCAACCGCGCCGGATCCACGGGCGACACCATTCGTGGAATGGTCGGGTCGATCGCGGCGACGGCGCCGGCGGTCGAGCTACGTGCCGCGCGCGGCGACGCATCCCCGTTCTCGGGGACGGACGTCGACGACGATGCTTGGCGAACTGCGGAGGCCTCACGACCTGGCGCCGGCGGCGGCGCTTGGGCGCTGCTCCCGTTTGGCGCCGGCTGCCCAGCGCCGCTGCTCAGCGTTGGCGCAGCAGTCGACGGCGTCGGCTGCGAGGCGGTCACCGGCGTCTTCGGCAATTCTTTCGCGCTGGCCGGACCGCCCTGCGCGTACCAGAGCCCACCGACGACGATGACCGCGATCACCGCGGCCGCCGCCATGTACTTCATGCGGTTGGACTCGAGCCCCGTCCGCGCGAACGTGACCTCGCGCGATGAACCGAACGACAAGTCGCTGAGGTCGCGCGGCGTGTTGGTGATGAACTCCACCGGCGGCGGGGTGCTCGGGCCCATCGCGTCGAAGGACGCGCGCGGCGCCTCCGTCGAATCCGGCTCGGCGAACATGTCCGCCGACACTCCGACGAGCCTCGGCATCTCAATCGCCGCGGGCTTGGTCGGTGGCGGCGGTGCGGCGGGCGCGACGGCCGGTGCCGCGACGACGACGGGTGCGGACGCCTGTGGCGTGAATCGGCGCGGCGGCGCGACCGTGATCGTATCGGTGCCGGCCGACGGGCTCATCGTCTTGACACCGACCGCGCTCGCCGCGACGCGCGCGGGCTGCATCGGCGTGATCGAGATCGGTGGTGCGCTCGGCGGCGGCGGCGCCATCGGCACCGGGCGTGGCATGACCGACACGGAGACGGCGGGGAGTATCGGCGTCGGGCGCGGCGGCGGCGCCGCGCGACGCACCGGACCGCCCGCTTTCATCTGCGCCCGCAGTGTGTCGATCGCGCCGCGCGCCGCGACGACCGACTGGTGATCGGCGCCCATCGCGGCGTGCCGGATCTTGAGCGCGCGCTCACGCACTTCGAGCTCTTCGTCATACTTGCCGAGCGCGTCGCAGATCTCGGCGAGCGAATCGAGCGTCGTCGCGATCGCCGGATCGCTCTGATCGAGGCTCTTCTCGCGGATGGCGAGCACGCGCCGGCAGAGCTGCTCGGCGGCGTCGAACTGCCCCTCGGCGTAGCGCACCTTCACCAGCGAGCTCAGGATGCCGGCGACTTCCGGATGCTCGCCGCCCAACGCGTGCTCGCGGATCGCGAGCAGGCGCATGAGCAGCGGCGCCGCGGCGGTGAAGTCGTTCCGCCGGAAGTAGAGACGGGCGAGGTTGTTCAAGCAGACGGCCACGTCGGCGTGGTCCGTGCCCAAGTGCTTCTCGCTGACGGCGAGCGCGCGGAGAAAGAGCGGCTCGGCCAAGTCGAGCTCGCCGCGCGCGAAATGCAGCGCCGCGAGATTGTTGATGTTCTGGACGACGCTGTAGTGGTCCGGGCCCTGAACGCGCTCGCGAATCGCCAGCGAGCGGCGGAAGAGCGCTTCGGCCTGGGGAAAATCCTTCTGCTTGTACTTGAGCTGTCCCAGGCTGCTGAGGCTGGCGGCGAGGCGGAGGTTGTCGGCGCCGAGCGTCGTCGCCTCGCGAATCGCCGCGATGAACGCGTGCTCCGCTTGGGCAAATTCCCCCTTGGCGAAGTACGCGCGACCAGCCTCGTTGTGCTGTTCCCAGCGAGCCTCAGTCGTGTCCGTCACTGTCTCACCGCGTGTCGTGTTAGCCGCGCCGCCATTGTAGCGCCCATCACCAACGCGGGCGCCTGTGTGAATGGACGGCCCTGCGGCTCAAGAAGTAACGGTGTGCATGGGCCATGTCCAGAGAAATTTAGGTCGGAAGATTGGAAGTATTAAAGAGTTATCAGTTCACAGTTTTCCGCTCACGGTTTTCATGGCTGCTGCACAGTTTTCGCGGCGATCTGATCGCGTCCCTTGCTCAAGAACGGGATGCCCTTCTCCATCCACTCCGGCGCCGGCGCGCCCTTTAGATGGTGATCGAAGAACTGTTGCATGCGCATGGCGATATCGAGCTGGTTGGCGCGCTTCGTCGGGTTGTGCTCGTCGCCGTTGTAGTCGACGAGGTACACCTCTTTGCCAAAGCGGCGGAGCCCGACGAAGAGCTCGATGCCCTGGTACCAGGGCACCGAGCCGTCGCCATCGTTCGACATGATCAGCAGCGGCGTCTGCACCTTGTCGGCGTAGAAGAGCGGTGAGTTCTCCAGGTACAGGTCGCGCTTGTCCCAAATGCTGCCGCCAATGCGGCTCTGCGTGTGCTCATACTGGAAGGCGCGCGCGAGACCGCTCTGCCAGCGGATGCCGCCGTAGGCGCTAGTCATGTTCGCGACCGGCGCGCCCGCCATCGCCGCCTTGAACATGTTGGTCTGCGTGATCACATACGCCGTCTGGTATCCGCCCCACGACTGCCCCTGCAAGCCAACGTTCTTCTCATCGACAAAACCCTTCGCGATCAGCGCCTGGACGCCAGGAACGATCGCGTTGTATGCGCTCTTCCCCGGATAGCCGGTCTTGTAGACGATGTCCGGCTCGAACACGAGATAGTCGTTCGAGACGTAGACCGTCGGATTGATCACGTTTCGGCCCGCGGGTGGCACGTATGAGTGGACGTTCTCCGACAGCCGCTCGTAGTAGTACACGACCATCGGATACTTCTTGCTCGCGTCGAAGTTCTCGGGCTTGAACAAGATGCCCTGGAGCGGCACGCCGTCCGCGTTCGACCATGCGACGAGCTCGGCCGAGCCCCACTTGTAGTTCTGCTGTTGCGGATTGGCATCCGAGATCTTGCTCGCGGTGGCGAACTGTCCGTTCGAGACGTAGAGATCGGGAAATTCGGCGAAGGTCTGCTCGGTGAACAGATACACGTCGGCGTTCTTCGCCTTGGCCGGCGTGCTCAGCTGCTTGTCCATCATTGCGAGCTTGACCGGCGCCCCGCTCGCGCCAATGCGGTCGCGCCAGAAGCCGCTCGCCTTGGTCTTCTCGTCCGTTGCGCGTAGGAGAATCGGCTTCGCCGGGTCGAAGGCGCCATCGCTCTCCGCCGTGTCCAGCACGACGATGCGGAAGGTGATGTGCTGCCTGCGGCCGACCGAGTCGGTGACGACGCGCGGCGCGCGCACGCCGGCCGGATCGAGCTCCCAGACGTCGTAGCGGTCGTAGACGAGCACGCTGTTGTCGCCCTTCGTCCAGCCGGCAATGCCGTACGGCGCAGGCAGGCTCGGCGTATCCCATTCCTCGTTCTCGAAGTGGACGTTCTTGACGCCGCCGGTGAGATCGGCCGTCTTGCCCGTCGCGACGCTGTAGGCGTACCAATGCGAGTCGGGCGCGTAGTACGCGACGTACTTGCCATCCGGCGACATCCGGCCAGCGGGCCCGCCTTCGCTCGGCACCTTCGCCTTCACGAGCTTGCGCGTACCCGCCGCAACGTCCACGACGTAGATGTCCGAGCCACCCTCGCCCCACATCGCTTCGATCGCGTACGCGAGCGACGCCTGGCCCAAGGCCGTGCGGCCGCTGCGCGAGAAGCTCACTTGCGCGAGCGTGTCGCTGCCAATCACGCGCACCGTGCCGGCGCCCGACCCGTTGAGCATCACGGCGGCGGCGTACGCGCGGTCGCGGTCGCGCGACGCCTCGACCTTCTGCTGCGGCTGGAGGCGCGCGTCCTTGTAGTTCCACAAGTCGAACACGGCCTTGTCGGCCAACGAATCGGCGGGAATGGAATCGAGCGGCGGCGGCGCCACGCCGAACTCGAGCACTCTGCCATCATCGGAGAAGGCGATGCGCGCGCCGCCCTGCACGATCAGCGAGTCACCGAACGCGGCATGCGCCACGATGGCGCGAGCCGCGCCTCCGGAGAGCGGAGCCTGGTAGAGCGCGAAGCGCGGATGCTTGCTCGCGAAGTCGTCGCGATCAGAGACGAACGCGATCTCACTCCCCGCCTTGTCGAACGTGAGGCCCTTGTAGTTTCCCTTCCCGGCCGCGAGTGCGACCACCTTGCCGTCCCCGAGCGCGCGCACGAAGGCGCCGTCGGTGTCGCCGTTCTTCGAGCCCACGGTGTAGGCGAGCCACGTGCCCCTGTCGTCGAACGCGTAGCTGCTGACGTCGGGAATCTGGATCTCCTGCCCGCTCGACAGATCGCGCAGTACGAGCGCGGAGCCCATCTCGCGCTTCGGTCCGGCGGCGCGCGCGGTGGAGTCCGTCACGGGCCGCGGCTGTCCGCCCGGCGCCGCGGCAGCGGCGTTCGGACGTGGCGCCGAGTCGCGAGCGGCACGACGGGCCGCGGACGTGTCCGCCGGCTCGATCGAGTAGGCCAGCCAGCGCGGCGAGCTCTTGGGCAGCTTGAACGACCGCACGCGCTCGACGACGCTGACCTTGCCGTCGCCCGTGCTCATGAGACCGAGCGAGTTCTTCGGCTGGTCGGTGAGCCGCTTCTTCTCGCGCTGCGCGCGCTCGACGTCGGCGCGCGAGGGCTCGATGGTGAAGATGACCCACTTGCCGTCGGCGGTGATCTGTGCTGCGGGCGCACGATCGCCGGTGCGCGGCGGCGCGCCGGCGCGCGTCTCCGGCCGGCCCAGAAATCCGCGCGAATGGCGATACTCGGCGCCCGTCGGTACGGCGCGCACCACTATTTCGCCGTCGCCCACCTGCGGGACGAGCGAGTAGACGGCCCACTTCCCGTCATTGCTCAGCGTCGCGCCGGTGATCGCGCGCCACGCGTCGAAATCCTTTTGCGCCAGGGGACGCTTCGGGGCTTGTGCACCGGCGACGGATGTCGACAGGAGGAACACGGCGGCGAGTGAACGAACGGGAGGCATAGGGCGAGGGGCTAGGGACTAGTGCCGCGATTTTCAGAGGGACCGCGTCTCGATGACTACGCGCCGGGTGCACGCTCCGATGCGCCTGTTTTACGGACGGAGGCCCATTGCAATGTACGCGCGAGTCTTGTGGCGGAAGGGGGCGTCGAGCGAGTAGGCGGCGCCCGCGACGGCGCGGAGCTGTGGGAGACGAACGAAAGCGAAGGGCCCGACGTCCACGACGGATTGCGCGCCGATGGCACGATGCCAAGCGCCGATCGACTCACCGGCGCTCGCGCCCCAGAAAAATGGTTCGACAGCGAGGCCGGTGAGCGAGGCTCGATACGTCGCCATCCGGCTGCCGCTCGCGACACCGACCGGCAGCGCCGGCATCGGAATGCGCTGCCCGAACATGATCTCATCGAACACCGGCGGTCGCACGCCGCCGACGGTGAAGCGCTCGTATGCCGGCGCGTCCGTGGTGACGCGGCCGAGTGTGCCCTCGAGCCGCGCGCCGACGACTAGTGCTGGGGAGCGCGCGGCAAGCGAGGCGCCGGCGACGGCGCGCGACCAGTCACGGTCGAGCGTGCGGCCCGCGTCGACCTTCATCGATAGCGATGCGGCGAGCGCCGTCGGGCCGACGGTCTGGCGGATCGACGCGCCGAGCTCGGCGAATCCAAGGGTCCGGGCCGAGTGGCCAAGGCTCGGTCCGCGGAGCGAGCCGGCAAGCGCCCCGCCGCGCAACAGGTACGCGCGCGATTCGTAGCGGCGGTCGAGCGATGCGATCACATCGCCGCCCGCGAGCTCGGCGTCGAGCTCGCGGCTGCCGAGTGGCAGGGGGCGCTGCATGGACGGTCGCTCGCGGGCGTAGAATGCCTCGAGCTGGAGCACCGGCAGCCAGCCCCGCCACACGGCGATCACCGACGCGCCGCGCCAGGTGCTCGAGTCTCCGAGCACGCCCTGCCCGACGAGCGTGAGTCGGCCGACCGGATCGGTGTTCGCGATGGCGACGCCGGAGAAGCGGCCAAACGCACCGTACGTCGTGCTCGGGATCACGCGAAATCCGCGCGGACCGAATCCGTACCGGCGCGGTGCGGAGGCACCCCCGGTCGCGAAGGTATCCACCGCGCTCACGGGCACGGGCACCACCGACGTCGTGCGAGGCGGGAGCGCGACGATACCGCTCACTCCGACGGAGTCGGCGGAGATGCGCGCCAGATCCCAGCCCCGCGCGTGCAGCGACAGAAAATAGATGCCGCCGTCCAGCGCCGGCTCGGGCGCGAGCGCGGCGCCGGTGACGCGCGTGAGCGTGCGCGCGACGCCCGTCGCCAGGTCGATCCGCTCGAGGTTCGCGATGCCGCCGAGCTCCGACACGACGATGATCGCCGTGCCGTCGGGCGTGAACGCGGGATCGTAGCGGCTCGCGCCGTCCGCCGGCCCGACGAGCCGCTGCGCGCACGACTCGGTCTGGCACGCGGCGTCGACGAGCACGATCTGCCAGCGCCCGTCGCGCTGCAGCGCGGCGGCGACCATGCGGCCATCCGGCGAGAGACGCGGGCGCGAGTACGAGCCCATCACGCTCCCCCGCGCGAGCTGGCGCAGCCCCCCACGCTCGAGATCGATGCGCACCAAATCGCACCGGCCGCCGACGCACCGCTGTCCGACGGCGAACCGCCCGTCGGCCGAGGGGTCGGCCGCGCGCACCGATGCCCCGTACGTCACGCGGCGCAGCTCGTCGCTGCGCCAGCTCCAGATGAAGAGGTCGGGCACGATCGATCCGCGCCCGGTCTGCACGTCGCGCACGAGGAGCACGCGATCGCCGGGTAGAAAGCGCGGATCCTGAAACGGCGCGCCGCTCGCGTGGCGCAGCGTCGCCAGCGCGCGCTTGGGACGCGGATACGACTCGACCGCCGGCACGTCCTCGGGGTCGCGCGAGCGCGCACGCTGCCGGGCGCGCGCGACCGCGCTCGTATCCGTCGAATCGCGCGCCGCCCAGATCACGACGCGCGATGGCGCGCTGCGCGCGACGAGCTCGATCGCGAGCAGCCGCTCGTCGCGCGAGAGCGCCGGCGCGCCGGTCGTCTGTGCGAGATGCTGCACGATCGTCCCGGCGCTGCCCGGCGGCGCGGCCAAGGCGCGCTCGACGTCGAGTGCGTCGCCGGTCAGCTGCGCGACGAAACGTCCGTACAGCACGTCGGGCGCGTCGCCAAACACACCGGCGAACGCGTCGGCGAAGCCGCGATGCTGCACCGCCGTCATCCGGCGCCACACGTGTACGAGGCTGCTGTCGCCGCCGCGCGCGACGAGCCACTCGAGAAACGCCGAGCCGGCGAGATACGCCATCGCACCGCCAAAATATTCTCCGCTGCCATCGAGCTGTGCGTACCGCGGCATCTGCCCCTCGAGCGCCCAGCGGCGCAACACGGCCGAGCGCCAGACGCCGTGCGGCCGGCCGCTCCCCGTCAGCTTCCCCTCGACGTAGGTCGCGTAGCCTTCGATCACCCAGCGCGGCGACCGCGCGGCGATCGGCGAGAGACTGGCGGGCAGCAGGCGCCACCAGCGGCGCTCCCTCGGGTCGCGCGACGGGCGCGTGAGGTGCGCGATGTGCGCATACTCGTGCACGGACAACACCTCGGGCCAACTGCGGCTGGCGCCAATCGCGTCCGACGGCTCGGGCGGCGTCGGAAAGAGAAAGACGAGCGGATCGTCGAGCAGCGGGATCGCGAATCCGTTACTCGCGCTGAACGGATCCTCCACCAGGACGGTCACGCGCTTCGCGGGCGCGCTACCGACGAGCGACGACACGGCCTCCCGCTCCGCGTCGAGCCGCTGAGCCAGCGCCTCGGTCCACTCGGCGAACTCGGCCGGATAGTGCACGACGAAATACTTCGTCGTGATCGTCCGCCACTCGAGGTACGGGCGCGTCAGCTGCTGGCTCGCCAGCGGCGACGCACCGAGCGCGAGCGCCAGGACGGCGAGCAGCTTCGTGAACAAACGCATGGTCCACGAAACTAGCGCCGCACTTGACTCGGCGCGCCGACGCGACTCCATTCGCCGCATGCACGACACTCCCGATCCGGCGTCGCTTGCCCGGGCGCTGCCGTACGGCGCGTACCTGCTCGACGGCGTAGCGACGGCCGGCCAACCGAACGAGGCGCAGTTCGACCAGATCGGCGCCGCCGGCTACCGCGCCGTCGTGGACCTCCGGCCGGCAAGCGAGCCGCGCGGCTGCGACGAGCGCGCGGCGATCGAGCGCGCGGGCATGCGCTACGTCGAGCTGCCGGTGACGGCAGCGACGCTCACCGATGCGCATTTCGACCGCATGCGCGAGCTCTTGCGCGACCCGAGCAACAGGCCCGTGCTGGTGCACTGCGCCAGCGCGAACCGGGTCGGGGCGTTGATGCTCCCCTATCTCGTGCTCGACGAAGGACAGCCGATGCCCGACGCGTTTCGGATGGCGCAGTCGATCGGCATGCGGAGTGCCGAGCTCGCGCAGATGGCAGCCGACTACGTGCGGCGACACGCGGACGGCTGACGCGCGATGATCCTACGCCGCCTCTACGACGACGGTCTCGCGCAGGCGAGTTACATCCTCGGATGCGAGGGCACACGCGACGCGATCGTGATCGATCCGAACCGCGACGTGCGGCAATACCTCGAGGCGGCGGACCGCGACGCACTGCGTATCACCGCAGTGACCGAAACGCATATCCACGCCGACTTCGTGTCTGGCGCGCGCGCGGTGGCGGCGGTGACGGGCGCGGCGCTCGTCCTGTCGGCCGAGGGCGGAGCGGAGTGGCAATATGCGTTCGCGTCCGAGAACGGCGCACGGCTCGTGCGCGACGGCGACACGATCGACGTGGGCTCGGTGCGGCTCACGGTGATGCACACACCCGGGCACACCCCCGAACACATCAGCTTTCTAGTCACCGACAGGGCGACGGCGTCCGTGCCGATGGGCGCGATCACGGGCGACTTCCTGTTCGCCGGTGAGGTCGGTCGCCCCGATCTGCTCGAGCGCGCCGCCGGCGTCGCGGGCGCGATCGAGCGCGGCGCGCGCGACCTCTTCCGCTCGCTCGCGCGGTTCGCCGCGCTGCCCGATCATCTGCAGATCTGGCCCGGTCACGGCGCGGGCAGCGCCTGCGGCAAGTCGCTCGGCGCGATGCCGCAGAGCACGCTCGGCTACGAGCGGATCGCGAACTGGGCGCTCGCGCCGCAGAGTGAAGAGGCATTCATGGCCGCGGTGCTCGCCGGCCAGCCGGAGCCGCCGGCCTACTTCGCGCGCATGAAGCGCGTCAATCGCGACGGTCCGCCCGCATCGGACGGCTCCCGCGCCGTCGAGCGGGTGCGCGATGCGGAGCTGTCATCGGTCGTTGGACTCGGCGCGCTGGTGGTCGACACGCGCGCCAGCGGACAATTTGCCGACCGGTACGTGCCGGGCACGATCAACATCCCGTTCAACAAGTCGTTCGCGACCTGGGCCGGCTGGCTCGTGTCGTACGAGCGGCCGGTCTATCTGATCGCCGCCGACGGAGACGTCGAGCCCGCGCTTCGCGCGTTGCGCCTGATCGGCCTCGACGACGTCGCTGGCATCTTTGCGCCGTCGGCGATCGACGGCGCGTTCGCGCGGGCGAGCATACCGCAGATCGGCGTCGACGAGCTCGACGTGCGCATGGCGCGGGGCGACGTCACGGTGATCGACGTGCGCGGCGACGCCGAGTGGAGCGAGGGACACCTACCCGGCGCCGCCAACATTCCGGTCGGCAAGTTGGTCGAGCGGTTGGCGCGCATTCCACGCGACAAGCCGGTGGTCACGCAGTGCCAGGGCGGTACGCGCTCGGCGATCGCCGCGAGCGTGCTGCTCAAGCACGGCATTCCGAGGGTGATCAATCTTCAGGGCGGCTTCAGCGAGTGGGAGCGGGACGGTCGGCCGGTAGAGCGGGCGTGAGCTCCTTCACGTAGCGGACGAAATCCGGCTCAAAGCCTGCGCGCTCGTAGACGGAGCGCGCCCGCGCGTTGGCGGCGAAGACGTTCAGCGTGAGAAGGCGATATCCGTTCGTGGCCGCCCACATCTCGGTCGCCGTCATCAGTGCGCGGCCGACGCCCTTCCCTTCGTTCCCCTCGTCGACCGCGAGCACCGCGAGGTGGCCGTGTCGCTCGCCGGTGAAATAGTCGACGGCGGTCTCCGCGTGCGCGACGCCGGCCAGCCCGCCGTTATCGAGCTCGGCGACAAAAACAGCCGAGTCCGGAGTGCCCGTAGCGAGCGCCTTGTCGAGTGCGCGGCGCTCGGCGCCGTCGAGCGCGTCGAGGGGACGCAGGGGCGACGGCCCGAACGCGCGGAGGCGCGGCACCAGGCCGAGGATGAATTCCCGATCGGCCGTCACGGCCCGGCGCACCCGTACCGTCATGTGATTGCTCCCGGCTCCATTCGTCCGAGGCGCGCAGTCAGCTGACCGCGCGCTTCACGAAGCTTCGCAGCCCGAGCACCCAGAATACGGCGGTGATCGCGAGCAACGCCACGACCACGATGCCGAGGTGCATGTGGGGTAGGCCCGGCGTCAGCACGGCGCGCATGCCCTCGGAGACGTACACGAGTGGATTGATCAGCACCGCGTACTTCATCGCCGGCACCGCGCTCAGGCCTTGCCACGGATAGTATGCGCACCCGAAGAAGATCATCGGCGCCAGCACGACGCTGAACATGAGGCCGATCTGCTGTGGGCTGATCGCGGTGCCCATGAGCAGGCCGAGGCTCGAGAAGACGCCCGCGCCCAAGAGCGTGATCACGAGCACCATGCCGGCGTGCGAGAGCGTCAGCGCCTCGATCGGGCCCATGATCAGGCGCGCCAGCGGCAAGACGAACAGCGCGGCCACGACGCCCTGCAGCACGCCGGCAACGACTTTTTCCATCGCGATCACCTCGATCGCCACGGGCGCGAGGAGCCGATCCTCGATCTCGCGAGTCCAGCCGAAGTCCGTCACCATCGGCAGCGCCACCGACTGAATGCTGGAGAACGCAAGGCTCACCGCTAGGATGCCCGGCAGCAGCGCGGACGTATAGCTCTTCGCCATGAAGTTCATCTTGGGCAAGAGGTAGCCGAAGACGATGATGAAGAGGAGCGGCTGCATCGTCGTGCGGATGAGGAAGAATGGCAGCTCGCGACGCGCGACGCGGATGTCGCGCATCAAGAGCGCGCCGAACACGCGCGTCGCCGACGCGCGCGGTGGCTCGATGGCCCGCTGAATCTCGCTCAATCGAGCTTCCTGCCGGTGAGCAAGATGAAGAGCGTCTCGAGGCTGGGCGGCGAGAGATGGATGTCACGCACCGCGCGGCCATGCTTTTCCACGACGTGGATCAACGGCGGAATGGCCTCGCCGCCACGCTCGGCGTACGCGCGCAGCGTGCTGCCGATCGCCTCGGCGCGCAGCACGCCAGGCACGAGCGCAGCGTCCGCGGTTGCCGGCTGCGCGTCGCCATCGAGCACGAGCTCGACGAGCGTGCCGCCCGGCGCGCGCGCCTTCAGCGCCGCCGGCGTGTCGAGCGCGAGCAACTTGCCCTGGTCGATGATTGCCAGCCGGTCGCAGAGCTCGTCGGCCTCGGCCATGTAGTGCGTCGTCATGACGATGGTTCGTCCCTGTCGGTGCAGCCCGCGCAGAATGTCCCACAACGCCAGGCGCGCCTGCGGATCGAGACCGACGGTCGGCTCATCGAGAAAGAGGACGCGCGGCTCGTGGATCAGCGCGCGAGCGATCATCAGGCGCTGCTGCTGCCCGCCCGACAGCTCGTCGACCTTCGCTTCACTCTTGTCGGCGATGCCGAGCTTCTCGAGCAGCTCGTGCGCGCGGCGCGTCGCGCCGGCACGGGGGATGCCGAAATACGCGGCATGAAAGACGAGATTCTCGCGCACGTTGAGCGAGCGGTCGGCGTTGGGCCGCTGCGGGACGACGCCGATGCGCTGCTTCACACCCACTTCGTCTCCCACGACGTCGGCGCCGGCGACCACGGCGCGCCCCGCCGTCGGCTTCACGCGCGTGGTCAGAATGCCGATCGTCGTCGTCTTGCCGGCGCCGTTGGGTCCGAGCAGGCCGAACAGCTCGCCTTCCTCGACCGCGAGGTCGAGCGCGTCGAGTGCGATGATCCCCGCGGCCGTCACGAGGCCGCCGGTCTGCGGCGGCTGACCGCCGGCCGGAAATTGCGAGGGCATGCCGCGTCGCTTCTTTGGCGGCGGGGCGGGATAGACTTTGCGCAGGCCGAATGTTTGGATGGCGGGTTGCACGGCGGCTAATGTACGCGACGCAGAATGCGTCGCCAAATCCATCGACACCGCGCGCCCGGGAGCACCGCCGATCGTGGACGTTCAGATCATTCAGGTCCCGTACGACTCGGGACACCGCAGCCTTCGCATGGGACGCGGTCCCGCGCACCTCGTCGAGCACGGCGCGGGCTACTCGCTCGTCGGCCCCGGCCGCGTCGTCCACGTCGAGACGGTCGAGGCACCGGGACCGTTCCGCACCGAGATCGCCACGAGCTTCGCGCTCGCCAACGCGCTCGCCCGCCGCGTGCGCCACGCGATCGCGCAATCGCGATTCCCGATCGTGCTCGCCGGCAACTGCGGCACGTCGCTCGGCACCGTCGCCGGCTTGGGCGATGAGCCGGTCGCCGTGATCTGGCTGGA
>JBDUCS010000185.1:0-7913 GCA_040003335.1 Gemmatimonadaceae bacterium | reverse complement strand
CCGGCCCGCCTCTGGCACAGGGCCGTCAGCCACGCCAGACTCCATTTCGTCGTCGAAATCAACTCACGCTTACGTCATGCCTCCCAGCGAGCTGGAGTATCACGCGCTCGAGCTGCGCATTGCGCTCGAGTCCGAGCGGTCCGAGCACATCCTGCCCGAGTTGCCCGCCGGATGTCGCCGCGTGCTCGACGTGGGATGCGGAATGGGCCAGTCGCTGATGGCGCTTCGGCTGCCGGCGGCGATGGACGCGCACGGTGTGGACGTCGATGAAGAGGCGCTCGGCGCCGGGCGTCGCATCGCGCCGGCGAACATCGCGTTCGCGCGCGCGCCCGGCGAGACGTTGCCCTATCGTAGCGGCGCGTTCGACTTTGTCTTCTCGCGGGTGGCCGTGCCGTACATGGCGATGAACGCCGCCATCCCGGAGATGGCGCGCGTGCTGCGCCCGCGCGGGCAACTCTGGCTCCTGCTGCACGCGCCGAACGTGCTCGCCGAGCGCGTTCGCGATTCGCTCGCTCGCCGCAAAGCGAAGGACCTCGTCTGGTGCGGCTACATCGCGCTCAATAGCGCGCTGTATCATCTCGCCGGAGTCGAGTTCGCGCTGCGTGGCAAGCGTGAGACGGTGCAGACGGCGCGCGGCATGCGGCGCGCGTTTCGACGCGCGGGGCTGCGGTGCACCGAGGTCGAGCAGAACCGCTTCTTCGTGATGCGGGGCGTGAAGGAATAGCGCGCTCTTCACCGATCCTTCACACGATCGCCCCGCCGCCCGCGGCGACTCCCGCACATTCTCCCGCACATTCTCCCGCACACCTTTCGCGGGGCCGATCGGTCTCAATCTCGTAAGTCGTTGTCCTGCTTGAGTGGCTAGGGGCGGAATCGAACCGCCGACACACGGATTTTCAGTCCGTTGCTCTACCAACTGAGCTACCTAGCCGAAGCGCCGCGAGCTCTCGCCCGCGGCACTCGATAATTGTAATGATGCTCCGTGCTGAACGGTATCCTGCGCCTGCCCCTCAGCGGATAGCCAACGGGGCGGCGTCGGTCGGTACCACATCGGCGCCGGCCTTTTTACCGAGCGCGTGCAGATACGCATCGAGCGACGACGAGAGGCCGATCACGTAGCGCGAGACGAAGCGGAAAATCGGATTGGAGACCAATCCGCGCTCGGTGATCGTGACGCGGCTCCCGGCGCCCGCAGGCTCGATCGCGATCGTCCACGCGCCGCTGTATGGAAGATTCGCATCGGTGATACGCGTGACGAGATGGTGAGGCGCCTCCGCGTGCTCGATCACGTAGCCGAGCGATTCGTCCGAGCCGCTTTTGCTGTACTCTCGCCACGCGATAGTACCGGGCGCCGCCGGGTTCAGCGGCGCGAGCACCACGCGGTCAACGTCCTTCCGCCAGGCCGGATAGGCCTCCGGATGCGTGAGCGCCGCCCACACCGAGTCCGGCGGTGCCGCGATCGTGGCCGTGCGCGATGCGATGTGGTCGCGCGGCAATATGGCCCCGATCGCCGCTACGGCAACCACCACGGCCACCAGCACAGCGACTGCGATGATCATCCACTTCATCGTCTCGCCTCCTGTACGAGGGATGCCACGCACCGCGCCTACGTGCCGGCCTACGCGCCGCGGGCGCGGGCAACCGTGCGTGATTGCTGCGCGCCGTCCGCCGCTCGAGCGAGGAGCGACAGGCCGAGCAGTGCCGCGTGCCGGTCGTCGTCGCCCAGCTGTACCAGCATGTCCGACACGAGCTTGGGGTCGAGCACGGAGTGCGCACCGCGCACGCGCACGCCAGCATCGGTGAGCCGCAGCTCGATCCTTCGCCGGTCCGCGGTGTCCAGCACGCGCGTGATGTAGCCCTGCCGCACGAGGCGCCCAACCGCGATCGACATCGTGCTCGGCGTCACCCCCATGTGCGCGGCCAGCGCGGTGAGATTCGTCGGGTCCACCGCATCCAGATGGTCGAGAACACTGATCTGATTGGCGCTCAGCAGTTCGCCCGTCGCCGGGTCGCGCGTGTGCCGGCGATGACAGGCGAAGTAGATACGCGGATAATCGCGAAATACGGATTTCACGGCGGTGTTGAGATTCACGAACGGTGGAGATGCCATATTCAATTTGATTTGTCAATATAAATTATTTAGGTGACGCATATCACTTACTTGGAGTTGTGTGAAGATCGAGACGCGCACGCATTATGCCTCACTAACCGTCCGTTCCCGTCACTCTGCGGAGTAGCTCAACATGAAGTCCATGAAGTCGCTTTGCTCGGCGGTCGGTCTCGTACTCCTCGGAACAGCATGCGTATCGCAACAGCTCGAACGCCAGATCGCCTACGGCGACATCGCATCCAGTGATCACTGGCGCACCGTGCTCGTTTCCCCTTCGGCGCGTGGTCAGACTGTCCAAACAGGCGCCACCAACGTGCCAGTATCAGCTAACTCCACGACCACTACCGGCACCGCGATCGTCACCCCTGGCGATTCCCTTGGACAGACAAAAATCGTCGTTCGTCTCTCCAACGGCGTCGCGGGTCTCTATTCCTGGCACATGCACCTCGGAACGTGCAACCACGACTTGGGCGTGCTCGGTCCGTCGCTAGCCTATCCCCCCATCGCCGTTGGACCGGACGGCACCGGAGCCGCCAGCGCCATTGTGCCCAGCGGCACGCCGAACGCCGGCAATTATTTCGTAGATGTGCACCAGTCCGCACCATCGGTGCGCGCCATCATCGCCTGCGGAAATCTCGAACAGATTCCCCGCTAGTCGTCGCTCACACCTCGCCCACAAGCCGCGGTTCACCACCGCGGCTTGTGCTGCATCGTCCAGCGCGTGAAGCCAATCTGGCTATCGCAAATTGCGACCGTTTGTAACAGATTGTGTCGCGCATTCTCGTCGCCGTCGATCGGGCCCGCACACGGCCGTGACTGAATCGTTGCTCGCTCTTACTGCCAGCGGTGCGCGGCGCCCATACCATTTCCGCTGGGCTTCAACACCACACCGGCTCCAGCCGGACCAGGATGCCCGTCAAACCCAGCCGCTCCCAGGCGGCGGTCGCTGTTTTCTTTTTCCAGGGGATGCTCGAGGATGAGAAAGTCAGGTCAAGTGCTCGCACTGGCCGCGGGACTCGCGCTCACGCTCGCGGGCTCGCGTTCGTTGTTCGCGCAGGGCGTGACGACCGGCGCGATCAGCGGCACCGTGACAGACTCGACGGGACGCCCGCTCGAGAACGCGCAGGTCCAAGTCGTCAATCGCGTCACGGGTGCCACGACCGGCGCCTCTACACGCGGAACGGGACTCTACTACGCCCAGGGCCTCGAGACCGGCCGGACGTACACGATCACCGTCCGTCTCATCGGCTACGCCCCGCAGACGAGAAACAACATCGTCGTGCAGCTGAGCCAGACGACCCGCCAGGATTTCCGGCTCATTCCCCAAGCGACGGTGCTCGCTGGCGTCACCGTCCAGGCCGCGGGAACGAGCGATATCATCTCGCCCACGCGCACCGGCGCCGCCACGACGATCAGTGATTCCTCGCTTCGCCAGCTCCCGTCGCTCAATCGTAACTTCACGGACTTTGTGGCGCTCACGCCGCAGGTCTCGACCACGGCGTTCAACGGCGGTCTCTCGGCCGGCGGTGTCAACAACCGCTTCAATCAGATCCAGATCGATGGCGCCAGCGAGACCGACCTGTTCGGACTCGGCTCCACCGGGCAGCCGGGCGGCCAGGCCAGCGGCAAGTCCATCTCGATCGAGTCGGTGAAGGAGTACCAGGTGCTCCTCGCCCCGTTCGACATCCGAAACGGAAACTTCGCCGGTTTGCTGATCAACGCCGTCACGCAGAGCGGCACCAACGAGTTCCACGGCAAGGGATACTTCTACGGCCGCAATGAGAGCTTCACGCGCTCGCAGACGTACATCCCCGAGTTCAAGCAGCAGCAGTACGGCTTCACCCTCAGCGGACCGATCATTCGCGACAAGATCCTGTTCTTCCTGAATCCGGACTTCCAGGCCTTCAGCACGCCGACCACCGGCTTCTTTGTCGGCGGCCCCGGCAGTCCCGTGCAACAGGCGGATGTCGATCGCTTCTCGAGCATCCTGTCATCGCAGTACGGCATCACCGGCGGATCCGCCGGCCAGATCCAGAAAAAGCAGCCGCAGAAAAACTTCTTCGGCCGTCTCGACTTCCAGCAGCTCCCGTTCAACAGCACGCTCGTCATCCGTGACAACTACGCCGATGCGCAGGCCGATGTGCTCTTCCGCGACGCGACCGGCACGGCGCCGAACGTTCCGCTCAGCTCCAATGCCTATTTCTTCTCGTCGAAGAAGAACGGCCTCGTCACCCAGCTGCGTACGAACTTGGCGGGCGGATCGTACAACGAGTTGATCGCCGGCTTCACGACCATCCGCGACCGCCGCGCGCCGCGCACGCGCACGCCGCAGATCACCGAGATTAACGCCACGTCGGTGCTCGTCGCCGGCGGCGAGCGTTCGTCACACGCCAACGAGCTCGATCAGAACATTCTCGAGGTCACCGACAACTACACCTACCCCGTCGGCAACCACAACCTGCTCGTCGGCACGCAGAACTATTTCTACAAGGTCCGGAATCTCTTCGCACAGAACAAGTTCGGCGCGTACACTTTCGACAACCTCGACTCCCTCGCGTCCGGCGCGCACCCGAGCCAGTACCTGGTCGGCGTGCCGATCTCAGGCGACGGCGCGGTGCGCTTCACCGCCCAGGAGTTCTCGCTCTACGCACAGGACATGTGGAACGCGACGCCGCGCTTCACGCTTACCGCCGGCATTCGCGCCGACATCCCGCGCTTCACCGACCGACCGCCGACCAACGCGTCCGTGCTGACGCAGTTCAACCGCAACACCGCCGACATTCCCACGAGTAACATCGCGTGGTCGCCGCGCGTCGGCTTCAACTGGGACATCACCGGCGACCAGCGGAATCAGTTCCGCGGCGGCGTCGGCGCATTTGCCGGTCACCCGGCGTACGTGTGGCTCAGCAACGCCTTCCAGAACTCCGGCCTCACTGGCGTTGCCCAGTTGACCTGCAACCGCAGCGCGGGCAACACACCGCCGCCGCTCAACGCCGCCAATATCGCGAGCCCGCCGCAGATGTGTCTCAACGGACTCAGCGCCGCAGCCTCGGCGGAGATCGACCTCCTCTCGCCAAACTTGCACTTCCCGCAGTCCGGCAAGGCCGACCTCGCGTACGACCGCGTGCTGCCGCGCGGCCTGATCGGCACGATCGAGGGGTTGTACCAGAAGGCGATCTACGCGCCGTTCTACCAGAACATCGCGCTCGCCGGTCCGCAGGGCTTGGATCGCAACGGCCGCGTGATGTACGGCCTCCTCCCCGGCGCGCCGACCCGCAAGGTCGCGGCGCGCGGCCAGGTCTTCGACGTCACGGATGAAAACAAGGACTACAACTGGAGCGCGACGGTCCAGCTGACGAAGCGGCAAACCGGCCGCTTCGGTGGCTCGCTCGCCTACAACTACTCGCAGGCATTCGACGTCGGGAGCCTCACGTCGAGCACGGCCTTCTCGCAGTACCGTTTCAGCCGGGTGCAGTCCGGCAATGAAGCCGAGCAGAACATCACGCCTGGCGGATTCGGCCAGACGCACCGCATCGTCGGAATCGGCAGCTATACGCTTCCGACCAAGACGACGCTCACCGCCCAATACCTCGGCCAGTCCGGCGTCAAATACACCTACATCTCCAGCGCCGACCTGAACGCCGATGGCACGACGCTGAACGATCCGATCTACATCCCGCGGAACGCGAGCGACGTGAACGAAATGCGCTTCGCGCCAATCACGACGGGATCGGGCGCTACGCTCGCGACGCTCTTCACCGCCGCGCAGGAAGCGGCGGCGCTCGATCAATTCATCACCAGCAACCCGTGCCTCAATCGGCAGCGCGGTCAGATCATGACGCGCAATAGCTGCGAGGCGCCGTGGACGCACGTCGTCAACTTGGCGATACGCCAGGCGCTGCCGACGCTGCGCGGACAGAACGTCGAGCTGCAGCTCGACATCATCAACTTCGGCAACCTGATCAACAAGAAGTGGGGCCATCAGCTCGGTGGCGCCTTCCAGCCGCCGATCACGCTGCTCACATGCCAGAACACGGCGTGCGGCGCGACGGGCTCGCTCCTCGCCGGAAGCGGTCAGTATCCCACGTTCCAGTACGACCCGCGCCCGGCCCAGTACAGCTTCCAGAACGTCGAGTCGCAGTATCAGATGCAGCTCTCGCTCCGCTACATCTTCTAGCAGAACGAGCGGAAAAAGGCGGTGCTCGGACTCCGGGCACCGACTTTTTTGTCCCTTTTTTCCTCGTTCGTCCGTTTCTCAGTCCTGAGTCTTGCTCCTTGCGAGAATGGCCTGCGCCTGCACGAAGGAGGCGATCGCGGCCGCGACGTCGCGGTCGAGGATAGCCGAGATGCGGTAGTGGCCTTCGTCGCTCCACTTCGCATCGGCGATGCGCTCGAGCAGCGCGCGCTCGAGCAGCTTGTCCGCGTCGTCGCCGCTCGGAATGGTCACGTCTTGCTGCGCCGCGAACGCGCGGAACGAGCCAAGCGCGCCGGCCGGAAGCACCGGGTGCGCAGCAAGCTGGTCGAGCGATGGAAAGGCAGCGGGGTTCGCGGTGAGGTAACCCGGCGTCCACTTGAATGCGAGTGCCTCTTCGCCGATGCGCGCCAACCACAGCGGCTGTATGTGGTCGTCCGCCAGTAGCACGTCGGGATAGATGCCGCCGCCGCCGTACGCAATGCGTCCGCCGTCCGTCTTGCACGACGGTCGGCCCGCGGTGTCGCGCTCTACTCTCGCCAGGCGATAGTAGTCGCGACGCGAAATCGAGCGGTACTGGCGCTGCACCACGCGCCCGCACGGTGTCTTGATGTGGCCAATCACCATCACGAACACCGATCCGTCGGGCAGTGGAAACCCTTGCATCAGGAGCGACTTCCCGAAGCTCGGCCGCCCAACGACCACCGCGCGATCGTGATCCTGCAGCGCGCCGGCGACGAGCTCGCTCGCGCTCGCCGTGCCGCTGTTGACCATCACGACCAGCGGATAGCGCTTCTCGTTCCGCCAGAAGGACCGCTTCACGCGGCCGGTGTCCGTCACATCCGCCTTGCGCCCCTCAGCGGTATACACGACCGCGCCCTTTGGCAAAAATTCGCCGGCAACGCGCGCCGCTTCAGCCACGCTCCCGCCGCCGTTGTCCCGCAGGTCAAGCACCAGCCGTTCCATCCCTTGCTTCTCCAGCCGTCCGAGCGCGTCGTGCAGATCGTCGGCGACTTTCTCGCCCACAAACGTCGTGATGCGCACGTAGCCGGTCTTCGCGTCCAGCATGAACACCGTCGGCACAGCCGTGCGCTCGTCGACGCGTTCGCGCTTTACGTCGCGGTCGAATTGCAAAAGCGAACCGTCGGCGCGCCGGCGCTCCAGTGTCAGCACGACGGGCACCTTCTTCGCACCGGCCAGCGTGATGTCGAGCTCCTCGCTCCCCTGCGCCACGAAGCTCTGCTTGTCGATCGCGATCAGCTCATCACCCGGGATGATGTCGAGCCGCGCCGCCGCCGAGCCGGGCGCGATCCGCACCACGACTGGTGACCCTCCGTAAAACGCGAAGTCGATCGGAACGAAGAACAGCTTGCCGTCTCGCGCCGCTTGCTCTTTCTCCGGATTCAAGCGCACGTATGGAATCACGTACGAATGCGGGTCCGCCTGGTGCACTATTCCTTGAATCGCCGCCATGACGAGCGCGTGCATGTCGGTCGAGTCCGGATGGTTCACCCGGATCTGGTTGAGTACGCCGCTCAGCATCTGCAGATCTTCGTACGCCGAGCGCGGCCGCGTGGGCGACTGGCTCGTCGCCTGCGCGCCGAGGGAAAC
>JBDUCS010000184.1:0-7927 GCA_040003335.1 Gemmatimonadaceae bacterium | reverse complement strand
GGGTTCTGGTAGTTCGGAACCGTCAAGCGGTCCGAGTTGCAGGCAGCCGCCACGAGCATGGTCGCCGTGGCTAGGCCGCCGTAGAAAAACTTCCTCATTATCGCGCTCCTTACAGGAGTGGAGTTGTCGTTGGAGATGATCTTCATGGCTTAGAACCCGAGATCGATGCTGAAGAAGAAGCTGCGGTTCGGCGGGTACGGCGCGAGGTCGACAAACCGCGCCACGTTCTGGTTGCCGAAGTTGTTGACCTCGGGGTCGGTGCCCCAGTAATCGGTCCATGTCTTCAGGTTGCGGCCCGTGAGGCTGATACGCGCATCGCGCGTGCCGATCGGGATCCGCTGCACCCACTTCTCGGGCACCTGGAAGCTGAGCGAGACCTCGCGAAGCTTCACATAGCCGCCGTCCTGCACGTACACGCTGGCGTTACCGCCGCCGTTCCACGCTTCGTAACGGAACTTGCCGAGCGTGTTCGCGCCGCCCGTGTTGCAGATCTTGGTCGCCACGTTCTTGAGGCATTCGCCGGCGGCGAAGGGCTTGTCATAGTCCGCCGAGTTCCGTCCCTCGTCGAACAGGCTGTTCGTGAGGTTGCCGACATAGCCGCCGTTCTTCCAGTCGAGCAGGAAGTTGAGCGTCAGCCGCTTGTAGCTGAACTCGTTGCCGAACTGCATCTGGTATTTCGCGTTCGCATCGGCGAGCACGGTGTCCTTCACCGAGCCGTCGGCGTGCGTCAGGTTGCCCCAGATCAACGTCGTCTTGTAGCCCTGCGCAATACGGGCGCGGCCGTACGCCGAACCGAAGCCCGAGCTCGCAACCACGAACGCCGGTACCGGCAGCACTTCGACCGTCGAGTTGAAGTTGTACCACTGGTTACGCGAGGTCCACGTGAAGTCACGCGTGCGCAGCGGCACCACCGTGAGGCCGAATTCGTTGCCCGTTGTGCGCAACCGTCCGCCGTTGACGATCTTCGCCGTCAAGCCGCTGGAGAGCGACAGCGGCGCCGTAAGCAGCAGGTCGGTGATCTTGCGGTCGAAGTGCGTGTACTCGAAGCCGACGCGCCCGCCCAGGAACGACATGTCGGTGCCGAGCTCGGTCTCCGTCATCTTCTCCGGCTTGATGAGCGGGTTGCCGACCGTCTGCCCGGCGCCGAGCGCGTTCACGCCGCCAATCAGCCCAAGGCCGTTGAACGTGATGTCGCGGTCGCCGTAGCGCGGCTGGTTGCCCGACGTGCCGACGGCCGCCCGTACCTTGATGTCATCGAGATGCAGCGCCGGCATCCTTTCCCCCGTCACGCGGAACGAGCCCGAGACGCGCGGGAAGGTGTAGAACTTCTTGCGGTCGCCGTTCACGCTGCTGCGCTCGGCGCGGAAGCCGCCGATCAGGTTGAGGTGGTCATCGAGTAAGCCGAGCTCTTCCGTCACGTAGTACGCTTGGTCGCGAACGGCATTCTTGTTCGCCTCGATCGTCGGCGTGCCCTGGTTGATCAGGTCGATCGTCGGCACGAGGCCGCGCGAGCGAACGCGGTAGGCGTTCTGGTCCCGCTGTTCCGCCTGCAAGCCCACCGACGTGCGCGCGGTGTTCATGAAGCTGAACAACCCGTGCGGACCGGGCGTGTAGGTCCAGATGCCGTTGAGCGAGCCGTTCGACTGGCGGCTGAGGGCGTTGCCCTGAAGTGTCGTGCCGAGGAAGCCGTCGTTCGGCTCGTACTGCAGGAAGTTCGGCGAATACACCGCGTTGCCCTGGTTGTACGCATCGAACCCGCCGAGGACGGTGAAGTCCACGAGGTTCCGGTCGGTCTGGATCGCGTGGAACGTCAGGCGGCCGTTGCCGATGTTGCGGTACACGTCCTCGTTGTTGCCGACATACGACAGCGTCTGGAACGGATTCGATGTGATCGATCCGCCGCCGGCAAATGGATTGACCGTGTAGTTGCCCTGCGCATCTTTTCTGTTGAGGTTGATCAGCGCTGGGGTGTAGGCGAACAGATAGAACGGGCTCGTGAACGTGTTGTCATTGTTCGACAGTCCACGCTGCGTGAAGCTACGTGACACGTTCAGCCCCACGGTCGCGGTGAGCCGCGTGCCGAGGTTCTGGTCGAGGTTCACGCGCAGCGACTGGCGCTTGTCACCCGTGTTGATCTGCGTGCCGGCGTCGTACTTGTTGGTGACGGACGCGTAGTACTTGGTGTCCTGCGTGCCGCCGCTCAGCGTAGCGATCGTCTCGAAAGACGGGCTCGTCTTGCCGTACAGATCCTTCTGGTAGTCGAAATACTGGCAACTAGTCGCCGTGCAGGCCGCGCGCACCGCAGCCGTCGCGGCGGCACCGCCGCCATTGAAATTGGATGCATCGAGCGCCGAGGAGTCGTTCAGGTAGCGGCGCGATCCGAGCAGGCGGTCCACCCGGTACTGGCCGACGCGCTGCGTCAGCTGCACGCGCGGCGCGTTGGCGCTGCCGCGCTTGGTCGTGATCAGCACGACGCCGTTGGTCGCCTTGGCGCCGTAGATCGACGAGGCCGCCGCGCCCTTCAAAATCTCGACGTTCTCGATGTCGTTCGGATTGATGTCGGCCAGGCGGTTGACGTTGTTGTCCTGGCTCGACGCCACGTTGGCGCCCGTGGCGCGCGTGACGGAATTCGCGCCGGTCGGCGTCGACGTGTTGTCGATGATCACGCCGTCGACCACGTACAGCGGCTGGCCGTTGCCAAGAATCGTCGTGACGCCGCGAATCTGGATCTGGCCGCCGCCGCCCGGCGCGCCCGAGTTCATGTTGATCGTCGCGCCGAGCGTCTTGCCCTGCAGCGCGTTCTCGATCGACGAAGACTGTACGGTCGTGAGCTGCTCGGCGCTGACCGTCGTGACGGCGGTCGTCGCGTTGCGCCGTTCGGTGGTCGTCGCCTGACCGGTCACGACGACTTCGTCGAGGCGCAGCGGGTCACGCGACACGGTGACTTCCAGGGTGGCCTGCGACGCTGGCACCTTCACTTCCGCGCGCTTGTACCCAACGCTGCGCACGATGATCGTCACGTCGCCTGCAGGCGCGACGAGGCGGAAGTTGCCACGCTCGTTCGTCTGGGCGCCGCCGAGACGGCCAACCACGGTGATGATCGCGCCCGGAACGCCATCCTGCGTTCCGGCCGCGATGACGCGCCCGTTGATGTCGCGCGTCGCCTGTGCTCGCCCGAGTGCCGGAATGCCGGCCACGAGCAGAGCTAGCCCTAACCAATAACGCTTGCGCACAGCGCCTCCTGAGAGGTGGGGGTGTTTGCCATGACACGCATGGCGGGGGGGAATAACGTCCTGCTGCGGTAACCGCGCCGAGTGGATCCGGGGGCGCGGAGGCTGGTGATAATCGGAAGAAAGCGCCGCGAGCAGGGGCGCTTTGGGATGGGGGATCGAAATCCGGGTGGAATTCGTAAACTGTTTCTTACGGTAATCTGAACCCTCTGTCAAGCTCACGCGTCACCTCTGACACCTTCGGCGCCGCCCGAAACGGCCGAGCCTCCGACCGCGTTTCCCTTGCGTGCCGGACGCACCGCCCGCAGGATTCGGCAACGCGAGACACCGGAGGCCACTTGCGCACTAATGTCGTCCGAATTTGTCCACGCGTCCGCGCGACCCTCTTCTCATGGGCGGTGGGCGCCATCTTCGCCGGCTGCAGCCACTCCACGCCGCTTGCCGAAATCATCCCCGCGCCTCTCGCGGACTCGGTCAACGTCGCCGCGGGTCCGGCCTCGCTCGACGTGGTGAACGAAAGCATTTTCGATGTACGCGTCTTTGTCATCCACGGCGGTCAGTTCATCCGTCTCGGCACCGTCCCGTCGATGACGACCGGAAACTTCGAGCTCACCGCCAGCGTCGTCAGTCGCGAGTTCAACCTGTATGCGGACCCCATCGGATCGACGATGCGCCAGAAAACCGAGATCCTCTTCATCCGCCCGGGCGCGCAGGTGACGTTCCAACTCGAGAAGCGGATGCGGTCATACCAGATCGCCGTGCACTGACGAGAAAAAACAAAGAGAGGAAGTCCGGCGGGACCCGCAACGAGTCTCCTCTTTTTATTGATTCTTGGCTTGCGCATGCTCGTACACGAGCCGTGAAATATCCGCGATCAGCGCGCTGGCGATATTCTCGTCGGGGATCCTCCGCGTGAGTACGACGAGCACGTAGGGGTCGCCGGCGCCGGGGTACACGATCGCCGCATCGTGCAGGTGCGCCGTGATGCTGCCCGTCTTGTGCGCGACCTTGGTGCCCGGCGGCAGACCGGCCGGGATCTGCTCGTTGAACTCCTGGCGCAGCAGAATGTCTCGCATCGCCGCGCAGCTCGCCGCGCTCGCGGCGCGGTCGTCGGCGATCGCCGCGAGGATGATCGAGAGGTCGCGCGCCGTAGTCGTGTTGTTGAGACCGCGCTCGAACGCCTTGCCGTCCTCGACACCGCGCAGCACGCGGATGCGGCTGGCGCCGAGCGCGCGCATGGTCGCCTCGGCCCGATCGGCGCCGACGAGCGCGATCACGCTGTTGGTCGCCAGGTTGCTCGACCGCACGATCATGTGCTCCATCAGCTCGCGCACCGGCACGCGGGTCCCGAGACGCCGGTAGACGCTGGAGTCGGAATCGTCCTTCGGGTCAAGCGCGTACGGCGACCCATCGACGATCGATCCGAACTGGTTGACGAGCAGCACGGGCTGATCGAGCGACAGCGCGCCGGCGTCGGCGCGACGAAAGAGCTCGATCATGATCGGCACTTTCATCGTGCTCGCGGCATGAAAGCTCGTGTCCGCGTTCACGTACAGCGCGCCGGCGCGGTGCAGCTGCCGGTAGGCGACCGCGACCTCGGCGCCCGGTACGAGGGCGATACGCGCGCGCACGCGCGCGTCGAGCGAGTCGATCGGGGCTTGGAACGCGGCGAGCGCCGTGAACACGGTGATCAGCGATGACGGCATGGAGCGAGTATCCAGGCGGTGCTTTCGCGTGTCAATCCGCCGCACGGTGCACGTCGCCCCCGTCAGGGCGGCAATGGCTGCAAAACGGAATTCCCGTATTGCGCGGGCGGAAGCGCGCGCCGCAGCGTCACGCGCGGCGCCGGCGGACGCGCCGCGGCGCCGGAGAGCGACGCGAAGTAGCGCTCGACGACGTCGGTGGCGTCCAGCGTGTCGCCGCGCTCGTCGCGAATGACGTCGACGCGCGCGTCGCGCGCGACGCACGCGGTGCAGCCGTTGATCGCGCGCGGTTCGGCGGCGAACCACGTGCCGGCCACGGAGTAGAGCGCCGCCGTGTCCAGCGGCGCGCCATGCACGCGGATGTTCGAGGCACGCGAGCCGACGCCCACGTACGGGTCCACCTCGAACGTCATGCCGCTGAAGGCGAACACCCAGCCGCCCGTCCAGTGACGCGGATCGCTGTCGAACACGCCGGCGAGACATGTCTCGATCACGCGCGCGAGCTGCGCGCCGCGCACACCGCTCACGCGCGCGACCTGCATGCCCACCGGAAGAAAGTGATAGAGATCGGCGCGCGTCACAGGGCCAGCGGCCACCTGCGTGCCGAAGCGAAAGCCGCGAAGAATCGCGATGTCCGCGTGCGCCTCCTCGCGCATCGCGTCGGCGATCAGGTCGTGCGACGTTCCCTCGAGCACGGCCGGCATCGATTCGCTCGTGTAGCCGGCGCGGTGCAGCGGCACGGCGGTCGTGCCGACCACGGCGTCGAGCGCGCCGCGCAGCCGCGCGCCGTTCACTGGATTGCGCATCGCGCGCGCCACCCCCGCATCGAGGAACGGAGCGCGCAGCTCGGCGACGCGGCGCGCGACGGCGGCGTCTTCGGGCACGCCGTCGGTCATCTCGTGCGCGGTCCAGCGCCACCGCGCGATTCCGCCGCGCGGCGCCACATCCAGCTCCAGCTCGCCCACCTGCGCGCCGTCCTGTCCCTCCTCCACGATCACCGTTCCCCCGCGAGTTACGATCGGGCGCGCCGTGCGCTCGTGCATGTCCGCCGACAGAATTACGTCGATGCCGGCGCACGATTCGGCGAGCCGCACGTTGTTCGCCAGCTCGAGCTCCGACGTGACGACGATCAGGTCGGCGCGCTGCGTCTCGCGCAGCTCGGCGATCAACCCCGGGAGCTCGGCGTCGCCGGTCGTGAAGGTGAAGCCCTTGGTGATCGCCGGCCCCATGATGCGGAGGCCGCGCGACGTCGTGAGCCCGATGATCCCGACCCGCACGCCACCCGCGACGACGAGCCGATACGATGGCAGCACCGGCTGCCCGGCGCGCGACGCATAGGGCGTCGACGAGTCCTCGGCCAGCGTGCTGTAGTGGAGGTTGGCCGCCAGCTGGTGCCATGGCGCGAGCGGTGCCGATCCGTCGGCAGGCGCGAACGTCTCGAGAAAACGCTCCGTACCGTAGGCGTAGTCCCAGTTTCCCGGCGCGGACGCATCCACTCCAAGCAGATTGATCGCGCTCACGATCGCACCGCCGCGCGTGAACAGCGCCTCGGCCGACCCCTGCACAGCATCACCCGTGTTGACGACGATGGTGGACCCCGGATGCGCCGCGCGAATTCTCCCGATCGCCGTCGCGATGCGCGCGATTCCGCCGACCGACCGTCCCGCGGCTGCCCGCAGCTCCGGGCGCGGCACGAGATGACCGTGCAGGTCACCGATGTGCACCAGCACTACGCGGCGGTCCGGCATCCGAGCGCCGAGCAGCGTCGCGCCGGCCGCGAGCGACAGAATCGCGATTGACTTTCGCATCAGACGAGTCGACTTACTTGCGAGGTCCGACGATCGGGAGCTCCGGCTTGCGCCTCCAATCTTCGTACGAGCCGTCGTACAAGCGCGCGTCGTAGCCGAGCGAGCGGGCGGCGAGGTAGAGCACGCTCCCCTGCATTCCGATGTGGCAGTACGTCACAACCTGCGTCCCGGGCTTTACGCCGGCGACGCGAAAGAGCTCGGCGAGCGTCGCCTTGTCCTTGAACATGCCCGTCGAGTCTGTGAGCGTCGTGTACGGAATGTTGAGCGCGCTGGCGATGTGGCCGGTGCGCGGCATCGTGTCCATCGCGTGCGTGGCGTTGTAGAACTCGGGGTCGCGCGCGTCGAGGATCGTCACCTTGGAGGAGCTCAGGTTTGCCGCGACGTAGGGCGCCTCGACGACCACGCTCTGCAGGTTCGGCCTGATGACCCCGCGCGTGACGCGCGGGGTTTCCGTGGACACGTCGCCCCCGTTCGACTTCCACGCCGCGATCCCGCCGTTCATCACCGACACGCGGCTCGCCAGCCCGAGGTAATCGAGCGTCATGTACATCCGCGCCGCGGGCACGGGGCCGCCGTAGATGATGATGCGCGAGTCATTGGAGACGCCCGCCGCCTCCAGCGCCGAGTCGAGCTGCGGCACCGGATGGAGCTCGGTCGACAGGCCGTTGTGCGGTCCGGCGATCTGCGAGAAGAGAATCATCCGTGCGCCCGGCACGTGTCCCGCTTCGTAGTCCGTCGCGCGACCAACGACGTGGAGCACGACGAGCTTGGGATCGTTGAGGTGCGCGGCGACCCACGCCGCGGAGACGAACATCGAATCGGCGGCCGGCGACGCATGGGCGGCGGTAGGGCCGGCGAGCGCGGCCGCGGCCGCGACGAGCGAGAACGAAGCACGAAGACGCATGAGAGTGTCCGGTGGAGGGTCAGGAGCTGCGGAGTGCGATGATCGGATCGATGCGCGTCGCGCGGCGCGCCGGCACGAGGCACGCCGCGAGCGCCACGCCGGCGAGCATGACGAACACGCCGGCAAACGTGAACGGGTCGGTCGGCCCGATGCCGAACAGAATGCCGGACATGAGCCGGGTCAGCGCGAGCGCGGCAACGGCACCGATCGCCAGCCCGCCGAGCACGAGCCGCATCCCCTGCCGCACGACCATCGACAGCACCTCCCAGCGCTCGGCGCCGA
>JBDUCS010000183.1:0-7947 GCA_040003335.1 Gemmatimonadaceae bacterium | reverse complement strand
GCTGTCGTTCGCCAAGGACGGAAAGACGGCGCTGTACGCTCGTCACTGATCGAGAGCGCGCGCATCGACCGCGCGCGCAACTCGAGCCGCACGTCGCCGACGCCGCATCGCGCCTCCTCCACAATCGCGTGAAGGGCGAGCTCGAGCGCGACGTGCTGGCGTTGCCGTATGCCGGCGTCACGATCCTTCGCTCGTCGCTCTCCTCGGCGACCGCGCCGAGTTCCGGCTGGGCGAGGCGATCGCCAAGCGATTCGCCCGGGGCCGCGCCCGGCGCGTACAAGCCGATGGCGGCAAGCGCGGTGGCGAGGGTGCTCGTTCGCGCGGCGGCCGACGGCTCACCCGGACAGCGCATCATCGAGTTGGCGGACATTCGGCGCCTCGCCGGCGGTCGCAATTAGTACTATTTAGTTACTAATCAGGATATCCGACTCGGGGGTGCCGTGTCCAACCTGTTCATCATCTTCATGATCCTCGTAATCGTGCTCCCGTCGGCGCGTGCGCAGCGTCGGCTCATCGAGCGATTGCGCGTCGCGGGCGCCACACGTCCCGAATCGGCCGTCGCGCTCGATGGAATCGGGCGCTGGGAGGCCAATCTCCTCAATCGTTTCCTGCGCGTTGGGGTTATCGTGAAAACCGAATCGGGCGCGTACTTCATGGACGAAGCGAAGCTCGTTGCGTACAAGGTGGTGAAGATGCGCCAGATCCTCATCCTCGCGGGCGTGCTGCTGATCGCCGCGGCCGTGCTCATGTGGTTCGTGCAGCGCGACGCGCGCTGACCGTCGCTCGCACGAGTTCCGGATCACGGGTGCCGGTCGGCCGGGCTCGGTGCGAACGCCGAGCCGCGGCGGCTAGTGGTCGGTGAGCCGGAACGTGAATGGAAATTCCACACGCGCCGGGACCTTCACCCCGCCCACTTCGGCCGGCTTGAAGCGCAGGTCGCCGATCACGTCCTTCACGGCGTCGGTGAAATGGAAGCTCGGGCTTCGGATGATGCGGAGCGTTTTTGGGTCGACGTGCCCCGTCGTGTCGACTACGAATTCGGTGTACACCTCGCCCTGCATTCCGGTCTTCCGCATCACCTCGGGATAACGGACCGTCGGGCTCTCATCTTCTTGCTCGACGGCCTTTTCAACTTGGCTCGCGAGGAAGATCCCATCGGCGCCGGCGTGCGGGCGATCGCCGAGCGCGTTGCGCCTCGTCGCGAACTCGCGACCGAAGTCGCTCGCACGCGGAAGGTACGAGTCCTCGTCGAGCGCCGGCGACACGTCGACGTCGACCACGACGACCTCCGGTGCCGGGACGGCGGTGGGCACGGGAGTGTCTTCCGGCATCGGCGTGTATGAGCGCGCTGGCCGCACGACGCCGGCGTGCTGCGTGGGTGACTTTGCCGCGCGCTCGACCAGCGCGTGCAGAAAGTGCGCGCGCTCGGTGACGTGCTTCTCCCGATGCAGTCCGGCGTTCGCCGTCACCGCGACCGCCGCCGCGACGAGCGCGACGTGTGCCAAAAGGCTGGCGACGCCCGCACTCGGAGAATTCTCGAGCGCGCGCTGGGATTCCGGGAGTGTACTGAACATGCAATGTCTCGTCTCGTCACGCGTCTACGTCGGCACAGGCGGCTCGCGCAGGCGGCCACGCAATATGCGGGCGGTGTTCGGCCGAATCAACCGCGGCCTACCGCGCGCATCCCCTGGCGACACGCGGCGCGCACGCGCATCATCGCCCCTCCGCCGCGTGAGACTGTCGACGTGACGCTCTGGCCGTGCCCGGTGTGTGGCAAGCAGGCCCCGACGTCCAGCATCACGTGTCCGCACTGCGGCGGCATCTTTGCGCTCCGGCGTGAATCCGTGTCGTACGGCGCCGCTGTGCCGGGCGCAACGCGCGTCTACCGTCCGCTCGTCGCCGTGTTCGTCCTCGTCTTGGCCCTCGGCCTCTACAGCTGGACGCGGCGCGAACATGTACCGACGCGCGCCGCGCCGGCCCAAGAGCCCGTCGACGCCGAGGGGCGTCCGCTCATCTACTTCGAGTCGCTGACGATGGAGCGGGTGCGGCAGGCGGGCGCCGTGGAGCGAGCGCTGGCCGAGGGCCCTCGCATCACGCCGCTCGCCGGCGCGCGATCTCCCGCGCCGGACTTCAACGTGCACCGCACCGGCTCGACGACGCTCGATTCGATCTGGGCGATCGACGAGGCCGCGGCCACACGCCGTGCCGGCCAGCCGGGCATGCGCGATGCGATCATCGCCGCCGGCCTGACGTCCCTCCAGTACGAGGTGATCGCCGGCCGCATCGCCCTCGCCGCCGTCAAATGGTCGTACGCCGAGCGCCGGCGTCGCATGGGCGGCCCGTCCGATACCTCGCGCGCCATGGTCTACCCCAGCACTGACGACGACATCGGCTTCTTCGCCCAGCACCGCGCCGAGATCGTGCGCGTCTTCCCGCTCACCGGCAGTGACGTGCGGTGAGCGGCCCGCCTCCGCAACCTTTTCGCGGATGACGCTGTCGAACGACATATAGTCATTTCGACTAGAGCAGCAGTCCACGATCCCTGGTCCAATGTTGAAGCCAGTCGACCTTCTCATTCTCACGATGCTCGCCACGGGTGAGCGTCACGGGTACGGCATTCGGCAGGACATCATCGACCTCACCGATGGCGCGGTCCGCCTCGAGGCGGGGAATCTGTACCGCTCGATCGGCCGGCTGATGGACGATGGGCTCGTCGACGAATCGGGGCGGCGTCCCGCCGCCGGCGCCGATGACGAGCGTCGCCGCTACTACAAGCTCACGCCGGCCGGCCGCCGCGCCCTCGCCGCGGAGCTCCTGCGGCTGCGCGCGCTCGTCCGCTTTGCCGAATCGCGCAAGCTGTTGCCGCAGGGGCGCACGTGACGCGACCGGCGAGCGAGCGCGCCTATCGTCTGCTGCTCCGCTGCTATCCGAAGCGCTTTCGCGAGCGCTTCGAAGACGACATGACGGAGTTTCAGCGCGACCGGATGCGTGACGCGCGCCAGCTCGGATGGCGCGACGCGCTCGCGCTCTGGTGTGGCGTGCTCGCCGATGTCGCGCGGACCGCGCCCGCCGAGCACGCGGCCGCGATCGCCGCTGCGCGCCGCGAGCGGCGTCTCGCCCGCGTCACGCGCACCACATCACACGACACGGGAGACGGCATGATCTCGTCGATGCGGCACGACGTGCGCTATGCGCTGCGCGGCATGGGGCGGCGACCGGCCTTCACCGCCGTCATCCTCACGACGCTCGCGCTCGGCATCGGCGCCAATGCGGCAATTTTCTCCGTCGTCAATGGGATCCTGCTTCGGTCGCTCCCGTTCAGGGATGCCGACCGCGTCGTCGACGCCCGGCATCTCGACCCGTACTACTCGGTGAGCGAGCCCGAGTTCATGGACTACAAGCACGAGGTGAGGGCATTCGAGCAGCTCGCCGCGAACGCGCCGGCCGACGCGAACCTCTCCGGCGGCGACGAGCCCGAGCGCATCGAGGCCGCGCGCGTCTCCGACGGATTCTTTCGCATCCTTGGCGTGCCACCCGCGCTCGGCCGTACCTTCACACCGGAGGAGGACACGCCGCGAAGCGAGCGCGTGATCGTGATCAGCGACGGACTCTGGCGGCGCCACTTCGGCGCGGACCCGCATATCGTCGGCAAGAGCGCGCTGATCAACGACGTGCCGCGCACGATCGTCGGCGTAATGCCGCCGCGCTTCGACTTTCCGGGCGCCTCGATCACCGTGTGGACGCCGCTCCGGCTCAACACCGACTCCCTGTGGACGCGCAACAATCACTATCTGACGATGGTCGGCAAGCTCGCGCCCGGCGCGACGGTCGAGCGCGCGAGCGCGGAAATGAACACCCTCGACCGTCGCTGGGTGATCGCGTACCCGGAGACATATTTCCCCGGCAGGCCGCTCGTCTCCGTTCCGATGACCGTCGCCGACAAGCTCCTCGGCGGTACGCGCCCCTATCTGTTCGCGCTGCTCGGTGCCGTGGGCTTCGTGCTTCTCATCGCCTGCGTCAATGTCGCGAATCTGTTGTTGGCGCGCGGTGAATCGCGGCGTAAAGAACTGGCGATTCGCACCGCGCTCGGCGCGTCGCGCAAGCGGATCGTGCGGCAGGCGCTCACCGAGAGCGCGATCTTCGCCGTCGCCGGCGGCACGCTCGGCCTCGTGCTCGCGTGGTGGGGCGGACGCGTGATCCTCGCGCTCGCGCCCGAGTCGGTGCCGCGCGTCGGCGAGATCGGGATCGATGCGCGCGTGCTCGCGTTCACCTTCGCGATCTCGCTCGTCACCGGCGTGCTGTTCGGTCTCGTTCCGGCGCTGCGCGGCTCGCGTGGCGATTCGGCCGACACGCTGCGCGAGGGCGGCAAGACGTCCGCCGCCGGCACCTCGCTGCGCTCGGCGCGCGGCGCGCTCGTGGTGGCCGAAGTGGCGTTGGCGGTCGTCACGCTCACCGGCGCGGGACTGATGGTGCGCAGCCTCTGGAAGCTGCAGGCGACGGAGATCGGCTTCGACCCGTCGCACGTGATGACGATGCAGCTGTCGCTGCCGCCCAAGGCGTACGAAACCGACGAGCGCATCGTCGCCTTTTATCAGCAGCTCACCGAGCGCGTGCGCGCGATACCCGGCGTGCGCGCCGCCGCCGTGGCGGGCCAGCTCCCGATGGCGGGCGGGCTCAGCATGTGGTCGATCTTTCTCGACGGCCGTGTGGTGAAGGTGATTAGCGAGGCGCCGTCGGCGGCGCCGCAGCAGGTCACGGCGGACTATTTCCAGGCGATGCGGATTCCCGTGGTCCGCGGCCGGGCGTTCACCGATGCCGACCGTGACGGCGCGCCGTTCGTCACCGTGGTGAACGAGACGATGGCGAAGCAGTTCTGGCCGGGACAAGACGCGATCGGCCACACGCTCAAGATGTTCAACGACAAGTCACCGTGGGCGACGATTGTCGGGGTGGTGAAAGACGTGCGGTCGGGCGGAATTCAGGAGGACGTGCCGCCGACGATGTATTTCCCGCACGCGCAGGCGGGGAAGAGCGCGTACTATGCTCCGCGCGGCATGACGATCGCGGTGCGCACCACGGGCGAGCCGTCGTCGGTCGTTCCCGCCGTTCGTGCCGCCGTGCGCGCGCTGGACGCGAGCGTCCCCGTGTCGCTCGTGCGCCCGATGGACGAGATCGTCTCCGCGTCGATCGCCAGCCGGCGCTTCAGTACCGCGCTGCTCGCCACGTTCGCCGCGCTCGCGCTCGTGCTTGCCGGCATCGGCATCTACGGTGTGATCGCGTACGGCGTCTCGCAGCGCACCTACGAGATCGGCCTCCGCATGGCGCTCGGCGCGCAGCGCCGCTCGGTAATGGCGCTCGTGATGACGCAGGGGATGCGCATGGCGATGCTCGGGCTGGCGCTCGGCATCGCCGGCGCCCTCGCGGTCACCAGGGCGCTCGGCTCGCTGTTGGTGGGCGTGACGGCGGTCGATGTCCCGACGCTCGGCGCGGTGTCGGTCGCGCTCGCGGTGGTGGCGGCACTCGCCTGTCTCCTTCCGGCGCGGCGCGCGACCAATGTCAGTCCGACGGAAGCGCTGCGAACAGACTGAACCCCAAAACGAAATACGAAAACACGAAACTGCTTCGTTTGTCGCGTTTCGTTTTTGTGTACGTCTTTGCAGTTCCGGGACACTCCGATCGTAGCCCGCCGCCCTGCCGTGGCTAGCTTCGCCCTGTCAGCTGAGCCTCGGAGGCCCGCCGTGACCCGCCTTTCGCGTAGCACCCCTTTCGGCGCCGCCGCGCTCGTGGCGCTCCTCACCGGCTACCTCCTGCTCTGGCGCGGCGACACGTCGCTCGCGGCGTGCCTCCTCGTGGCGGGCTACTTCCTGTTCGCGCCGGCCGCGCTGTGGCGTCACTTCTCGCGCGAGCGCACGCCGGCCACGACGGACACGCCACCCTACGCCTTCGGCGCCGCTATCGGATGCGTTGTGCTCGCGCTGTACGTGCTGACACTTGCGCCGACCACCGCGATGTGGGACACGAGCGAATATATGGCCGCCGCGAAAGTGCTCGGCCTCCCGCACCCACCCGGCAACCCGACCTTTGTGCTCCTCGCGCACGTCGCGGGGCTGGTGCCGCTCCCGCTGTCATACGCGGTCCGGATCAATCTCCTCGCCGCGTTGGCGAGCGCGTGCAGCGCGGCACTCTGGTTTCTCTGCGCCGAGCGGCTGCTGCGCGAGATCATCGTGCACCGCCCGCGGCGTCTCGTCGCCGCATCGCTCGCGTCGCTCCTCGGCGCCACGGCGTTCACCGTCTGGAACCAGAGCGTCGTCAACGAAAAAGTCTACACCGTATCGCTCTTCGGCCTCGCGCTCACGTCATGGCTCGTCGTGCGCTGGCTGGATGTGGAAGAGTCCAAGCGCGACCGCGACGCCTCCGGCGATCGCCTGCTCGTGTTGACCGCCTACGTCTCGGCCATCGGGTACACCGTGCATCCGGCGGGCTTGCTTGCCGGTCCGGCGATCGCCGTGGCCATGGTCGCACACCGGCCGGCGATCTTATTACGGTGGCGGCTGTTCGCCGTGCTCGGCGCCGTAGCCGCGCTCGGCCTCACCCCGTTCGCCGTCGAACCGATCCGCTCGGCGCACCTTCCGCCCATCAACGAAGGCGCGCCGACGGCGTGCGTGACGGGTGCGCCCAAGGTGAGCTGCACGATGAGCGCGGAGACTGGGCGTCTCTTGATGGCCAACATCATGCGCGACCAGTACGGCGGTCACCCGGTGATGGAGCGGCAGGCACCCTACGCGGCGCAGGTCGCAACGTGGTGGCTCTACTTCCGGTGGCAGTGGATGCGCGACGCCGACGGACGGGCGCCGTTCGCGCAGCTCGGCCTCGCGGTCACGTTCCTCGCGCTCGGCATCGCCGGCATCGTGGCACTGCGGCGTCACGCGCGGCGGAGCTGGTCGTATTTCGCCACGCTCGCGGGCACCCTCACCTTCGCGCTCATCTTCTATCTCAACTTCAAGTACGGATTCTCACTGTCGCCCGATGTGAGCGACCTCGCGCTGCACGAGGTGCGCGAGCGCGATTACTTCTTCATTTGGACCTTCTCGCTCTGGGGACTGTTCGCCGCCATTGGGCTGGCCATGCTCTGGCGCCGCACCGCCGATGCGCTCATCTCGTCGGGCAGGGGCGAGCGCAGGGCGTGGGCGCTCGCCGCGCCGGCGCTCGCGCTGGCGATCGTGCCCCTCGTCGCCAACCTTCGCCCGGCTTCACGCGCCGGCCAGACGTTCACGCGCGAATGGGCGGTCGACCTCCTCAACTCCGTGGAGCCGTACGGACTCCTCGTCACGAACGGCGACAACGACTCCTTTCCGTTATGGTATGCGCAACACGTGGAAGGCATACGCCGCGACGTGACGGTTGCGCTCGTGCCGTACCTCGATCTGCCGTCATATGCGCACGATATCATCGCCCATCCGCCGGAGACGTACGATGCCGCGCGCGGACCGGCGCTCTACCGCGCGCGCACGTGGACGAAGCCGGCCATGCCGCTGTGGTCGCTCTCGCGCGACGAGCTCGATTCGATTCCGTACATCGCGCCGCTGCAGGGCGCGGTACGCTTCCAGCACGGCGGCATCGACGTCACCGTGCCCGCGCGCGCGCTCACGCGCGGCCAGCTCCTCGTGCTGTACGCCATCCGCGACTCTTTCCCCTCGCGTCCCGTTTACTTCTCGGTAGGGGGCTATCCACAGGCGCTCGGCCTGGGGCCGTACATCCGGCAACAGGGACTGGCGCAGCGGCTCGACAGCACGCCCGTCGTGCCGAGCGCGGACCTCGTGCAGATTCCCGGCGGTGCCCGGCTCGATGTACCGCGTACGCTCGCGCTGTGGGATACGGTGTTCGGTGGTGCCAGCGCCGTCGCGCGCGAGGGGCAGTGGCCCGACCGCGCGTCCGCCAACATTCCGC
>JBDUCS010000182.1:0-7967 GCA_040003335.1 Gemmatimonadaceae bacterium | reverse complement strand
GGCATCGCCTGAGCTCGTAACGCGCATTCCGGCGGTGCTCGCCGCTGCCGGCGAGTGGGATCGCGTACATGATGCGGGCGCCGTTGCCGCGCGCGCCCGCGCCGACGCGGTACGCGCGACGCGCAACACGCCGCTCGCTATCGAGGGCGGTGGCAGCGTGCGCGTCGGCGCCGCCGGGTGGACCGACCCCACGCTACTCGCTCCCGGCGTCTTTTATCCGGCGGGTGCGACGACTGCCGACGCGCGGCTGCGGCATTATGCGTCGCGATTCTCCCTCGTGGAGATCGATGCGACGTACTACGCGCTGCCGACGCGCCGGATGGCCCAGCTCTGGGTGGAGCGCACGCCGGCGTCGTTCCTGTTCGACGTGAAGGCGCACGCGGTAATGACCGGGCACACAACCGACGCGCGCCTGCTTCCGGCGAGCATCCGCGCCGCGCTGTCACCGCGCGCTGCCACTGTCCCGCGCCTCTCCGCCACCGAGCTTGGCACGGAGCTCGTCGATGCCATTTGGACGATGTTCCTCGACGCGCTCGAGCCGCTGCTCACCGCCGGCAAGCTCGGCGCGATTCTATTGCAATTTCCGCCGTGGCTCGCGCCGTCACGCGCGAGTGCGGCGACGATCGTCGCCGCACACGACCGACTACGGGCGCGTGGCTTCATGGGCGCGGTCGAGCTCCGGCATCACGGGTGGTTCGCGCCCCGCGTCGCCGCGCGCACGCTGGCGCTCCTCGAACGCCACGACATACCGTACGTCATGGTCGACGGGCCGCAGGGCACGAACAGCAGCGTTCCACCGGTGATCGCGGTCACCTCGCCGCGGCTCGCGGTGCTCCGTCTTCACGGCCGCCGGTCCGAAACCTGGGAGGCCCGGCACCTCCGTGCGACCGAGCGCTACCGCTATCTCTACGACCGCGAGCAGCTCGAGATGTGGGTGCCACGCATTATCGACGTGGCACGGCAGACGCAGGGAGTGCACGTCGTCCACAACAATTGCCACGCGAACTACGGAACCACGAACGCTGCCGAGATCGCCGAGATGCTGGTGGAAGCGGACACCGAGCGGCGCCGAATGGGGCGCGAGGCGCACCGCGCCAAGCTCCTACGCGATGAGAATTTAGTATCGAATGGCTACTAAAAGGCCCCTGCCCCCGACGTCACTGCCCGCGCCGGACCTCGACGCGGCGCACGATCCCGGTTTCGACGCCGCACGCGAGCGCGCCGCGCGGGCGTGGCGGCGTCCGCAACCCGGGAGCACGCGGCTTGTCGGCGTCGCCAGCTGGACCGATCCGACCATCACCGCGGGACGCGTCTTCTATCCCGAGGGCGTTGACTCCCCGGAGGAGCGGCTCCGCTACTACGCGACGCGTTTTCCGATGGTCGAGGTCGATTCCTCCTACTACGCACTCCCGGCGCGGCGCACCGCCGAGCTGTGGGTCGAGCGCACGCCGCCGGAGTTCGTCTTTAACGTCAAGGCGAACGCGCTCATGACGGGGCAGCCGAGCGAGGTCAGCCGGTTACCGAAAGAGCTGCGCGAGGCGCTGCCGCAGTCGCTCGCCGAATCCAAGCGCATCTACGCGAAGGATCTGCCGCCGGAGTTGTACGACGCCGTGTGGGCCGTCTTCCTCGACGCGATGGAGCCGCTCCGCGCCGCTGGTAAGCTCGGCGCGGTACTGTTGCAGTATCCGCGCTGGTTTCTCCCCAACCGCGCCAGCGACAACGCGATCCTCGACGCCGTGCGCCGCCTCGGACGCGTTCGTGGCGCGGTCGAGTTCCGTAACGCACGCTGGTTCGCGCCCGAGCGCGCCGAGCACACGCTCGAGTTTCTAACGAGCCACGATATTCCCTTTGTCGCGGTCGATGAGCCACAGGGGATGGCGAGCAGCGTGCCGCCCATCTTCGCCGTCACGAGCCCCGCGCTGGCAATGGTGCGCTTTCACGGCCGGCGCGCCGCCGCCTGGGAAGAAACCGGCATTACCGCTGTCGAGCGGTTCCGCTACCTGTACGACGGCGACGAGCTCGCTGCGCGCATTCCCGACGTCGAGAGGATGACGGCGGCCGCCGGCCGGACACACATCGTGTTCAACAACTGTTACGGAAATTACGGAACCACAAACGCGGCGGAGATGAGCGCGTTGCTCGATGAGGCACGCCCGTAATTCTCTGTTCTTGCGCTTCCGATCTCCCATCGTCTCTGCGCGGCGGTGGCGGCATACCGGCGTCGCGGTTGGGATGAGACCGACACAACTGCCATCATCGCCGGCGGAATGCTCGATGGCGACGCCGACAGATCCGGCCGCTCTGCTTCTAATTCCTCCAACTCGTCAAGCTCGGACTCGTCGAGCAGCTACGACGGCGGGGGCGACTACGGCGGAGGTGGCGGATCGGACGGTTTGTGACGGCGAAACGAAGCGCGACAAGCGAACCCTGACAAAAGCGCGAACATTCGAGATCCCTGGTCGCGGTCACGGCTCTTTGCTCTCTCTTTTCGTCCTTAGCCCCGCGCTCTCTCGACGAGCGCCGCCAGCAGGGTCATGGCTTCGAGCGGCGTCAGCAGGTTGACGTCGACGCTCGACAGCTCGGCGCGGATCGGATCGGGCACCGCCGGCGCGCTGAAGAGCGGCAGCTGCTCCACCCCCGACGAGTCGCTGCGCACCGGCGTAGCGCCGGCACCGGCCCGCTTCACCAGCTGTCCACCCTCCAGCAGCGCGAGCAGTTCGCGCGCGCGGCGTAGCACACCCTTGGGGAGGCCCGCGATCCGTCCGACCTCGATGCCGTACGAGCGGTCGGCCCCGCCCGGCTGCAGCCGGTGGAGAAACAACACGTCGTCGCCGACTTCGCGCACGCCGACGTTATAGTTTCGAACTGATACTAATTCCTCAGAGAGCTGCGTCAACTCGTGATAGTGTGTAGCGAACATCGTCTTGCACTTGATCGCGTCGTGCAAATACTCGCTCACCGCCCACGCGATCGAGACGCCGTCGTATGTCGAGGTCCCGCGACCGATCTCGTCGAGGAGCACCAGGCTCCGGCGCGACGCTGTGTGCAGGATCGCGCTCGTCTCCGACATCTCGACCATAAACGTCGATTGCCCCCGCGCGAGGTTGTCGCTCGCCCCAACGCGCGTGAACACGCGGTCGCAGACGCCGAGTCGGGCGCGCGCCGCAGGCACGAAGCTCCCCATCTGCGCCAGCAGCTGAATTAGTCCTACTTGGCGTAAAATTGTCGACTTGCCAGCCATGTTCGGACCGGTGAGAATGATCATCCGCGCGTCATCGGTCAGCGTGACATCGTTGGGGATGAACTTCTCGCGCGGCATCATCCGCTCCACCACGGGATGCCGGCCGGCGATGATCTCCAGCGCGAAATCGTCCGTCAGCTCGGGGCGAGCGTACCCTTCCCGCTCCGCCACCTCGGCCAGCGCCGCGAGCACATCGAGTTGCGCGATGATGCCGGCCGCGCATTGCAGCCGCGCGATCGTTGCACCGACGCGCGCGCGCGTCGACTCGAACAGCAGTCGCTCGCGCGCCTCGATGCGCTCGCTGGCGCCGAGCACGCGCTCCTCGTACTCCTTGAGCTCGGGCGTCACGTACCGCTCGGCGCCGGCTAGCGTCTGGCGGCGTTGGTAGTCGGTGGGCACCAGGTGCTTGTTCGAGTTCGTGATCTCGATGAAGTAGCCGAACACCTTGTTGAAGCCGACCTTGAGCGACGCGATCCCCGTGCGCGCGCGCTCCTTCGTCTGGATGTCGGCGATCAGATCCTTACCGCCTTTCTGGATCGCGCGCAGCTCGTCCAGTTCCACGTCGACGCCGTCCCGGATCGATGCTTCGTCGCCGAGCGCGGCCGGCGGGCGGTCAACCATTGTCCGCGCGATGTCGGCGCTCACGTCAGCGCAGCCATCCCACCGTGTGAGCAAGTCGGCGACGACACCGGCGCTCCTGACGCGGCGCGCCGCGTCCTCCACCGCCGGCAGCCGCGAGAGCGATGCGCCGAGCGCGCCGAGTTCGCGCGGTGTAGCACGTCCGGCGGCGGCCTTGCTCGCCAGTCGCTCCACGTCGCGCACGCCGTCGAGCGCATCGCGGACGGCGGCACGCGCTAGCGCGTCCTTTGCCATCGCGCTCACCGTTGACAGTCGGCTATCGATTTGCGCGCGCACCGTGAGCGGCGTCAGAATCCACTGCCGCAGCAAGCGGGCGCCCATCGCCGTCACCGTGCGGTCGAGCACGGCGAGGAGTGTTCCCGATTGGTCGTCGCCGCCCTGCAGCGGCTCGACGAGCTCGAGGTTACGGCGCGTCATCTCGTCGAGTGGCATCGTGGTGCCCGGACGCTCGATCGTCGGGCGCGCAAGGTGCGGAAGTCCGCCCGGCTGCAACTCGCGCAGGTAGCGCAGTAGCGCGCCGGCCGCGCCGGCCGCTGCGTCGTCGTCGGCGCCGATGCCAAGCCCCTCGATCGATTGCAGCTTGAATTGCTTCGCCAGCTCGTCGCGGGCCAGCGACGGATCGAACTCCCACGCGTCGCGCTCGGTGATCAGCGCGCTCTCCTCGCGCGCCGATGGCGCCCGGGCCGCACGGTGCGTCTCATTCGCGGCGCGGCTCACCAACACCTCACTCGGTGCGATCCGCGCGAGTGCCGAATCGACATCGGCTGGGGATGCGGCGAGGATGAGCCGCAATTCTCCGGTGGACAGGTCCGCGGCCGCGATACCGGTGAGCGTGCCGGCACGGTGCAGCGCGCAGAGGAAGTTATTGCGCGTACCGTCGAGCAGATCGTCTGAGAACGCCGCTCCGGGCGTGACGGTCTCGACCACGGCGCGCCGCACGATGCCGACGGCAAGCCTCGGATCTTCGACCTGCTCGCAGATCGCGACGCGGTAGCCACGCTGCACGAGGCGGCGAAGATACTCGGTCAGCGCCTTTACCGGCACTCCGGCGAGCGGGACATCAGCCGCGCCGCCGTTGTTGCGTGCCGTGAGTGTGAGGCCGAGCACACGCGACGCCGTCTCGGCGTCGTCGTAGAACATCTCGTAGAAGTCGCCCATGCGAAACAGGAGAATCGCGTCCTGATGCTGCGACTTGATCTCCCGGTACTGCTGCATGAGAGGCGTGGTAGTATCGCGACTCACGCGACCACGCCCCGGCACCACGAGCGCCCCGCCTTCACTTCGGCTCCGCCTCCGTGACGTACACCGCGAGCTTCTTTTTCTGAATCGCGTCGGATGCCGCGGCGGCGGCCGCGTGTGTGGCGTAGCGGCCGACGCGTACCTTGAAGTAGCCGCCGTTTTCCCAAATGCGCGGCTCAAATCCGCTCTCGATCACGCGCTTGCTGAGATCGTCCGCTTCCGCGCGCGTCTTGTACGCCCCGACCTGCACCGTGAATTGCCCCGTGCGTGCGACTGCGGTGGGCGCGGGAGTGGCCGCGCGCGGCGGAGTGATCGCCGGCGCGGCTACCGGTGCTACGGGCGCCGCGCGCACGGTGTCGCGCCGCGGCGCCGGTATCAGCACCGTCTCCGTTGCCGGTACCGTGCGGACCGGTTGCTTACCGATGCTATCGAGGAGCGGCGGTGGCCGCGTGGTCGGCGTGTCGCGGACCACCGGCGGCCGTGTGGTTGGCGTGTCGCGAACCACCGGTGGCCGCGTGCTGAGCGTGTCGCGGATGACTGGTGGCCGCGTGGGCGGCGTATCCCGGACCGGTGGCGGGCGCGTGCTGATCTCGCGGGCAGATGCTTGCGCCGCCACCGCGGCAATCGAGTCACGTCGAGCAGCCGCGACGTTCGCGGCGTTCGCGGCGTTCGCGGCGTTCGCGGCGTTCGCGGCGTTCGCGGCTGCCACGCTCGCCGCGCTGTCGCGTGCCGATGGCCGGATTGGAGGAAGCGGGCGCGATGACGACGGTATCGACGCGCGGGGCGACGAGCCGGCGATCACGATTCCGCCCTGCCCCGGCTTTCGCGTCGTGACGATCGCCTGCACCGTCGTGTCGATACCCGCGCATCGCTGCGCGTAAAACGCGATCTGGTTGCGCAACTCCACACTGTCCGACGGCGACGAGCGTGTCGCATCGCCTAGTTTCGCGCACGCCGTCGGCACACTTCCTTCGTCGAACCACGCGCGCGCCATCCAATAACTCGCGCGCGGCCGTAGCGCGCTCTCGGCGTGCTCTCTCACCAGGCGATCGAGATGCGTGATCGCTTGCTGTCGGTCACCGCGCGCGAACTCGAGCTGACCCAGACGCAGCAACGCGTCCGCCGCGCGCGGCGCCAACGGAAAATCGATCACCAGGCGACGCAGGTCACGCTCGCTCTCGCTCGGATTTACCGCGAGCACGGCTCGCCAGTACAGGGCGTCCACATAGCGCGGCGAGCCGGTAGGCGCCGCCTCGAGCTGGCCCTGCACCAGCGCGCGTCCGGCATCGCCCTGCCCTTCGGCGACGAGCCGCTGCGCGCGCGCGAACACTGAATCGCTCGCCGCGCCCGATGTACTTTGCGCCGCCGCGAGTTCCGGCCACAGCAGCGGCAGCATCACGAACAGGGCGAGCCATCGGGGGGCAAAGAGGATCATGCGAAAGCTCTCGAGAGAGAAGTCGCGCGCGGCGCGCACATCGCGAGCACCAGCGAGGCGAGCAGTTGGTCATCCGACGACAGGCGCGTCTCCTTCAACGCGACATCGGTCGCGAGCAGCGCCGCCAGCGCCGCGTCGATGGACGCTGCATCCCACTTGTCGAGATGCTCGGTCCACGCCGCTGTCGCTTCACCCCACGCCCGTCCAACGAATGCCCCGCCACTGCTCTTCAGGAAGTCGTAAAAATCGACGCGGCCACCACGGTCGCGTTGGCACGCCTCACCCCATCCAAGCGCCAGCGTCTGCACCGTGAGAATCATGACGATCTGCACCGCGCTCGTCTTCGGCTGTTCTAGAATGTGTGGAAGAAGCGCGAGCGCGCCAGCGGTATCTCGCGCCCCGACGAGGTCCATCCAATCACCGAGCGTCTCACCGCGGCGCATTCCCACGATGTCCGCCACGGCCTCCTCGGTGATTTCGCCGCCCGAGGAGAAGCTGGTCAGCTTGTCGATCTCCGCCGCGAGCGCGGGAAGATCGTTCCCCACTGCGCGTGCCAGGAGATCGATTGCGCCCGGCGTGAGCGTCGCACCGTGCACCAACGATGCATGGTGCTCGATCCACTTCGGCACGCGTGTCAGTTCGAGCGCCTCGAACTCCACGGCGACAGCACGCGTCTCCAAGAGCTTGTCGGCTTTTGCTTTTTCACCGCCCAGCGCCACGAGCACCAGCAGAAGATCTCCCGCTGGCGCCATCAGGTATTCATCGAGCACGGCGCGCGGCTCTTTCTTTAGCGCGGCGACATCGCGGAGAACGACGACACGACGGTCGGCCATCATCGGCGGAGTTCCCAGAAGCGAGCCGAGCGCGCCAGCCTCGAGTTCACCTCCGTGTCGAACATCGAGGTTGAAGTCACGCACCGACGCGTCCACCGTGGCATCCACAAGCGCGCGCACTGCCTGCGCTTTCAGGAATTCGTCCTCGCCAAAGAAGTAATACGCTCTCTCCAGCATTCGGGATTTGATCGCCTTCCACAATGCGCGCTCGGCCTGCGAGGTCATGTGCCCAATATAGTGTGACACGACCACCCGAGATGGCAGCTATCTCACGATTGCGTCGTGTGTTCCGGCAAGAGCGCGGCGACGAGGAGGCCGAGGTCGTCGATCGAACCCCTCTTGCCTCGGGAGATTTTTCGCCCTACCGTTACCCCGTCACCAGCGATTGTGACCAGGCGCACAAATCAGGAGGGAGCCTGGTGGTGCGTACCGCGTGCCATTGTTACCCGCCGCTCGCTACAGCAGTATCGGCTGTCCGGAGATAGAATGCCGCCGCCGTTCTCGCCGCCTGCTCCCTCCCGTTCGCATTTGCGCACGATTCGGCGGGTATCCCTCGTGCTGCCGCTCGTGCTGCCGCTCG
>JBDUCS010000181.1:0-7971 GCA_040003335.1 Gemmatimonadaceae bacterium | reverse complement strand
CGGTAGAGGCCGAGCAACGTGAAGATGATCATCGAGTAGCCGAGGCCCTGGCCGGCGATGAACGCGACGCGCCCGTAGAGGGGGTCCGTGGTATGGGCGCTCCACAGGATGCAGCCGACGCCGAATACCGACCATGCCATGCAAACGGCGCCGGTCCGCACGTAGTCGAGCCGCTTGTCGCGATTCGCCTCGATCTCGGCGCCGCGGTTGCGCGCCGCCATCTCTTCGAGCAGCTCTCGTGGGAGCGGCATTGACAATCCCCTTGCCGGTGACCGAACGATGATACACCCCGGGGCGCCGTTGGTCATTCGCGCGGCGCGCGCCGAGGAGTGCCACGCGCTCACGGCGCTCGCGATGCGATCGAAGGCGCACTGGGGATACGATCCGGCGTTTCTCGAACGCGCGCGTGCCGACCTCACCGTCGATCCGCGCGCCGTCGCGCGCGGCGATGCGTTTGTCGCCGAGCGCGCGGGCAACGTGGCGGGCTTCTACTGGCTCGATGCTGCACGGGAGGCGCCGGAACTGATGGCGCTGTTCGTCGAGCCGCCGATGATCGGCACCGGCGTCGGCCGCGCGCTCCTGGCGCACGCGCTCGCGCAGGCGGCTTCGCGGGGCGGCCGGCGACTCATCATCCAGAGCGATCCGTTCGCGGAAGGATTCTATCTGGCGATGGGCGCGGTGCGCGTCGGATCGAAGGCCTCGGCGGTCGACGCGAGTAGAATGTTGCCGTTGATGGAGGTGAGGATCGAGGCGTGAGGCGAGGTTCGGCAATCCGCGATCCGCCTTCAGTCCTCGATCGCCGGTCCCCGATCCAGGTTCTTCAGCCTCCGCAACTCGGGCCACAGTACGCCGACGCCGATCACCGTCACGATCGTGCCGATGCCGCCGAACACGACCGCGCCGACGGGGCCGATGAGCGACGCCAGCGCGCCGGACTCGAAGCCGCCGAGCTCGTTCGACGTGCCGATGAAGACCCCGTTGATCGCCGCCACGCGGCCCCGCATGTCGTCGGGGGTGAGCAGCGGAACGAGCGTGGCGCGGATGACGACGCTGATCATGTCTAGGCCGCCGATCGTCACGAGCATGGCGATCGACAGCCAGAACGAGCGCGACAGGCCGAAGACGATCGTCGCGCCGCCGAAGCCGATCACGGCGGCCATCAGCGTGCGGCCGGCGTTCCGCATCGGCTTGCGGTAGGCGAGTGCGATCGCGACGAGCACCGCCCCCATCGCCGGCGCCGCGGCGAGCCAGCCAAGCCCCGTCGGCCCGACGCGCAAGATGTCCTTGGCGAACACCGGCAGGAGCGATGTCGCGCCGCCGAGCAGCACGGCGAACATGTCGAGCGTCAGCGTGGCGAGGATCACTTTCGTCTTCAATACGTAGTGGAGGCCGGCGAGAAAGTCGCGACGGTCGCGGGCGACGGTCGTGCGCTCCGTGGGGCGTGAGCGCGTGAAAGCGATCGCCGTCGCGAACAGCAGCGACGCCGCGCCGCCCAGTACGAACGCCGGCGTCGCCGACTTGGCGATGCCGATGACCGCGCCGCCGGCCGCCGGCCCCAGAACGGACGCGAGCTGCCACGTGAACGAGCTCCACGTCATCCCGTTCGCCAGATGCTCGCGTGGAACGGTCTGCGCGAAGTACGCGCTCTTGGCCGGGCTCTGGAACGCGGTCGCGGTGCCGTTGAGCAGCAGGAGCGCGTACACCATCCAGACCGGCGCGCGTGTCGCCGAGACGATCGCCAGTCCAGCGCTCGCGAGCACATAGAGCGAAAGGGCGATGAGGAGAACGCGGCGCCGGTCGAAGCGGTCGACCACGTGTCCCGCGGGAAGGGCGAAGGCGATGACGGGAAGAATGAGCACGAGGCCGACGAGCCCGAGCGCCAGTGTGGAATGTGTCCGCTCGTAGAGCTCCCATCCGATTGCGATCTCCTGCATCTGCAGCCCGAGCGTGCCGACGAGACTGCCCGCGAGATAGAGGCCGACGTCGGGCGCGCGGAGCGCGGCATACGGATCGTGTCGGGCATCGGAGCCTACTGGCGCGTCGATCGGCATTGCCGGATGATAACTCGACCTTCAAGAGGCTCGGCCGTGCCCGACCTGTGCCGATGATCGAACACCACATTTCCGTGACGCGCACCGCGCGTTACGTCACGCTCGGCCCGTCGCACGGAGCCGTGTCGCAGGTCTGGTTCGCGTGCCACGGATATGGTCAGCTCGTCGCTGATTTCGCGCGCAACTTCGCGCCGATCGATGACGGCTCGCGGCTGATCGTCCTCCCCGAAGCGCTGTCGCGATTCTACACCGACCAGACGACGGGCCGGCACGGCGCGCACGCCAAGGTCGGCGCGACGTGGATGACGCGCGAAGACCGGCTCGCCGAGATCGGGGACTACGTCACGTATCTCGACGCACTGTACGATGCGGTGTTCGCCGAGCGCGACCGCGCCCGTGTCGAGGTGGTCGCGCTCGGCTTCTCGCAGGGCGTCGCGTCGGTGACGCGATGGCTAGCCCGCGGCCGCGCGCGCGCCGACCGCCTGATCGTGTGGGGCGGCTCGATCCCGGCCGAGCTCGTGACGCACGAGCGGCACGCCTTGCACGCGACGCCGCTCACGTTCGTCCTCGGCTCCCGCGACGAGCTGGCGACTGAGGGGGTGCGAGCGGAGCACCGGGGGCAGTTGGATGCGGCCGGCTTTCGGTACGAGGTGGTGGGATTCGAGGGGGGACACCGGATGGACAATGTGACGCTCGCTACGCTCGCGTCGCAAAACGAATCTCGAAGAGACAAAAACACCCTCTGAGCGCTTGCGGCTCCGCGCTCACAGCTCGTGACGCACAATCCGCGAGAGCGTGGCTCCATCCATGTTGCCACCCGAGAGCACGATTCCCACGCGCTGGCCGGCGAGCGTATCCCGCAGCGCCAGCAGTCCCGCCAGGCCGGCCGCTCCGGCGCCCTCGACGAGATTGTGCGTGGTGCGCAGCAGGAGCCGCACGGCGTCGGCGATCTGCGCATCGGTGACGGTGACGAAGCCGGCCAGGCCGGCGCGCAGGGCGGGGAAGGTCATCGTGTACGTGCTCCGGGTCGCCAGTCCGTCGGCGAACGTGTTCGCGCTCGGCACCGTCGTCGGATGGCCGGCGTGCCACCCATCGTGCGCCGCGCTCGCGCCGGCGGCCTGCACGGCGTACACCCGCATCGATGGACGGAGCGCGCGCGCGGCCAGCAGCGCGCCGACGGCTTGCGAGCCGCCGCCCACGGACACGACCATCGCGTCGAGCTCGGGTTCCTGCTCCAGCATCTCGAACGACAGCGTCGCCGCGCCGGCGATGATGTTCGGATTGTTCGTCGAGTGCGCCAGCGTGAGGCCGCGTTCGCGCGTCAGCCGGTCGGCCACGAGCGCCGATGCGTCGTAGTCCGCGCCGTCTTCAACGAGCGTGGCGCCGAGCGAGCGCATGCCAGCGTTCTTCTCCGGATTGTTGCCGACGGGCACGCAGATGGTGACGCTCGCGCCGAGTCGCGCGCCGCTCCACGCCAGCCCCAACCCATGGTTGCCCCGCGTCGCCGCGACGACGCCGCGCGCGCGATCGCGCTCTGGCAGCGCCGTCATGAACGACACGCCGTTGCGCACCTTGAAGGTGTTCACGGGGTTGTGGTTTTCGTGTTTCACAAACAGCCGAATGCCGCGACCGACCGTTTCATCGAGCTCCGGATAGCTGCGCAGCGGCGTGACCGTCAAGTGGTCCCGGATTCTCTGGCGCGCAGCGATGACGTCGTCGGTCGATATGGGGAGTTCGGACATTGTGATGCGGTACGGTTGAGAACTGCGCTCGGGAGGTCCGAGTCCGAGGTGCACAGTGCTTTGCAAACGCATTGACAGGATTTACAGGATTTACAGGATTACCGCCTCGTGTTTCGACAGGAGAGCGCTCTCAACCGAGAATCCTGTTAATCCTGTTAATCCTGTTAATCCTGTCAAAAACAGAGCACTGTGAACCGGCTTCGGCGAAAGGGGAAAACAGGTGGTCACCCGTCGCTCCACGGATTGTCGGGCAGCACGACGAGCGGCTTGCGGCGATTCTCGAATCCGTCCATGTGCAGCAGCCAGGTGCCCATGCCCGCGGCGCCCTGCATGTAACCGGTTTGCGCGATGAGGAGCTCCGGTTTCACGCGATGCTCGGCTTGCACCCACTTGATGCCGTCGCCGTCCGGCGTCGCGCGGCGCAGCAAGTCGCCGTTCACGCGACGCGTGTAGTCCAAATACACACTGTCGCCGAGCGAGCGATGCAGGTCCAGAAAAAATTCGGCGACGCCGGCGTTGCCGCAGCATTGGCTGGCGTTGTTCCAAAATCCCGGCGTGCGCTGCTCGGGCACACCGCTCGTGCTGATGCCCCGCGCCGAGCGGCGCACCCAGGCGCGCCAGTTCGAGCTCTTCGTGATCTGCGATAGCCGCTGGAAGAGACGGGCCGTACCGACCGGTCCGTGACACCAGCCGAGATAAAAGAGTTGCTGCCCGTCGCCATCGTGATGGTAGATGGTGCACGTATCGTCATCCTTCTTGGCGATCGTCTGCAGGTGCGTCGCGCCGGCCATCGCCGCGTCGAGCAAGGCGCGGTCGCCGGTGTGCTGATGCAGCGACGCGAGGAAGTATGCGATCCCGGCCGTGCCATGCGAGAAGTTCGGCATCACGCGGGCAAACACGGGATCCACGCGCCACATCAACCCACCTGGCGCCGGCGTCGAGAGGTCGAGCAGCCGGCGGCCGCTCTTCGCCGCGAGGGCGCGCGCAGCGGGATCGTTGGCGCGGCCGGCCCACCAGAGGAGCGCCAGCCCCGTGCCGGCCGCGCCGGAGATAATGTCCGTGGTGTCGTTCCATTGAACGCCGCCATCCTTCTCGATCGCCTCACGTTTGATGATGTCGATGCAGCGCGTCGCCGCGTCGCGATATGCGCCTCGGCCGGTCTGCCGCCAGGCAAGGTCGAGCGCGAAGGCGTGGCCGGCGATCCCCTCGTACAGTCCGTGCTCGGCGCGCTTGTCACCGGAGGGCATCGTGGCCACAAGATGGTCGGCCGCGGCCGACGCGTCGGCGAGATACGACGCGTCGCCCGTCGCCGCGTGCAGCTCGAGGAGAAAAAGGATCACGCCCGGCGACCCTGAGTAGAGTGTCGTGCCGACCGACTTCTCATCGTTGGGGTCCGCCGGCCACACCACGCCGTGCTCAGTCGTAAGTCGGGACTTACGGATCCACCGTGCGGCGCGGATCGCGGCATCGAGGTTCGGGCGATCGGTGCGTGCGCTCTTCTTCGCGCGCGCATCGAGCGCGAGCAATGGGGCAGGCGCCGCCGCGGCGAGCATCGTTGCGCCGAGCGTCTTGAGTGCGTCCCGTCGATTGATCATGAAGCCTCCGATGTCACGCTACTTCTTTACGCGTTCCGGAACCAGGCTCGCCTGCACGAAGTTGTCGGTCCGCAAGTACTTGTTTGCCGCATCCCGCACGATCGCCGGCGTCAGCCCCGCGATGCGCTTCTCGAGATCGAGGAGTGTCCGCGGATCCTCGCCCGACATCGACTTGGCCACGAGCGCGCTCACCCAGTACCCGTTCTGCTTGAGCTGGGTCTCGTGCTCGCGCCGCTGCGTCTCCTTCACCTTGGCGATGTCGTCGGCCGTCGGACCCGTCGCCTTCAGCGAATCGATGAAGGTGAACACGGCCTTGGTCAGCGCGTCGACACGATCCGGGGCGCTCCCGAAGTCGATCGTGAAGAAGTACTCGCCGCGCGGGTTCTGCGACGGCGATGCGCCGACGTCAACGCCGTAGGTGCCGCCGAGCTCCTCGCGCAGGCGGTCGCGCAGCCGAATCGTCATCACGTCTGCGAGCGCGTTGATCGCGTAACGATTGATCGGGCTATACTCGAACGGACCCGAGAAAATGATCCGCGTCGACGCCTTGGGCTCGACGCCCTTCTTCACGACGGTCTTCACGACGCCGATGGGCGGGCGCACGCCGGCGTCGCGCCACATCTCCTTCTTGCCCGCCGCGGGCAGCCCGCCGATGTAGCGCTCGACGAGCGGCTTCACCGAGTCGGTCGAGAAATTGCCGACGATCACGAAGGTGAAGTTCGACGCGTCGGACAGCCGCTGCCGCAGAAACGCGAGCCATGGCTCGAGCGCCACCGAGTCGACCATCGCCGCCGACAGCGACCGCTCGCGCGGATTGTGCTGGGACAAAATCGCGTTGAGCGTGTCCTCGTACACCTGCTGCGGGTCGGAGCCGCGATTCACGAGCTGGTCGCGAAAGCGGCTCTTGAGCGACTGGAACACCACCGTGTCTTTGCGAATGGCCGTGAAGTCGAGATACACGAGCTGCAGAAACGTCTCGAGATCGCGCGGCGATGCACGGCCGCCGAGCGTGGCGTAGAGGTCGCCGAGCGACGGCTGCGGTACGCGCAGCGCTTTGCCGGCGAGCACCTTCTGGAGCTCCACCGGCCCGAACGCGCCGAGTCCGCCGGCGCTGGCCATGAACGTTCCGATGCCGGCGAACGGCGCATCCTTGTCGGGCACGAGCGATGTGCCGCCGGGTGCGTACGCCGACACGAGAATCTCGTCAGCCTTGAAGTCGGTCGGCTTGAGAATGACGCGAACGCCGTTGGCGAGCGTCCACTGCGTCACGCCGAGCTCGGGAATCTTCGACTCGGCGGTGACCACGCCCGGCGCCGGCGCGTGCGCGACGAGCGGGGAGTCGCCGACGATGTCCTTGTAGGCGACGATCGCCTTCTTTTTGGTCGCCGCGAAGACGGCGAGCAGCTCCTTTCGCGTCGGCACCGGCACGCCGGCCTTGTCGGGCGCGCTGACGAGTATGATCCGGTTCTTCTCGCTGATCCACTCGCTCGCCAGCTTGTTCACCTCGGCGAGCGTGATCGCCGGAAGCATCTGCTGCATCAGTTTGTACTCGTAGCCAATGCCGGGCAGCGGCTCACTCTGCAGAAAGCTCTGCACGTACTCGCCGGCGAACGCGCCGGAGTTGGTCTTGTCGCGCTCGGCGAACGCGCGCTCGTAGCCGCGGAGGAGGTCTTTCTTCTGGCGCTCGAGCTCCGTCGCCGTGAATCCGAACCGGTCGACTCGCTCGGCTTCCGTGAGCAGCGCGTCGAGCCCTCGCGGGATGCCGCCGTCTTTTACCAGGGCGCCGAGGACGTAGCCATCGAGCGCGCGCACGATGCGGCCGTGCGACGATCCGGCGTTGATGAACGGCGGCGCCGCTTGCTGCGTCAGCTCGTGGAAGCGCGCGTTGAGCATGCCGTTGTATAGCTCGGCGATCGCGCTGTAGCGGAAGGCGCCCACCGTTCCCTGAGGACGCACCGCGTGCTTGAAGACGACGGACACGGACGACTGCGTTTCTTCCTTGTCCGTGGCGATGGCGACCAGCGCCGTGTCGTTGTCGGGGACGGCGAACGCCTCGCGCTTCTGTTCCACCTTCGCGCCGGCGAAGTCGCGAAAGCGCTCGCGGATCATCGTCTCGACTTGCTTCGGATCGAAGTCGCCGACGGCGACGACCGCCATTAGGTCGGGACGATACCAGGCGTCGTAGAATCGCTTGAGGTTGTCGCGCTTCGCCGTCTCGATCACGCGCTTCTCGCCGATCGGCAGGCGCACCGCGTATTGCGAGCCGTGAAAGGCGACGGGCCACTGCTTGTCCTGGATCCGCGCGCCGGCGCCGCGGCCGAGCCGCCACTCCTCGATCACGACGCCGCGCTCTTTCGTGACCTCGGTCGTGTCGAACGTGATACCGTGCGCCCAGTCGCGCAGAATCTCGAATCCGCGCGCGAACGTGGCGGCGCTGTCGGTGGGGAGCGTCAGCATGTACACCGTCTCATCGAACGCCGTGGAGGCATTGAGGTCGGCGCCGAATCGCATCCCTACCTTCTCGATGAAGCTCACGAGCTCGTTCTTGGCGAAGTGCTCGGTGCCGTTGAACGCCATGTGCTC
>JBDUCS010000180.1:0-8007 GCA_040003335.1 Gemmatimonadaceae bacterium | reverse complement strand
TGGGACTGACGCAGCATCACACGGGCACGGACATCGTGACGTCGCTGCTCAATCTTATTCTGGCGACGGGCATGATCGGCCGGTGGGGCGCGGCGATGATGCCGATTCGCGGACAGAACAACGTGCAAGGCGCGAGCGACATGGGCGCGATCCCGATGTCGTACACCGATTACCGGAGTGTCGCCGACCCGGCCAACCGCGCCGAGTACGCGACGGTGTGGGGCGTGCCCGCGGAATCGATGTCGCTCACGCCCGGTCTCAAGGTCACGCAGACGGTGGTCGCGGGAAGCCCCGTGGTCGGGATGTTCATCATGGGCGAGAATCCGATCATCTCGGACCCCGACGTGTCGCACGCAGAGCACTGGTTTCACGGGCTCGAGTTTCTCGCGGTGCAGGATCTGTTTCTGACCGAGACGGCGCGCTACGCCGACGTCGTGCTCCCCGGCGCATCGTTCGCCGAGAAGGACGGCTCGTTCGTGAACACCGAACGGCGGGTGCAGCGGTCGAACAAAGCGATCGAGCCGCCGGGTGCGGCGCGCGCCGACATCGACATTCTGCTCGAGCTGTCGAACCGGATGGGGCTTCCCACACCATTCGCGAATGCGGCGCAGGTACTCGATGAAATTGCGCGGGTGACACCGTCGTACCGCGGCGTGTCGTTCGAACGACTGCACGGCGCGGGGCTGCAGTATCCCGTTCCCGACGCCACCCATCCCGGCACCGACTTCCTATTTGCCGATGGGTTCCCGACGGAGGACGGTCGCGGAACGCTCGTGCCGGTGGAGTTCCTCCCGCCGGCCGAGCTGCCGGACGACGACTTCCCCTTCTCGATGAACACCGGCCGCCAGCTCTATCACTGGCACACCGGGACGATGACGCGCCGCTCGACGGGCCTCGATTCGCGCGAGCCGACGCCGACCGTCGAGATCTCCGCGGACGACGCGCGCGCGTTAGGCATCGATGACGGGGACCCGGTGCGGATCACGTCGCGCCGTGGCGCGATCGAGATTAGCGCGCGCATTTCACCGCGCGTCGCGAAACGGCAGGTGTTCGTGCCGATGCACTACCGCGAGGCGTGCGTGAACCTGTTGACGAATCCGGCACTCGATCCATACGCCGGAATTCCTGAATTCAAGGCGTGCGCGGTGCGGGTCGAGCGGGCGATGACGGCGAAGCCTGCCTTCTCGTACGACGCGCGCACCCGCGATCTCGTCGCCGGCGACTGACGTCGCGCGTCGGGCATCGGACACCTAGACCCATCACTCCAGTGGATCTCGGCATCCGGAACAGGGTCGCGCTCGTCAGCGGCGCGTCGAGCGGGCTCGGGCTGGCGATCGCGCGCGAGCTGGCGCGCGAGGGAGCGTCGGTCGCGATGATGGCGCGGCGGAGCGGTCAGCTGGCGCACGAGAGCGCGCGCATCACGGAAGAGTTCCGGGTGCGCGCGCTCCCGCTGACGGGCGACATTCGCAGCACCGACGACATCGCGCGCGTCGTCGCGGCGGCTACATCGACGCTCGGACCGATCGACATTCTTGTCGCGAACGCCGGCGGTCCGCCGTCGACAAGCTTTGCCACGACGACCGACGAGCAGTACGTCTCGGCGATCGAGCTCAACCTCCTGGGCTCGATCCGGTTGGCCGGGGCGTGCGTCCCGGGCATGCGAGCGCGCCGCTGGGGCCGCGTGATCTTTCTCTCGTCGATGGCCGCGAAGCAGCCGCTGCCGGGCCTCTTGCTCTCGAACACCGCGCGCGCCGGCCTCCTTGGCTTCGCGAAAACGCTGGCGACCGAGTGCGCGCCCGACAACGTTCTCGTCAACAGCGTGCTGCCCGGCCACTTCGACACCGCTCGTGCGCGCGAGCTCGCGGAGATGCGCGCGGCGCGCGAGGGAACGCCGGTCGACGAGCTCCTCGCCGCGCGCCAGCGTTCGATTCCCGTCGGCCGGAGCGGGAATCCCGAGGAGATGGCCGCCGTCGTCGCGTTTCTGGCGAGCGAGCGCGCGAGCTTCCTGACGGGCGTGGCGATCCAAGTCGACGGGGGACAGCTGGGCGGAATTCTTTAAGGGGCGTGGGGCGATGGCCTAGGGACGATCCCTCCAGTCGCCCGCGCCCGTGGTCCCTAGACCCTAGCCCCTCGGTTGACGACTTTTCCCCGTCCTTCATCGGAGATCGCGTTTCCTGTGAAAGCGCTGGTCAAGAAATCCGCGGGTCCGGGGTTCACGCTCTCCCAGTGTCCTGAGCCGAGCATCCTCGACAACGAAGTGCTGATCAAGGTGCGCCGCGCCGGGGTGTGCGGCACGGACGTGCACATCTACGAGTGGGACGATTGGGCGAAGGGGCGCTGCAAGCCGCCATTCGTCGTCGGACACGAGTTCGCGGGCGACGTCGTGCAGGTCGGCGCGCTCGTGACCGACGTGAAGACGGGCGATCGTGTGACCGCCGAAGGCCACATCGTCGACGGCCGCTGCCTCCTCTGCCGCACCGGCAACGCCCACGTCTGTCCCTATACGAAGATCATCGGCGTGGACCGTGATGGATGCTTCGCCGAGTTCATCTCGATGCCGGCGACGAACGTCTGGCACCTGGACGACAACATCTCCTACGACATCGGCGGCATCCACGACCCGATGGGCAACGCGTTCCACACCGCTCTCTCGGCGACGATCCCGGGCGCGACCGTGCTGATTACGGGATGCGGCCCCATCGGCATCTTCGCCGTCGGGATCTGCAAGGCGGCGGGCGCGTCGCGGATCATCGCCAGCGACGTGAACGACCGGCGGCTGGCGCTGGCGCAGCAGATGGGCGCGCACGACATCGTGCATCCGGGTGAGGCCGAGGCGGCGGTGAAGCGCCACACCGACGGACTGGGCGTCGACGTGGTGCTGGAGATGTCGGGTGTGCCGGCGGCGATCCATCAGGCGTTCGCGCTGGTGCGGGTCGGCGGGCACGTGCAAATGCTCGGCATCCCCGCCAAGCCGATGGAGGTCAACTTCGCGACGGAGGTGATCTTCAAGGGCATCACGATCTACGGTGTGGTCGGCCGCCGGATGTACGACACGTGGATCCAGATGACACGCTTTTTGCGCAGCGGCGAGTTCGACCCGACGCCGGTGATCACGCACCGGTTTCCGCTGGAGGAGGCGGACGAGGCGATGCGCGTGATCCAGAGCGGCGAGGCGGGCAAGGTGATTTTCGAGATCGCGTAGCACCAGGCACCCGGCACCCACGACATCGGAATCAGGGATGAACGAAAAATTCGGCATCGAGCTCGCCGGCGCGATCGACCAGTTGAAGCACGACCGCGTCTACAAGCGCCTCAACTACCTCGCGTCACCGCAATCGGCACGCGTGAACATGGTGGGGCGCGGCGAGATTCTCATTCTCTCGTCGAACAACTATCTCGGGCTCTGCGATGAGCCGGCGGTGATCCAGGCCGGCCACAAGGCGCTCGATGAGTTCGGCGGCGGGACGGCGAGCGTGCGCTTCATCTGCGGCACGTTCACGATCCACAAGGTGCTCGAATCGGCGCTGGCGCGGTTCGTTGGTACCGAGGCGTCGCTGTCGTACGTGTCGTGCTGGAGCGCGAACGAGGGATTCACCGCGACGATCGTCGAGCCGTCCGATTTCGTCCTCTCAGACGCACTCAACCATGCGTCGATCATCGACTCGATCCGGCTGGGGAAGGCGATCACGAAGTGCACGACCGCCGTCTACAAGCATTCCGACATGGATGACTTGAAGGCGAAGCTCGAGAGCGGGAAGGGGGCGCGGCGGCGGATCATTTGGACCGACGGCATCTTCTCGATGGAAGGCGACATCGCGAAGCTCCCCGAGATCCTGCAGCTGGCGCGCGACTACGACGCGATTGTCTGCATGGACGACTCGCACGCCAGCGGCGTGCTCGGCGCGCACGGGCGTGGAACGGCCGAGCACTTCGGCGTCGTCGGCGAGGTCGACGTCATTACCTCGACGCTCGGCAAGGCTCTCGGCGGTGCCGCGGGCGGATTCACCGCGGGGAGCGCGGCGCTGGCCGACTATCTCACGCAGCGGTCGCGGCCGCAGCTCTTCTCGAACGCGCTCCCGCCGACTGTCGCCGCCAGCTCGCTCGCCGCGGTGCAATTTCTCGAGCAGCACCCCGATCGCGTCGGCAAGCTGCACCAGAACACGCGCTACTTTCGCGAGGCGTTGCTCGAGGCCGGCTTCTCGCCGCACCCTGGCGAGACGCCGATCGTCCCGATCATCGTCGGCGAGACGGCGCTGGCGATCCAGATGAGCGACATGCTGCTGGACGAGGGGGTGTTCGTCACCGGGTTCGGCTATCCGGTCGTTCCGCAGGGACAAGCGCGCGTGCGCGTGCAGCTCTCGGCCGCCCACAGCCGCGCCGATCTCGATTTCGCCGTGGACGCGTTCAAGAAAGTAGGGACGAAGCTCAGGATCATCTGAGGGCGTCGGCCGTTGGGCGTCGGGCGCTCGCCTTCAGGTCTGACATCTGACTTCGACGATCAGCCTGCGCGTGCTCGGCACGTCGTCGGACTCGACGCGATCGACAGAGGCACCGCAACGACCGCCGTCGAGCATCCACGGGACGAGCCAGCTCGAGACGGTGTACGGGAGGTGGCCGACGACGTCGCCGCCGCGGGCGTGGACCCAGACCGCTGGGTTGTCGGTGCCCGGCGGGTCGGGGACGAGAATGAGGTGATCGCCGGCGTGCAGGCGATGGACGACGTCCATGCGCTTTGCGAAGACGGTGCCATACACCGGCGTACGCAGGCGCTCATCGTGCGGGGCCGTCAACGGTCGCTCCATCCACGTCTCTCCTCGTCGGGTAGGCTCGGTGCCCCCTGCGGCAACCTTGCAGCGGAGCGCGGTCCCGTCAAGCGCGTGACCTCCGGTGATACCCCCTCGTCTCGAACAGGGGAACATCGAGCCCCGCGCTCCCCTCCGCTCCCCCACTCCGCGTGATTCCGAAATGAGGACGATCATGATGCGCTCGGTCCGGTCGATGGCTTGTCTCGCTCTCCTCTCGTTGGCGCCCGCCGTCGCGGCGGCGCAGGCGGGACGCAATTTCGACGATTCGTGGTTCTGGGGCGCCAAGGTGGGAACGATGTCGTTCTCGACCAAGACCTCCCACAACAACGCCGCCCCGCTTATCGGCGGCGAGTGGCTGATCACGCGCTCCAAGGGCGCACTCTACATCTCGGCCGAGCAGGCATTCTTCAACAAGTCGTCGAACGTCCTGACGAGCCAGGGCCAGAGCGTCGGCGTCTCGATCCGCGACATGCAGCGGATCACCGCGGCGGCGCTCGCCTTCCCCGGCCTGTACGGCCGCGCGCTCCGCCCCTACGGCGGTGTCGGTTTGGCGCTCAACTTCATCAAGTCCGCGCACGCGCTCGACTCGATTCCGCAGTCCGGAGCGTTCACGGTTCCGCAATCGATCAACGACCAGAAGAATGCGGCGTCGATCATCGTGATCGGCGGCCTCCAGGCCCAGTATCGCCGCTTCTCGATCTTCGGCCAGGGTGACGTCATGCCGACGAAGAGCTTCCTGTTCAACGATCGACCGACGTACACGTTCTCGGCCGGCATCCGTTGGAACTTCGGCACGAGCATCGAACGTCCGGAGTAGCGGTGATCGGTGATCGGTGATCGGTTGACCACCGATTGCCGGTATACGCAACGGCGGCACTCGAATTCCGGGTACCGCCGTTTTTTATTCCGCACATCTCGACCCGATCACGTTCTCTCCGAGCACCATGATCGGTGATCGGTCGACTACCGATTACCGGTACACGCAAACGGCGGCACTCGAATTCCGGGTACCGCCGTTGCGGTTCCACACACCTCTTGCGCCAGGGCACCGGTCACCGAACACCGATCACCGCGCCCGGTCGACTACCTCCTGGAGAACGCGAAGCATATTCCCTCCGAGCACGCGAAGAACGTCGTCGTCGGAATAGCCGCGGTCGATCAGCGCTTGGGCGATGCGCGGTAACGTCGTCACATCGTCGAGACCCACCGGCGTCGCGGTGATGCCGTCGAAGTCGCTCCCCAGTCCGACGTGATCGATGCCGGCGACCGTGGCGATGTGGTCGATGTGGTCGATCAGCACGGAGAGCGGCGTGACGTGGTGCGGCGCGCCGGCGGCGTACGCCGGGTCGATGAAGCGCGGATAGAAGTTGACGTTGATCACGCCACCCGTCTTGGCGATGGCGCGCAGCTGGTCGTCCGTCAGGTTGCGCGCGTGCGGGCTGAGCGCGCGCGCACTCGAGTGCGATGCGATGACCGGAGCGCGCGCGATGGCGAGCACGTCGCGCAGCGTCTCGTCGCTCACGTGCGACACGTCGACCAGCATGCCGAGCCGGTTCATCTCGGCGATGACGGACCGTCCGAAGCCGGTGAGTCCGCCCGTGCGCGTGCCGTGCGATCCGATCGAGGAGCCGGCCCACGCGTTGCCGTTGTTCCAGGTGAGCGTGAGGTATCGTGCGCCCGAGGCGTACAGCGCGCGGAGATGCGCGAGCGATCCCTCGATCGCGTGCCCGCCCTCGACGCCGATCAGGATCGCGACCTTTCCGTCGCGCTTGGCGTGCCGGATGTCGGCGGCGCTCGTCGCGAAGGCGAGGTCGTTGGGATGGCGATCGGCGAACGCGTGGATCGTCTCCAGGTAGCGCTGCACGCGAGCCCACGATCCGTCCGGCGCGTGGCGCGCGTAGCTGGCGTCGACCCATGCCGAGAGAAAGACGGCGGTGAGGCCGGACTCCTTGAGGCGCGGCAGATCCGTGTGGCCGGCGCGCGGCTCGTGGCGCACGTCGGGATCGTAGTGCGCGTCGAGGATCTTCGTCGGCAGATCGTTGTGCATGTCGATGACGAACGCGGTGCGGTAGAGCGCGCGAGCATGCGGCGAGACGTCGGAGAGCGAATCGGTCATGCGCGCCGGAGATAAGGGGGTTTGCGCGGATGCGACGCCCGCGAGCGCGATGAGCGCGCAGATCGCGCTGACGTCTCTACGCATCACGTCTGTGGTAGTCTGTGATCGCGAACGCGCGCGGCGTCCTCGTCACATGCACGCTGTCGCGCACGAAGAAACGCATCGGCCAATCGGCGGCGCGCGTGATGCCAATGCGCGGCGATACCGCGACGCCGCTATCCGCAATGTCGACGCCACGCCGGATCGTCAGCGCTCCGCGCCCGAACAGCGGCGCCCCGTCGTACGCTCCGGTGATGCCGAGCGCCGCGCAGAGCTTCCCCGGTCCGTTGGCCAGGTCCCGATCGCGCTTGGGGTCGCGGCGCCGCACGCGCATGAGGTCGATTCCCTCCAGCGGCTCCAGTGCCCGAATGAGCACGGCGCTCCCGTGTCCATCCTCGCGCGTGACGGCGTTGGCGCACCAGTGCACACCGTAGATGTAGTAGACGTACGCGCGTCCCGGCGGGCCGAACAGCCACCAGTTCCGCTCCGTGCGTCCCACGGCCGAGTGCGCCGCGGCATCGTGCGGTCCGAGGTACGCCTCGGTCTCGACGATTCGTCCGGACGCGCGGCCGTCGGGCGTGTCGCACACGAGCACGGCGCCGAGGAGCTCGCGCGCGACGAGCTCCGTGGGGCGGTCGTAGAAATCGCGCGGCAGTGGTGCTCCGAGACGAGAACGCCGCGCGATGCGCGCGGCGTTCTCGGGACTCTCGATGCTTCGACTCATCGCGCGCGCATCACGCCTTCTTGCGCGCGCCACCACGTCCGCGCCGCGCTTTCGGCGCCGTCTCCGCGCCGGCCGCCGGCGTGCTATCGGCGACGGCGACTGCTTCCTTCCGCGCGCCTTTCTTCGCTCCGCCTGTCTTCTTGGCGGCGGCCCGTCCGCGCTTCTTCGCGGGCGCGGCCGCGACTTCCTCGCCGAGCTCGCTCCCCGAGCCGGCCGGCGGACCGGACGGCGCAGCCGCCGGAACGGCGTGCACGACGCCGAAGTCGACGACGCCGACGGAGAAGAGATCCGGCGGCGGCTCGGCGGCCCCGCGCATCGGGCCG
>JBDUCS010000179.1:0-8046 GCA_040003335.1 Gemmatimonadaceae bacterium | reverse complement strand
GACACGCTCCTCTATGATCTTGAGACTCTGCGGCGCAAGCTCCGCGGCCCGATCGATAGCCCTTCGAGCCGCGGGATAGTCGCGGCGTCTGGTTTCGAACTCGCCCATGCGGGAGAACACCTGCGCGTCCCGCGGGTCGATTTGCGCAGCATCCCTGACGTGCTGCAAGGCCGCGTCCCAACGATTGAGGGACGCCTCCGCCCGGCTCGCGTATCGCAGCAGGCGCGCGTTGTACGGACTCCGTGCTAGGCCTGTCTCAAACTCAGCGAGCGCGCCGGCGAAATCGAGGCGCGTTACACTGTAGAAAAGACCGCGCGCGGCATGAGCTTCCGGAAGATCGGGCGCGAGCGCCAGTGCGCGGCTCGTTGCGCGGTCGGCCGAATCGCGTAGCGATGGTGATGGAACGCCGTTGGCGTACATGATCACATACGAATTGCCTAGTTGCGCCCAGGCGATCGCGAATGTCGAGTCGCGTTGCACGGCCTCGCGGTACGCGCGAGCGGCCCGACGCTCTTGCTGGGAGCTGGACCCCATCGCGCCGAGCTCGTTGCCACGCAGGTACGCGTCATAAGCGTTCAGGTTAGCCGTGGGCCGGCCCACCAAGGCGTGTTGCTCGTCGGAACCGAGCGTCACCCGGAGCTGTTCCGCGACCCGCCCGGCGATATCGCTCTGCACTTGAAAAACGTCACGCAAGTCTGCCTCGAAGGCCTGCTGCCAGGCCGTAGCCGCCGGGCCAGAGCCGGGCACCTGCACGAGTTCCGGATCCACCCGCACACGACTCGTACCGGCGGTCGACCGTTGCCAGCGCACGCGACCCAGCAGCACGTATTGCGCGCCAAGCTCGCGGGCGATTTCCTGTGTCGTCTTGCTACTGTGCCGGTACTGCCCCGAGCTCGTGCTGGCGATCACGCGAAGACCGTGCAACCCGGCAAGCTTGCCGCGGATCTCGTCGGTGATGCCGTCGGCAAAATAGGCGTCGCTCGAGTCGCCGACATTTTCGAACGGCAGTACCGCCACAGTCGGAGGGCCCGCACGCTCCGTCGCGCTTGGCGCGCGGCGCTGCCACGCGAAGATCGCGCCGAGACCGACCAGCACGCAGAGGCCGGCAATCCACATCCTGGTCGACGTGCGGCCTGCTTTGGCGGTCGATGCCGTGCTCGAGATCATCAGCGCGCGCTCGGCACTCGCCAGCGCCGCGCCGAACGCTGCGGCCGTGGTGTATCGGTCAGCCGGCACGAGGGCGAGCGCTTTTTGCACAATCGTCCAAACGGCTTCTGGGACTGATGGCCGCACCCGTCGCAATGGGGGCAGCTCTCCCCCCATCATCTTCGCGATCACAGCGTGGGCCGTTGGTCCAGCGTACGGCGGTTCGCCGGCCAGCATCTCATACAGTACGATGCCTAACGAGTACAGGTCGGTCCGGGCGTCTACGCTCCGGTCGGCACTCGCTTGTTCGGGGCTCATGTACGCCGGCGTTCCGACGGCCAGCCCGGTGACCGTGAGCGGCGCCCCGTCGCTCTCCGTCGCCAGTGCGCGGGCGATCCCAAAATCGGCGACCAGCGCATGCGTGCCGCTGAGCAGAATGTTCTCCGGCTTGATGTCGCGGTGGATCACGCCGTGACTATGCGCGTACTCGAGCGCATCGGCGGCCTCGCGGGCGATGCGCAGCGCGTCCTCGAGCGCGAGGGGCCCGTGACTTCGAAGTCGATCGCGAAGCGATTCGCCCTCGACATAGGGCATCGTGAACCAGAGCTGTTCGTCCGCCATCTCGCCGGAGTCCAGCACGGTGAGGATATGCGGGTGCTGTAGCGTGGCCGCGAACGTGATCTCGCGCCGAAAGCGGTCCGGTCCCAGTGACGCGGCGAGGTTGGCGTGGAGGACCTTGAGCGCGACGAGCCGATTGTGCTTCGCGTCGCGGGCCAGGTAAACGGTGGCCATGCCGCCGCGGCCCAGCTCTCGCTCGATCGCGTAGGCATTGCCGATCGCGGCCTGGAGCGCCTGTCGCCGATTCGCTGCCTCAACCAAGCATGCTCCTTCGGATAGCCCGCACCAAACTACTGCCTGCATCCGTCGTAGACCAGAACGACTCGGGCCTCTTCGAGGACATGGTCCGTTGCATCACCCCGATCCGTGCCCGCCTCGTGGTCTCAGTTCGGCAAAGCTGCGCGGCGTGATGGAGAATTCCTCGTAATGATACGGGAGAAAGTTGGTCTCTTCGCCGCGAAAGCGCGGCTCGTGATGCGCGCGAATCACCACCCACAGCACGATGTCATCGCCCGTGGTCGCGGGACTGAGTGGCCCGACGGCGTAGCTCGTCTCGAGCTCGCTGTCGGATGCATCCGCGCTACCGACGGCTTCCCCTTGCTGAACACCGTCACCGCGATAGACCGTGACCCACGCGTCGCCCGTGGAGAACTTGCCGGCGCCCGCCAGCTGCGGGAGTTCGATTTCGTACGCCTTGAAGTCCCCCGAAGGATTCTTGCTCGTCGTGCTGCGGACTCGCCATTTGCGCGCCGTCCCGATGTCGGCGAGAAACTTCATCTGCTTGGGCACGACGGACCATTCGTCGCCGCCCGGATCGTTAAAGGACTTGTGGCTGAAAACCTCGCAGACGTCGTGCGGATACTGGCCGTCGATATCGAGATCGAGGCGAAAGTAGAAGTTGTGGACGTGCGCCTTGAACGTCGGCATGCCCATCGGAAAGGGGTTGAGCATGCCGCCCATCGCCACCTTCGGATGCATCGCGCCGTAGCTGTCGAACTCCCAACTATGGACGTACTGGTACCAGCCGCATTGGAACTTCGCGGTGATCGTGAGCGTCGCCGGATTGAAGTCGTCGCCCGGGGTGACCGTCACCACGGGCGCCTCGATGTCGTCCGCGGCGTTGAACGCAGCGTTCTGCCACGGGTCGCCGCTGTTCGGCGCCGTGTGCTTCAGCGTGCGAAAGGGGGCGCCGCCCCACTTGGTATCGATCCCGTCTTTGTAGCAGAAATGGGGGCCGGGCGGTTCGCCGCCCGTGTCCGGGTGATGGTACGGCACGATCGCGAACGGGGCGCTGCCCCGCCACATCACACGACGGCCTTGGAAGTCGGCCCACCAAATCTCGAGACCGCTCGCGTTGAATTTCGGGATGCGCCAGAAAACCGACCAGCCCGCGCCCACGACGTTGTGATAGTCACCGAATGGCATCACGACCTCCGGTTCGGGTTGACAGACAGTTGCTCGATGCGCACCAACGTGGCGGCCGAGAGGTCGACGATAGCGTGCAACAGTTCCGCGCCCAAACGCCCTTTCCTGACGACGGCATAGCGCAAGCCGATCCGCCTCGCGTTGTCTCGCGCCGGTTCCGGTCCGAACTCGCTGACGAACACCCCTTTCAGTTTCGCGACCCGCGCGACGAGGCTGTCGCGCTCGGCGATCGCGCGCGCTTCGGTGATCTCCTCCCTCGACCACGCCGGCGGGATGGCGCGCTCATCGACGCCCAGCACCTTGCCGTTCGGATCGGTGATCACTTCGAGCGTGCGCCGGTTTCCGTAATCGACCACCACGACGGCGATCGCGCGCTCGGGAGCCGCTCTCGGTCGCGCGGGCTTCTCGATTCGGAGCTCGGCGCCGAACACGCGGTAGCGGTCCGACAACATCCCGGCGAGGTGCGCCGTGGCGGATTTGATCGCCGCTTGCTCCTCCCGCTTCTTGAGCGGCGCGATCACGGAGAGCATACGTCTCGTCGAATCCGACATCGCTGCTTTTGACGTGGCTGGCATTTGGCAGCCCTCCTCGAAGTGGCTTGTGCGCAGGAGTGCGAGAGTACGCTGGCCGATCGAGGTGAGCAACCGGTAATCGCGCGTTGGTCTTTGCCGGCAGCGGATCGCCCGCGCCACCCGGACAATCTCTAGCGTTCTCTTTAGAATTTGTGGCGTTCTCCTTGCCATTGTTCATCGCATGCCCCACTCACGAGCGGCAGCCACCCAACGCGCAGGTGCCGAGCGCCGTGTGCAGCCCCTCCGGCCGCTGCTCGACGAGGATTGCCGTCGCCTTCAGGAAACGTCCAGTGGCGATGACGAGGCCAGCGCAGATATTGCCCGCCGGCTGGGTGATGACGCCCGGCGGGCCCAGGTGCCCGTGGAGCGGCTAGTCGTGCTTTTGAAGCGGTGCCTCGCGGATCCTCGAACGCGCTTTTCGGATCCCGTGCGCTATCGTCTCCGCGAAAAACTCCTTGGCTGCGCGCTCGACGGCTATTTCGACGGAGCGTCAGGCAGTCTCTAGGTGCCCGCGACCGCTGGCGAACCTCCCTGGCATGCCGTCGAGACCCCTGTATGCGCACCCGTGGGTCGGAGCGTGGGCTTGTCGATGGCCATGACGCGAGACGGCATGCTATCTGCTTTTATATGTACGTACCGACTTCAACGGAGTGGATGATGGAACAGTCCTTCGAGAGCCATCAGGTCAACCAGAATCTTAACGACGCGAAAATGGCCGGAGCCACGGGGCCCGTCGATAGCAACCGATCTTCGATCGCGACTTCGGTCGAGCGCGCGGTCGAGACCGGAGCGCTCAAGGTGCACGGGGCCATCGACGCAAGCAAAGACGCGCTGCATTCGGGTGTGCGTCGAGCGGATGGCGCGATTGCGGATGTCAAGCACAACGTTGACGACGCCGTCAATCGCGTCGCGCAGAATCCGCAGGTGGAGGAGTTTACGCGCGGTCTGGAGCAACAGGTGCGTACGCACCCGGTACGCACGATGGCCATCGCGCTGGGCTCGGCATTCTCGTTGGGCGCTCGCTGAAGTAGCTGCGTGACGTCCCATCCGGTTACCACTGCCTCCGCAGCGCGCCACTTCTTGGACGTTGTACTCGTCCGCCGCCGCGCGCGCGCGGGCAGCATTTCGTACCGATCGGGTTCGTGAGGTGGCGATGACGGATAGTCGATCAGTGACCGAGCTGTTGGGAGTCGTATCAGATGGCGTCGTACATCTGCTACGACAGGAAATACGGCTCGCGCAGACCGAGGCGAAGAATTCCTTAGAGGAGCTTCGCGCGCAGGTGCGCCGTGCAGCGCCTCGATTCGCCGTGGCGCTGGTGATCGGGGTGGCGGCCGCCGTGGCGGCGACGATCGGTGCGATCCGCCTGCTGGCGGATTTTGTGCTGAACGGACAGCTCTGGCTGGCCGCGTTTATCGTTGCGGCAACCCTGGCCTTGGTCGCGATGGGCGTCGTTCGCGCTGCCACCCGCGCGTTTGCGCCTATCAACGTTCTCCCTCTCACCGCCGACTCTCTTCGCGAGGCTTCAACATGGATCAAACATCCGATGCAGCCCGCGTCGCGGGCGCTCACGCACTCCGCTCTGTCCGCCGCGACTCACCGTCCGAGATCGAACGGGAAATCGCGCTGACGCGCGAGCGCGTGAGCGACGCCATCGGCGAATTGGAGCGGAAGGTCAATCCCCGTCGCGCAGTGAGTGAGCATCCGCTGGCGTCGGTGGCCATCACGTTCGCCATCGGCGTCGTGCTGGGGACGAGACGCGCAAGCCAGGCGCCGGCCAACGTTGCATCCACTGGAACGCAGGCCCCCGGCGTCGTGCATACGCTGGTCGATCGAGTTGCCACCGCGCTGGCCAGCGCCGCGACCGCTCGGATCTTTCACGGCACCGGGACCCACGGCGTAGGCGCCAGTGACCGGATCAGCCGCGGTGAGAGATCAGGTCCCACGCCCAATGCCCAGTTCTGATAGTCGGCGTTGCGGCCATCGGCCCATCGGCCCGCCCTTGTGCTAGCTGGCTGGCGCGGCAAGCAATTGAAGGCGGGCCGATGTGCTTCGATGCTCGCCTGACGCGCCGCACGATCGCCGGGACGGGGCGCCCCCGAGAGCGCGCGCGCGACTATTTCAGCAGAGTTTTCGCGCGCACGCGAAAGCGGGCAGGGGCATCGAGAGAAACCGAAGGTGAGGGCGCACTTGCATTCCGCGTGCTGTTGCGCGATCGCCTGCGACAAACACTGATAGGACGCATGAGCAGTGCGGCGCCCCAATACCGCGCAGGCCGGCGTCATAGGCGCCGAGCAATGCTTCCGCTCACGGCACAGACGCCCTGGCATGAGCGGTCAAGCCATAGCATACTACGCGAGGGGTTACGCGACGTATCCCAGTGTTTTCTCGTCCCAGCGCCGCCCAACTGCCATTCGGCCGGCCGCGCTGAATATCCCCGGGAAGTCCATCACTATTACTCCCTTCGCGAGCGAACGAATGGCTAGACGATCCTCGAAGTCATCTGTGGCGGGCAAGCGTGCCAGCAAGAAGCGGAAGGCCGGCAGGCCAAGGAACGCGGCGCGCGGCTCCGCGAGTGACGCCGAGACGCTCAAAGGAGCGTTGCGCGCGGCGCGTGCCGCGGCTGGTCTTTCACAAGTGGAAGCCGCGCGGCGCATCGGCGTGCATGCAGTCACGCTCTACACGTGGGAGAAGACGGGACGCCCCGAGCTGCCGCGCGACGCGAACGTGCTGCGCGCCGCGCGAGTGTACGGTACGAGTGCAGCGTCGCTCCGCGCCGGCGGGGTGGCGCCGATCGGGAGCGATGGCGCGATGCCGGCGCCGAAACCCAGGCGCGGCCGTCCGCCAAAGAATCGCGACGGCGACGCGATGCCGGCGGCACCAACGAAGCGCGTCGGGCGCAGGCGGCGCCGCGTGGGGACGGCGAACGGATCCGTCGCGGGCGTATCGACCGCGAGCACGGCGGTGATGCGGGCGTCTCCGCACGACGGCGCGGGCGCGCGTCATTTGGTCGCGCGAGCGGTCGAGGTGCCACGCAGCGTCTACGGCCGCGTCTTCCGGGCGCTGGCCGATCTCGCCGACCATTCGTCGCTCGACATCGCCGAGCTCGCGGCGGCGCAGCAAGCACTCACCAGCCCAGCGCTCCTCGATACGTTCGCGGCATTGAGCAACGAGCCCATGTCGGAAGCGGACATGCTCACGGCGATCGACGCGTCGGCCGCCGCGGTCAGCATGTTCGTCGCCAAGCGCGCGAGGCGGTGAGCGCGCGACACTAGCACCGACCTCGGTTCACCGCGCCATCGTGGCGGTGTTCGGGCGAACGGTGCAGCGTCCGGCTTGGAGATGCGACGCGAGAAACCGGCCGACGCGCGCCTCGTATCGCGGCGCGTCGAAGGCGTACAAGTCATCGTGCCCCGCGCCGTCGACGATCCACAACTCGCTTCCCGCGGCCGCGCGCGCGAAGAGTGCTCGCGTTTCGGACGGTGGCGTGTAGGGGTCCGTGGCGCCGCCGAGGATCAACATTGGCGCGCTGAGCGAGGCGATGCGGTCGATCGGACGGAGCGCGCTCGGGTCGACCCCGACCCGAGGGGCGGCGAGGCCGAGCGTGACGCGTGCGAGCAGGGGTGCCAGATCGCCGGCCGGCCCGAGCCAGACTGCGAAGCGGTGCTCGACCGCGAGACCGATGGTCGGATATACGGACTCGAGCACCACGGCATCGGCGCGCGTGGTGTCGCGTCCGGCGAGGAGCGCCGCCCCGCCCATCGAGACGCCGATGATGCCGACACGCTCCTCAGGCACCGCCCGGCGCAAGAATGCGAGCGCGGCGCGCGCGTCGAGCCGCTCGCGGTCGCCGAACGTGATGTGCTCGCCGCTGCTCTCGCCATGCGCCTGGAAGTCAGGCATGAGGATCGCGAAACCCGCGCGCTGGAGAAATCGCGCGCGCGGGAGCATCGCCAGTCGATTGTCTCCGACACCGTGGAGCAGGAGCATCGCGCCGCAGCCCGCGGATCCTTCGATCATCCATGCCGCGAGTGTGCTCCCCGACGCGCTCTCGATGGCGACGCGCCGCCCGGCGAGATCGAGCGCGAGATCGCCCACGCGCGCCGGCGCCGGCCGGGCGAGCAAGCAGCCGGTGAGGGAGAGGGGAACGAGCATCGTGAGGATCGCGGGCGGGCGACGCATCATGCGCACAGACTAGGTGGCGGCGGCTCCGCCGCACATACGTCGCATGACGTAGTGCGCGCACGTGGCGCGGGCCGTCCTTCACCACATATGTCTATGTGTA
>JBDUCS010000178.1:0-8063 GCA_040003335.1 Gemmatimonadaceae bacterium | reverse complement strand
GCGCTACGGCGACATCCCGCTCTACATCACGGAGAACGGCGCCGCGTTCTACGATGCGCCGCACGCCGTCGATGGCCGCGTCGACGACCCGATGCGCGTCTGGTATCTGCGCGAGCATCTCCGCGCGGCGCGCGATGCGATCGCGCAGGGCGTCAACCTGCGCGGCTACTACGCGTGGTCGCTCCTCGATAACTACGAGTGGAGCCACGGCTACTCGAAGCGCTTCGGCATCGTGCACGTGAACTTCGACACGCAAGAGCGCACGCCCAAGGCGAGCGCGCGCTTCTACTCCGAGGTCATCCGGAGCAACGGCGCGAGCCTCGGCGCGTGACCCGCTCACGCGCCCGCCGCCGGTAGCTCGAGCCGCGGCACGTAGCGCGCGACGACGTCCGGGCCAAGCGTGATCTCCACGGTGTGCTCGGTGCCGTCGTCGGCGATCGGAACGATCACCGCGCCCCGCGCGACGATGAGCGCGCGGCCGTCGAGCACGCCCGCGGTCGCGCCGCCGCTTCTCGTCAGACGGATCGAGTACACCGTCTCGCCGCCGGGTATCCGATAGCGCAGCGTGAAGCCGGGCCATGCCGCCGGAATGCACGGCCGCATTTCGATCGTCTCGCCGCGCACGAGCGTGAAGCCGAGCACCGACTCGAGCGCGACGCGGAACATCCAGCCGGCGGATCCCGTGTACCACGTCCATCCGCCGCGGCCGACGTGGGGCTCGACGCCGTAGACGTCGGCTGCGATGACGTACGGCTCCGCTTGGTAGATGGCGACTTCCTCGGGCGTGCGCCCGTGACTGACCGGACTCAGCATCGCGAGCAGGCGTGCCGCTCGTTCGGTGCGGCCGGCTTCGGCGAGCGCGCGCACGCCCCAGAGCGCGCCGTGGGTATACTGTCCGCCGTTCTCGCGCACGCCCGGGAGATAGCCCTTGATGTAGCCCGGGTCGTGCTGCGTCTTGTCGAACGCCGGCGTGAGGAGCCGGATGAGTCCCTCGCGCTCCGAGACGAGATGCTGCTCCATCGCGTCCAGGGCCTGCGTCGCGCGATCGGGCGGCGCGGCGCCGGCGAGCACGGCCCACGCTTGCGCGAGCGTATCGATGCGGCACTCGTCGTTTTCGGCGCTGCCGAGCGGCGTGCCATCGTCGTAGTAGGCGCGACGGTACCAGGCGCCGTCCCAGCCGGTGTCGTTGAGCGCGCGCCCCAGCTCCCGTCGATACTCGCGATATTGCGCGGCGCGCGACTGGTCGCCGCGCGCATCGCAGAGCGGAATAAAGTCCTCGAGGATGCCGAAGAGAAAAAAACCGAGCCACACGCTCTCGCCGCGACCTTCTCGTCCGACCCGGTTCATGCCGTCGTTCCAGTCGCCCGTTCCCATGAGCGGGAGTCCGTGCACGCCCTCCGTCAGCGACCGGTCGATCGCCCGGCAGCAATGCTCGAAGACGCTCGCCTCGAGGCCGGAGTCTGTGGGAACGAGAAAGACTTCGTCTTCACCAGCCTCGAGCGGCCGCGCCGTGAGGAAGGGCGCCTGCGCGTCGAGTACCGCATCGTCACCCGTGCGCGCGACGTAGAATGCGGTGATGTAGGGCAGCCAGAGGAGATCGTCGGAGAAGCGCGTGCGGATGCCTTTGCTGAGCGGCGGGTGCCACCAGTGCATCACGTCGCCCTCGACGAACTGGTGCGCGGCGTGGAGCACGATCTGCGCGCGCGTGATCGCGGGATCGAGATAGACGAGCGCCGACGTGTCCTGCAGCTGGTCGCGAAATCCGAAGGCGCCCCCCGACTGATAGAACGCGGACCGGCCCCACACGCGGCAACCGAGATTCTGGTAGGTGAGCCAGCCATTGACCATCAGGTCAATATCCGGCGACGGCGTCTCGATGTGGACGCCGCCGACCGTCGTCGTCCAATAGGCGCGCACGTCCGCGAGCGCGGCGTCGACGGCCGCCGCATCGCCGTATCGCCTCACGAGAGCGCGCGCGCCGTCGGCGCTCTCGCTCTCGCCGAGCAGGACGATGCATTCCGCCGACGAGCCGGGCTGCAGTGCCAGCGTGTACTGGAAGGCGGCGCACGGGTCCAGGCCGGCGCCGGTGCGTCCGTCGAGCGGGCCGTCGACGAACAGCGCGGCGGGATCGGCCACGCTTCCGTGACGGCCGAGGAACGACTGGCGGTTCGCGGTGGCGCTGGACGCCACGGGCGCCGCATCGGACGCGACAGCGGCGAACGCGATGCGCTGCGCGAACTCGCCGCGCTCGGCGTTCGTGGCGAGAATCGCCCCGGTCGCCGCGTCGCGCTCGGTGACGACGTGCGGACCGCTGTCCCACGGCGAGACGCCGAGCACGAGCTGCGCATAGCTGAACAACGTGAGGCGCCGGGCGCGCGCGCTGGTGTTGCGCAGCCGCAGGCGCAGAATCTTCACCGCATCGCGGCGCGGCACGAAGGCGACCAGCTCTTGCTCGAGGTCGTGGCTCGTGTGCCGCCACACCGAGTAGCCGAAGCCGTGACGCGACTCGTACGGCGCGGCGGCGGGCACCGGTCCGGGCGTCGGCGACCAGAAGACGCCGGCGTCCTCGTCGCGCAGATAGAGCGCTTCGACGTGCGTGTCGGAGACGGGATCGTTGAGCCACGGCGTGAGCCGGTTCTCGCGGGAGTTGACGCTCCAGCTGTTGCCGGCGCCGCTCTCGCTGGCGATGAAACCGATGGTCTCGTTCGCGACGACGTTGGTCCACGGCAGCGGCGGCCATCGCGGCCCGTCGGGGCCGACTGGCATGCGGACGACGTATTCCGTTCCGTCATCGCTGAACCCGCCGATGCCGTTGAAGAAGCGCAGTGACTCGGCGGGAGGCGGCGCGGTGGGCGCGTCCAGCGCGGCAAGCGAATCGGGGCGAAAGCGCAACGGTTCGCGGGGGGGCCCCCCCGCCGGGAACGTATCGCCGTCAACCGATCCGCCGCTTACCACGCTGCCGCGATCCGCATCATCCCATCGCTCGCCCGCCACCCGCGCCGCTCCGTACTGCGACGCGATCCGCTCCGCTCCCTCCCGATCGCGTGCCGCCCCCAGCACCGCCATCAGGTTCGCCGTCGCGCCAGGCGGGAGGATCACCACGCGCCGCATGCTCACGATCGGATCGAGCACGTTCCCCGTCGTTCCCGAGAGCGTCGCGCCGGCATCCATCGCCGCGGGCGAGGCTGGCGTGCGGCCACGTCCGAGAAAGCGGCGGCGGTCCGTCTCCCATTCGGCCGCGCCGGCGGTCGAGCCGTTGTCCGCGCGCAGCGCGTGCACGAGCCAGAGCGGCTCGTCATCCGGACTGCGCAGCCGCCGCATCGCCAACAGCGCGTCGCACGGCGCGTCGCGCTCCGTCTGCACGAAGAGCTTCGAGAACGCCGGATGCGACGCGTCGCCATCCGGAGTGTTGAGCACCACCTCGGCGTACGTCGTCACGTCGAGCCGGCGCGCGCGACCACTCCTGTTCACGAGCGTGATGCGGCGCAGCTCCACGTCGTCCCCGGCGAGCACGCGCACGTCGAGGGTCGTCTCGATGCCGTCGTCCTCGCGCGTGATCGTGACGCGGTCGGGCCCGGCACGCACCTCGTAACGGTCAGCGGCGCGCCGCACCGGTTGTTGACCAGTCGACCAATATGTCGCGCTCTCGAGGTCACGCACGTAGATGAAAAAGCCGTCCGCATCGCGCGTGCGGTCGGGCACGCGGCGCGTCAGCGCCAGCGCGCCGAACGTCGACCGTCCGCCGCCAGCGCTCGTGATCCGTACCTCGTAGCCGCGCCCGTTCGAGAGCACGTGGTCCGCCGGGTGAGCAGTCATCTCGTACCGTTCAGTATCGAAGCACGATGGTCGCCGGCAGTCGCTCGACGATCACCTCGCCCGTGGCCGTCAGTCGCGCCGCCTGTCCCTCGATCGTCGCGCTCTGCAGCGGCCGGGCGAGGGGCGACGAGAGAACGATCCCGCCGCGCGGCATGCTCGCGAGCCCGCCCAGCGTCGCGACGACCGAGTCGCCGTCGGCGCGCATCGTCAAATCGAGCGGTCCGTGCGTCGTGCGGAGCCGTCGCACGGCGACGCCCGGCGCTTCCGTCACCCACTTCGCCGCGATCCCGGCGCCGACGACAAGCGCGCTATCGGCTTCGCGCTCGTAGGCGAACATGTCGAGCGCCGAGCGGATGAAGTCCGAGCCGACCCACGTATGCGGCATGTCGCCGATGAACTTTGGCGTCGACGGATCCCTCCACACCACCTCGGCCCACTGCCGCCAGGCCGCCGGCCGCTGGTCGGCCAGAAAGAAGTCGAGCGCTGCCTGCGCGCGGTCGCGCTGGCCAAGGCGAACGAACGTGCCCATCACGCGCAGCTCGTAGGGCGTGTAGTCCGCCTGGTCGCCGCGTCCGGCCCGCCGCGCGACGAAGCTGGCGTAGTACTTCTCGAACGTTCGCCACAGTGCCGCGCTGTCGAGTCGCCCCAGCTCGTCCACCGGCGCGACCGCGACCGTCGTCGACGTCGCATCGAAGTCGCCGAGCTCCACCGATCCCGGGATGAAGTCGATGTGGTGCATCGCCATCGTCTTGCCGATCGATGCGTAGAGGTCGCGCCGGAAGTCGTCGCGCATCGACGCGTAGCGCGTCGCGTCGGCCGCGTGGCCGAGCGCACCGGCCAGATCGGTCGCGTCCTTGAGACCGCGCAGCGTGAAGAAATCGTCCCAGTACGAGTGCATTGCCTTCGCCGAGTACCCCTCGTGGCTGATCGATTGCGGCATCAGGCCGTGGATCGCGCTCGTGTCGGCAATCGGCTGCGACGGCACTTGCGGCTCGTGACGCAGCGAGTCGATGTAGGCCACGGCACGCGCGATCTTCGGCCACAGCTTCTCCACCGTCGCGTGGTCGTGCGTGTAGCGCAGATACTCGGCGGCGAGAAAGATCAGCTGGCCGTGGCTGTCGTTTTCCGGCACGGGGTCCGCGCCGCGCGTGTCGACGCAGCACGGCACCTTGCCCGAGGGATACTGATAACGCGCGTACCACTCGAGGAACTCGCGCACTTCCGTGAAGTGGCCGAGCCGCAGCAGCGCGGCCGACGTGAGCGACCCGTCGCGAATCCACGAGCGTGTGTACGATCGCGAGCCGGGCTGGATGCCGGCGCCGTCGCGATTGATCAGGATGTAGGCGAGCGTGCTCCGCAGCGTCTCGGCGACTCGTGAGGCAGAGGCCGGGAGCGTCACCTCGACTCCGCCGAGCTTCACGCTCCAGTCGGCCACCGTGCGGTTGAATCGCGCGTTGCCGTCGCCGAGCCGCGGCCTCGTGCGGCCGAACGGCGCCTCGAGGTAAATCGTTTGGGAGGCACCCGGCGCCAGCTCGAGGTCGTAGACGAACGCCCCTTCCGCGCCACCCGACGAATCGCTGGCGACGGTCGAGGGCGGGAGCCGCTTCTCGCGCAGCGCGCCGATGACGCCACCGGCGTCGAAGCGCTCGGCCACCGTTCTCGTCGGCGCCGTGAGCGACGCGACGAGACGGTTGCCGTTCACGCGCAGTGCGTTCCCCTCGCGCGCCATAGTGCGGATGCTCGCCGCGCCGCCGGGAACGTTGAGAAACTGCCACGGCGGATTCACCTGGAACGGACGGAGCGCGAGCACGAGCTGCATCGGCCGCGCGCCGGTGCCGTTGTTGGTCACGACGTACCGGGCGAGCAGCGATGACGCGCCGGCGGGCCCGTCGGCGAACGCGGTGATGGCGAGCGTTATGTCGCCGCGCGTCCACTCGGCGGTGGGGACTGGAAGCGCGTCACCCTCGAGGCGCTGCGCCGTCTTGACGTCGCCCCAGGTGACGAGGGTGTCGCCGAGCCGGAGGAACGGCTCGATGGAAAAGGCACCAGCGTCGGTCTCGAGCATCCCTTCTTCGTTGAGCAACCCCTCGTGCACGTCCTTGTCGACGCCGACCACCGTCCAGTACGACTGCACGCTGTCGGCGAGGTACTTGGGGTACGTGCCGCGCACCGACGCTTTCGCCACGGCGCGATAGAAAGCGTTGCGCGACTCGCTGAATGCGACCGGCTCGACCACGATCTCGCGGACGCCCACGTCACCACCGTCCGATCCCGCCGTCGCGAGTCGGATGTAGCGCGTCTCCGTTTCGGGAAGGGCGATGAAATTGCGCGTGCCCGCGCCGCGCCGTGCGCTGCGCGCGTCGCGATACGTCTCGCCGTCGTTCGAGAGCTGAACTAGATACTCGGCCGGCACGAGGCCCGGCGACCACATCACGGAGAGCCCGCCGATCTCGCGAACGCCGCCCAGGTCGAGCGTGATCGAGGGAGGGGTCGCGCCGGCACCCACGGTCGGGATGCTGCGCCAGTCCGTCGTGCTGTCGCCGTCGACGGCGAAGCGCGTAGCATGTCCGGGCGCCGAGCTCGTCGCGGCGGTCAGCGGCGTGCCGGTGAACGGCGACGAAGGCGGCCGCTCGGTGAACGTGAAGTCGTCGATCCAGACCGTTCCTTTGCCCCCGCTGCCGGCGGTGATCGCGATCTCGACCGCGCCGACATGCGTCATGGCGCCGCCGCCGATAGGGCCCCAGGCGAAGGAGATGTCACGCTTCCCGCGGGTGACGGCCGACCACTTCGTGGAAAAGGCGACGTTGCGCGCGTTGTTCCACCAGACGTTCTCGCCCGACGGATCGACGAGCTTGAACTCGAGATTCTCGGTGGGCGCGCTGCCGCGCATCGAGAATTGGAATTGATAGTTCGCCGGGAGCGCGAGATCGACCATCTTGCGGGCGATCGCGTAGCCACCGCCGCCGTGGAAGTCGAAGTCGAGGCGCATCGCACGTCCGTGCTGGCCGGGCGCGCTCGAGATTTTGAGCGTCACCCCTTCCGACGGGGCGGCGATCCATCCGTCCACGCTCTCGAAGTCGTCGAGCATCTCCGCGCGCGTCTGGGCGCCAAGGGGAAGCACGGCGCCAAGTAACAGGATCGCGAGGGCGACGGGCGACCTCACTCCTTTACGCTCCCGACCATGATGCCCGCGACGTAGTAGCGCTGCAGGGCGAGGAAGGCGATGAGCACGGGGATGATCGTCACGACGGAGCCCGCCATCATGAGCTCCGTATCCTGCACGTGCTCGCCGGAGAGATTCGCCAAGGCGACGGGAAGCGTGAAGCGCCGCTCGTCGCTCAGCACGATCAGTGGCCACATGAAGTCGTTCCACGTCGCGAGAAAGGTCCAGATGGCGAGCGTGGCGAGGATGGGCGCGATCACTGGAAGCACCACGGAGCGGTAGACGCGGAGCTCGCTCGCGCCGTCGATGCGCGCCGCATCGAGCAGATCGTCGGGAATCGCCAGCGCGTACTGCCGAATCAGAAAGATGCCGAAGATGCTCGCCAGCCCCGGAATGATCACGCCCCAGTACGTGTTAATGAGCCCCTCCGCCTTGAGGATCAGGAAGAGCGGCAACATCGCGACCTGTACCGGAATCACGAGTCCCGTCGCCAGCGTGCCGAACAGCCGGTCGCGCCCCTTGAAGCGCAGCTTCGCCAGCGCGTAGCCGGCGAGCGAGTTGATGACGAGCGAGAGCGTCGTCACCATCACGGCGACGAACGCGCTGTTGATGAGGTAGCGGCCGAGGTTCAGCTTGCTGAACAGCGTGCGATAGTGCTCGAGCGTCACCGTGCGCGGAAAGAGACTCGGCGGATAGCTGTTCGCCTGGCCCGTCGGCATGAACGACGCAGAGACCATCCAGATCGTTGGAAGGAGCGCGAGGAAGGCGCCGCCGATCAGAAGTCCATACAGCACCGCGCGGCCGAGTGTGTGGCGCGTCGCTCGTCCGTCGCTCATGCGCGCTCCCGCTGCAGCCACATCTGCAACAGCGTCCACGAGAGAATGATGAGGAACAGCACGAAGGCGATCGCCGCCGCGAAGCCCATCCGCCACCAACGGAATCCCTCCTCGTACATGAACAGCACGAGGCTCGTCGTCGCGCGCAGCGGCCCGCCGGCGGTCATCACGTACGGCTCGGAGAAGAGCTGGAAGTAGCCGATCATCGTCACCACGCCGACGAACAAGAAGGTCGGCGCGAGCTGCGG
>JBDUCS010000177.1:0-8082 GCA_040003335.1 Gemmatimonadaceae bacterium | reverse complement strand
CGTCTTCATCACCTCGACGTCGAGCCCTTCCGGCAGTACCGTGATCGCGCCGCCACCGACGAGCCGCTCGTCGCGCGCCTGCGTCAGGAGCGCCTCACCGATTGCCAGCAGGACGATCATCACCCCCACGCCGAGCCCGTATCCGAACAGGAGGAGTAAGGTGCGCCACGGGCGGTGCGCGAGGTTGCGGAGGGCAAGAACTAGCATCGAGGAGTGTGGATCGTGGGACGAAGATCGGGGGTCGGATTCCGAACCGCCAACCCTCCCTCCTGCCTCCTCGCTCGTCGCTCGCCGTTCACGGTAGATGCTCGCCTTCGCGCGGGACGACGAACCGCAGCGCCGCGTCGTGCTCTTCCGCGAGCATCGCCGCCCTCTGCACGTGGTCGGCCTCGGTTACGCTCATCGCCGCGTCGGCGAGCAGCGCCATTGCCTGGTCGCGCGTCAGCGACGCCTCGTAGAGATCGGCCCATGGGCCGTAGTCGAATCGCAGGTAGGTGGCGTGCAGCATCGCCTCCTGGATTGCCGGGTGCGATACACGCACGCCGACCGCGGTGCGAGGCGCACCCGCGGGAACGACGAGCTCGGCGCTCGTCACCTGCGCCGGTGTAATCGCGCGATCGGGCAGCGCCGGCGGAAAGGTCTGCTCGATCGCGGTCAGCTCGCCGGCCGTGAGCGTGACCGGTGGCCAGCTGAGCCGGTTGCCGCGCGCGGATCCCTCGCCGGCCGCCAGGAGCGCGCGCACATCGTCGCACTCACGGCCATCGAACAGCTGCGCGATGAGCGTGCGCAGCGGCCACTGGCGCGTAACGACGCATGCGCCCGCGCCGTGCTTCAGTTCCTGTACCCGCACCGTCAGCTCGCGCTCGTCAGGCAATGGCACGCAACACCTCGTCGTGAACGATGATTCCATCCCGCATGTGGATCACGCGGCGTGCCGCGCGTGCCAACTCCTCGTCGTGCGTCACGACCACGATGGTGGTGCCGTCGCGGTTGAGCCGCTCGAACAGGGCAATGATCTCGGCGCCGGTGCGCGCGTCGAGCTCGCCAGTGGGCTCGTCGGCCAGCAAGAGCCGCGGCTCGTTCGCCAGCGCGCGGGCGATCGCGACCCGCTGCTGCTCGCCGCCCGAGAGCTGCGTGGGCCGATGCCGCTCGCGCGCGCCGAGCTCGACATAGCGCAGCAGCTCGCCGGCGCGCGCGCGGCGCTGGGCCTTCGGCACCCCACGCTCGGCCATTGGCAGCTCGACGTTCTCGCGGGCCGAGAGAATCGGCATCAAATAAAAGCGCTGGAAGACGAAGCCGATGTTTTCGAGACGAAAGCGCGTGACGTCGCGGTCGTTCATCGCCCCCACGTCGCGGCCGGCGATTGTCACTGTTCCGCCGCTCGGCCGGTCGATCGCGCCCAAGAGGTTCAACATCGTCGACTTGCCGCAGCCCGATGGGCCGACGATCGCCACGTACTCGCCCCGCTCCACGTCGAGCGAGACGCCGCGCACGGCGTGGACCGACTCTCCCTCGAGCGGATAGTCGCGGCGCACATTGCGCGCGCTGAGAATGGGCGCCTCGGCCGGCGGCATCACGCCACTGCCTCCTCGCGCAGCGTGCGCGCGACGGGGAGTGATGCGGCGCGCCAGGCCGGGTACGCGCCCGCGCCGATCCCGGAGATGACGAGAAGGCCGAGCGCCGTCCACGCATCGCGGGGCTGAAAGAGAAAGAAGTCGATCGCCGTCGGAAGCCCCGGAAAGCTCGAGAGAATCGTGTTGAGGTAGCGCGCGGTGATGAGCCCGAGCGCCAGTCCGAGCAGCGCGCCGCCGAGCGAGATCGCGGTGCCCTCGATCAGCACCTGGTGCACGACGTGGGCGCGCGAGACGCCGATTGCGCGCATGACGGCGATCTCGCCGACGCGATCGTTCACCGAAACCGTGACGAGCGTCGTCGTGAGGAGGAACCCCACCGCGAGGCTGACAGCGCCGAGGATGAAGGCGAGCTGCCGAAAATAGCTCAGGCGCTCGTCGACGCGCGCGAGCGCCTGCTCGGTACTCACGGCATCGACCCTTCGGATGTTCGCCACGACCCAGCGCGCCACCGCTTCGACGTCGCTGCCGGGCCGGGTGCGCACCATGAACAGCGACACGCCGTCGTCGCGGTCGTGGCCGCTCATCGCCTGCAGCGTCCGGAGCTGCATCGCGATCGCCGGCTGGCCCGTGCTGAGATAGACGAAGCGCGCGCGGCCGGTGATCGTGAGCGTGCGCGCGCCGGTGACCGTACGGAGCTGCGGATTGTATCCCGTGGCAAGCGCGATCGTGTCCCCGACATTTTTTTGCGTCGCGCGGAGAAACTCGTCGTTGGCGACGACGCTCGAATCGTCGAGCGCGTCGCGGCCACTCGTGAGGCGGTAGTCGCCCTGCACCGCCGGATCCAGCCCGAGCGCGAACGCGGCGACGGTGCTCGCGCCGCGGGTCGCGTGCACCGTGGCGCCGAGCACGGGACTCACGGCCGTGATCTCCGGACGCGTGCGCAGGGTGGCCGTGACCTCGCTCGCGCTGTCGATCGTCGCCTCGGTGTCGAATGGGAGCGTGCCGCGCGGGGGCAGCCGCATCTGGAATCCCTGGCTCGTCAGGAGGTCACGGAACGAGGCACGCATGCCGCCCGAGAGCATCACCATGTCGAGCAACAGCGCGGCGGCGATCGCGACGCCGAGCGTGGCGAGCAGCGTCCGCGAGCGATGCCGGCGGAGCGTGGCGACGGCGAGCGCGAATCGCACGGCCGTCAGCGGCCGAGGAGGGCGAGCGGCGCGGCACGCACGAGGCGGCGGGCCGCGAGCACGCCGGCGCCCAACCCCAGCACGAGCGAGAGCGCCACGGCGAACAGCACGATCTCCGGCGTGACGATGGAGAATCGGAGCGGCGTTCGATACACACTCTGGTAGTGCCAGTTGACGATGCGCGACACGCCCCAGCCGATGGCGACGCCAAGTGCGCTGCCGAGCACCGCGATCGCGGCGGCCTCGATCACGACCGAGCGCATGACGGACCGTCGCGAGATGCCGAGGAGCCGCAGCGCGGCGACGTCACGCCGGCGCTCGTCCACCTTGAGCAGGAGAATGCAAAGAAGAAAGATCGCGCTGGCGACGATCGTGATCACCCCGATCGCGCGGTGGAATCGGCTGACGACGCGGAAGGTCTGCGACGTCTGCACCGCTATCTCGCGCGAGCGGTGAGCCTGGAAGCCGAAGGCGGCGTCGTTGATGCGCGCGAGCGCGCTATCCGTCGCGGTGGCACCGCGCGTCGCGACGGCGAACCGGTCGACGCGATCGCCGTACCCGGTGAGCGTCTGGAGCTGGTCCAGATGCAGTCGCACGCGGTAGTCGCTCCGCGCCACCTCGCTCGGATCCGCGGTGCGCCGCACGATCGCCGCGATGCGGACGGAATCACCCGCACTGCCGCCAGGCTTCGCGCCGATGACGACGACGTCGCCAACCTTGAGACGCGCATCTGTCGCGAGCCGTTCGTCGATGGCGATGCCGCGCTGCTGAGCTGCGAGTGCGCAGAGAAGTACGGGGAGGAGCACGGAGATGGGTGGTCGGTGGTCGGTGGTCGGTATTCGGTGCCGGCCGGTCGGTCGGCGCCATACGCATGAATCGCGCGAACGACCTACGTTGTTCCGTAGAAATCTACGCATGGCGGGAGGTGCGGACGTGGGGAGTCGAATACCGAACACCGAACACCGAACACCGCTGCTCATAGACACCGACACCGGCATCGACGATGCCGTGGCGATCGCGCTGGCGGCTCGGCTGCCCGCGCTCGAGATCGTGGCGATCACGACGGTGCACGGCAACGTGGATACACCGCACGCCACCCGGAACGCGCGCGAGGTGGCGCGGCGCGAAGGGATCATGGTGCCCATCGTTGCGGGGGCCGCGGCGCCGCTCTGCCGCTTGCCGCGCGCGGCGCCGGAGACGCACGGCGACGAAGGGCTCGGCTACGCGCGGCTCGGTACGCGGCCGGTCGACGAGCCCGATCGTGCGGCCGAAGTGATGGCCGCGGCGGCGCGCGCGTATCCCGGCCTCGTCATTTGCGCGATCGGACCGCTGACGAATCTGGCCAACGCTCTCCGCGCCGACCGATCGCTCGCCGCAGGGCTCGGCGCCGTCTTCGTGATGGGAGGCGCGCTCGCCGTGCGCGGCACGCAGACGCGATGGAGCGAGTTCAACTGGTGGTCCGACCCCGAGGCGGCCGACGCGGTGCTGCGGGCCGGTCTCGACGTGCGTCTCGTGCCACTCGACGTCACACGGCGTATCGCCGTGCCTGGCGAGGCGATCCGCGCGCTGACCGCGGCCGGCGTGCAGGACGAACGCGCGCGATTCTGGTCGGATGCGCTTCGGTTCTACGCGGAGTTCCATCAGAGCTACGAATCGTTCGACGGCTGCGTGATCAACGACCCGCTCGCCGTGGCGTTGGCGGCCGACGCTTCGCTCGCCACGTGGGAACCGCGCGCGATTTCCGTTTCGTTGACCGACGACGACCGGCGCGGCGCGGTCATCCTCAACGGGCACGATTCGGTTACGATTCCGGTTGCCACCGCCGTGCGCGCGCCGGACGTGCTGCGATTGATCGAGCGTGCCGTCTTCGCCGAATGGCTGAGCGGCGACCTGCAGGCGGGCGCCGCGCACGCCGATCGCTGGCTGGACGAGCATCCGTTGGAGGACACATGAACGTACCGGCGCGTGTCGCCGTGATTGGCGCGGGAGAGATCGGGAGCGGGTGGGCGGCGCTCTTCGCCGCGTTTGGCGCCGAGGTGCGCGTCGTCGATCCGGGACGGCTCGCGATCTCGCGCGCGAATGCCGCGCTCGACTGCGCGCGGCGCATCGGCGTCGGCGACGGTGGAAGGGCGGGCTCGATCCGCGTCAGCCGATCGCTCGAGCTCGCGCTCGACGGCGCGTCGTGGATTCAGGAGTCGCTCCCCGAACACGACGCACTCAAGCGCGGCGCGCTCGAGGCGCTCGACGCATTTGTGGCGCCCGACGCGATCATCGCGTCGAGCACGTCGACGCTGCTTGCCGACTCGTTAGCCAGGGATCGTCCGTACGCCGATCGCTTTCTGATCGCGCACCCGCTGCAGCCGGTCTACGCGGTGCCGCTCGTCGAGCTCTGCGCCGGCGCGCGCACCGCGCCGGCGACGGTCGATCGCGCCGCGGCGACGCTCCGGCTCCTCGGCCGGGAGCCGGTGATCGTGCGCCTGCCGGTCGCCGGGCTCGTCGCCAACCGTCTCACGGCGGCGCTCCTGCGTGAAGCGTTCGACCTCGTATCGAGCGGCGCGATCGACGCGGACGGCCTCGACCTCGTCGTCCGCCGTGGGCTCGCCACGGGTTGGATCGCCGCCGGCGCACTGGGCACGGAGGCGATCGGCGCCGGCGACGGTGGTCTCACCGCGTTCGTCGAGAGATTCGCCGATCCGCTGGCCGAGCTCTGGGGCTCGCTCGCCAGATGGACGGAGCTCGACGACACGCGCCGGCGCGCGCTCTTGTTCGCGCTCGCGGCGATGGAGAAGACGCCCGTTGCGGGCGACGAGTGCGGGTGGGCAGAGCGGTTGGCGCGCGTCGCGCGCGCCGCCGATCAGGGGAGCGACGAGAGCGAGTAGCGCGGCGGAACGGTCGTCACGGGATCCGCGTCCACACCGGCAGACTGTCGTCCGCGTTGGGGCTGCGGCGATACATGAGCGTCGGAACGGCCGCCGCCTTGGCGATCGCGCCGCACACCGCGATGTGGCTCGGCGCAGGCACGGTGCGTGGCGCCGATTGCGCCACGACCGGCGGCGTGATCGCCACAAAGTAGCGGAAGCGCGTGGTGTCCCCTTGGCGAAATGCCACGGCGCGACTCTCCAGAATCGCACCACCGTACAGGCTGTCGAGCGGCGCTGGCCCACCGTGCGCCGACGCGGTGTCGGCACTGTGCTTCCGCGTCGCGCCGGTTTGTCCCATCGCCACGAAGGCGCGCTGGAAGCGGCTGGCCACCGTGTCGGGCGGCAGTAGTGTGGCGAGCACGGTCCACCAGCAGTGTTCCCACTTGGAGGTCGCGGGGAGAGGCGAACTCATCGCGGTGGCCATGGGTTGGCGGTGACATCCGGCACCGAGTCCCGCCGGCAGCATGATCAGACACGCGACGCGGGTAGCGGCATGTCGCAGGCGCGCGACGCCCTCGAGCTGGCTCTGACGACCTTTTCGTACCATTGGTGACTTCGCCTCGCTACTCGACGAGCACGCTGGCGGCGAGCGCCGGCCCGACGACCCGCTCGGCGCGCCCGACTTTGACGCGGATCGGGCCGCCAAATGGCGCGCGGTCGACGATGGTGACGGCGGCGCCCGGCACGAGACCGAGCTCGGCAAGATAGCGCAGCCGCGGCGCATCGTCGTCGCCCACCTGCACGACCCGCGCGCGCGTGCCCGGCGCGAGATCGGCGAGCGAGCGCAACCAGCGCTCCTCGATCGCGCCGTCGCGCGTCGGGATCGGCGCACCGTGGGGGTCGGTCGCCGGCTCGCCGATAGCCGCCGCCATGCGGTCCACCAGCTCGTCGGATGCCGCGTGCTCCAGCCGCTCCGCTTCGTCGTGCACGCGATCCCAGGCGTAGCCGAGCGCGCCGGCCAGATACGCCTCGATCACGCGGTGCCGGCGGATGGTGCGCAGCGCGACGCGTCGTCCTTCGGCCGTGAGCCGCACGCCGCGATAGCGCTCGTGCGCGAGAAGCTTGTGGCCGGCGAGCCGCCGCACCATTCCGCTCACCGACGCGGGGGCGATGTCGAGCCGCTGCGCGATTTCGTTCGTCGCCGCCGCGCCGGAGACGCGCTCCAGCTCGTAGATCGCCTTGAGGTAGTCCTCCACGGGCGCCGACGCGGCGCGGAGCACGGCGCGGCTCACGACGCCGGCGCGGCGCCGCCGCTCGCGCTGCGCCGCCACGCCGGAGCGACCGACGCTTCACGCGCGCCGCGGACGAGGAGCACCGGCACCATGCTGCGGTGCCGCACGGCATTGGCGACGCTGCCGTAGATGAGATCGGAGAGAAAGCGGTGCCCGTGCGTCGACATCGCAATGAGGTCGCAGCGCTCGCGCTCGGCCGCTTCCGTGATCTCGGCTGTGGGGTCGCCCGAGGCGAGCACGGCGTCGACCGGAAAGCCGTCGGCCTCGAGGGCGTCGGCAACGCGCTCGAGGTAGGCGCGGTCGCGCTCCATCTCCTCGGACGCGCGCAGGTTCAGCGCGTGGATGTTGCGCGCGGCCCAGCCATCGGCGACGTGAATCAGCACGATCGACGAGTCGTGCACGCGCGCGAGGTCCCGGACGTGCGCAAGAATCGCATCGTCGAACGGCGAACACTCGAGCGGCACCAGGATGCGCTTGTACATCACGCCATCCATTGGCGGAAGGTTAGCGCCAGGAGCCATGCGTTGAGCACGGCGATGAACACGGCAACGGCGTACGCGAGGAACTTGAGCCACGGCGGATTCACGAACTCCCCCATCTTCGCGCGCTCCGACGTGAAGCGAACGAGCGGAAAGACGGCAAAGCTCAGCTGGAGGCTGAGCACCACCTGGCTGGCGATCAGGAGCTTCGCCGTGCCCTCCGAGCCGTAGAGCACCGCGACGATCGCCGCCGGCACGATCGCGATGAGCCGAGTGATCAGGCGCCGCACCCATGGGCGAAGGCGAATGTCGAGAAATCCTTCCATCACGATCTGGCCGGCAAGCGTTCCCGTCAACGTCGAGTTCTGTCCCGACGCGAGGAGTGCGAGCGCGAAGATCGCGCTCGCCCCGCTGACGCCCAAGAGCGGCGTGAGGAGCTTGTACGCGTCCTGGATCTCGGCGACCTCCGTCATGCCGGCGCGGTGAAAGGTCGCCGCGGCAACAACCAGGATCGCCGCGTTGATGAACAGCGCGAGCGAGAGCGCGACCGTCGAGTCGATGAAGGCGTACCGCACCGCCTCGCGCCGGCCGGCGGCGTTCTCTTCGTAGCGGCGCGTCTGCACGATGGACGAGTGCAGATAGAGATTGTGCGGCATGACGGTCGCGCCGAGGATGCCGATGGCGATGTA
>JBDUCS010000176.1:0-8197 GCA_040003335.1 Gemmatimonadaceae bacterium | reverse complement strand
GTGCGCGCGATCGGCGACCATGTACGGGCTCCAGTTGCCGAAGACCTGCACGCGCCCAACGCGCACATCGCCCTCCTGGATGTAAATCCAGTTGTCGGGCACGGTCGCCGCGGGCGGCTTGCCTTTCTCCTCGACGTGCAGCCTCCTGAGCAACAGGCCGACGGTAAGGAAGTCGCGATACGTGAGCCCGTGCGCGACCTCGGCCACGGCCGGCGGCGCAGCCGGGGTGGTCATCGCCACGAGCTCCTTGATCGGCATTGTCGAGAAGAAAAACTCGCACGGCTCCGTGCGCCGCTCGCCGGTCGCGACGCTTTCCACCGTCACGCTCGCCACCTCGCCATCGGCGAGCTGCACGCCGACGATCTTGTGTCCCATGTGCAGCTCGGCGCCGTTCGCTTTCACCTGGGCGGCGACCGTCTCCCACATCTGACCCGGTCCCAGCTTTGGGTAGAAAAAGCGCGTGATGAGGCTCGTTTCCCGTTCTTCCTTGGCACGCGCGGCGTCGTCGGTGATCAGATCCTTAAGTGCCTGCGTGACCGCGCTGCGCAGCGACAGTCCCTTTACGCGCTGCGCGCCCCAGTCGGCGCGAATGCCGCTGCACTTCACGCCCCACACCTTTTCGGTGTAGTCGCGAAAGAACGTCTCGTACAACCGGCGGCCGAAGCGGTTGATGAAGAACGCGTCGAGATACGTCTCGTCGCGGAGCGGAAAGAGCTGCGCCTTGATGTAGCTTATGCCGATGAAGCCGGTGTTGATCAAGCCGAGCCGTCGCGCGACGGAGAAGTTGATCGAGATCGGATAGGGGAAGAAATGGCGCCGGTAGAAGATCCGCGACAGGCGCGGCCGCTGGAGCATCACATCGTCCTCGCGCTCGGGGTCCGGCGCCTTCCGCAGCACCTCACCGTCGCCGCCGAGCGGGTCGACGCGCACCGTCTCGGCGTAGTCGATTTGATGGCCCGCTTCGGCGGTGTCGGCGGCGGGGGCGCCCTGGAGCGGCAGGATGTTGAACCACCAATTCATCACGCGCTCGCTGCGCGAAAAGAATCGGTGGCCGCCGATGTCGATGCGGTTGTTCTTGTAGTTGAAGGTCTGCGCGATGCCGCCGATGGCCGAGCTCGCCTCATAGATCACCGGCGTGATGTCGGTGCGCTTGAGGAGTTCGTATGCGGCGGTGAGTCCGGCCGGGCCGGCGCCCGCGATGATGGCGATGCGGCGAGGCGCCGAGGGCGTGGGCATGGTGTCGTCAGGGGGGAGGGGATCGTCATACGATAGACGCGCGTCGCGTGCGAGCGCAATTTGCAACGTTGCCGGACATTACTCGTACCGATAACTCTATTCTCAATGAAAACCGTGATTCTCTCTCAATGAAAACCGTGATTCTCGCGGGCGGTCTGGGCACGCGTCTCTCCGAGGAGACCGCGCTCAAGCCCAAACCGATGGTCGAAGTCGGCGGCCGCCCAATGTTGTGGCACATCATGAGCGGGTTCGCGGCGCACGGCTTCCGCGAATTCGTCGTCGCGCTCGGATACAAAGCCGAGGTGGTGCGCAGCTACTTCCTCAACTATCACGCCATCTCACGCAACTTATCGGTTTGTCTCGGCGACGGCACGGTCTCGACCCACGGCGAGCCGGTCGACGACTGGACGCTTCATCTCATCGACACCGGCGTGGCGACGCAGACCGGCGGCCGCCTCAAGCGACTGAAGGAGTGGGTCGGTGACGAGCGCTTCATGCTGACGTACGGCGATGGCGTCTGCGACGTCGACCTCCGCAAGCTCGTGTCGTTCCACGAGGCGCACGGCAAGCTCGCCACCGTCACCGCGGTGCGGCCGCCGGCGCGCTTCGGCGGCCTGCGCCTGGACGACGGCGGTGCGGTGCTCGAGTTCGAGGAGAAGCCGCAGATCGGGGAAGGGTGGGTCAACGGCGGCTTCTTCGTGCTCGAGCCCGAAGTGCTCGACTTCATCGAGGGCGACGACACGCTCTGGGAGCGCGGGCCGCTGGAGGCGCTCGCGGCGAAGGGCGAGCTGCGGGCGTACCGCCACGAAGGATTCTGGCAGTGCATGGACACGGTCCGCGATCTCCAGTTGCTCGAGACGCTCTGGGCCGACGGGCGCGCTCCCTGGAAAGTCTGGAGATGACCGATCACTTCTGGCGTGACCGCCCGGTGTTCGTCACCGGGGGCACGGGGCTGCTCGGGAGTTGGCTCGTGCGCTCGCTCGTCGAGCGCGGCGCCGACGTCGCGTGCCTCGTGCGGGACTGGGTGCCGGAGAGCGAGCTCGTCACGAGCGGCACGCTCGCGCGCGTGCGCGTGATTCGCGGCGACGTACGCGACCAGGCGCTTCTCGAGCGCGCGCTCGGGGAGTACGAGATCGACACCGTGCTCCACCTGGCCGCGCAGACGATCGTCGGCGTCGCCAACCGCAATCCGGTGTCGACCTTTGAGACGAATATCGCCGGCACGTGGTCGCTCCTCGAGGCGGCGCGGCGCTCGCCGCTCGTCAAGTCGATCGTCATCGCGTCGTCGGACAAGGCGTATGGCGACCACGAGACGCTGCCGTACGAGGAGAGCGCCGCGCTCCAAGGCGCGCACCCGTACGACGTGAGCAAGTCGTGCGCGGACCTCATCGCGCACTCGTATGCCGTAAGCTACGGCTTACCGGTTGCGATCACGCGGTGCGGCAACTTCTACGGCGGCGGCGACCTCAACTGGAACCGGCTGATCCCCGGCACCATCCGCTCCGTGCTGCGCGAGGAGCGCCCGGTCATTCGCTCGGACGGCGCGAGCATCCGCGACTATCTCTACGTGGAAGACGGCGCCGACGCCTACCTCCACCTGGCGCGGGCGCTGCGCGAGAATCCGGCGCTGGCGGGAGAGGCGTTCAACTTCTCGACCGAGCAACAGCTGACGGTGCTCGACGTAACGCACCGCATCCTGGCGGCGATGGGCTCGTCGTTCGAGCCCGACGTTCGCAACGAGGCGCGCAACGAGATTCGCCACCAGTATCTCTCGGCGGCCAAAGCGCGCGCGAGGCTCGGCTGGACGCCGCGCTTCACGATCGACACGGGGTTGGGGCCCACCATCGCGTGGTACCGGGAGTACGTCGCCGGTGACGCGTAGCGCCGACGAGATTCGCGCCGGCATTCTGGCGCAGATGGCGGAGTACCACGCGGCGGCGTTCCCGCCGCTGGAGTTCGTTCCGGGCGTGACGCCGGTGCCCGTGTCGGGGAAGGTGTTCGGCGCGGCGGAGCTCGAGCATCTCGTGAGCGCGGGCCTCGATTTCTGGCTCACGACGGGCCGGTACGCGCGGCAATTCGAGAAGGCGTTCGCGCGCGCGTGCGGCGTGCGGCACGCGCTGCTGGTGAACTCCGGCTCGTCGGCGAATCTTCTCGCGCTCGGCTGCCTCACGTCGCCGTCGTTGGGCGACAGGCGGCTCCAGCGCGGCGATGAGGTCATCACGGTCGCCGCGGGATTCCCGACCACGGTGAACCCGACGATCCAGAATGGACTCGTGCCGGTGTTCCTCGACGTCACGCTGCCCACGTACGACATCGACGTGACGATGCTCGAGGCGGCGGTAGGGCCGCGCACGCGCGCGATCATGCTCGCGCACACACTGGGGAACCCGTTCAACCTGGCGGCCGTGACCGAGGTGGCGCGGAAGCACAGTCTGTGGCTGATCGAAGATTGCTGCGACGCCGTCGGCGCGACCTACGACGGCAAACCCGTCGGCACGTTCGGTGACGTCGCGACGGTGAGCTTCTATCCCGCGCACCACATCACAATGGGCGAAGGGGGCGCGGTGCTCACGCGCAGCTCGGCGGTAAAGAAGCTCGTCGAGTCGTTCCGCGACTGGGGCCGCGACTGCTGGTGCGATCCGGGCAAGGAAAACACCTGCGGCAAGCGCTTCGACTGGCAGCAAGGCGAGCTGCCGCACGGCTACGACCACAAGTACACGTACTCGCACATCGGCTACAACCTGAAGGCGACGGACATGCAGGCGGCGGTCGGCGGCGCGCAGCTCGAGCGACTGCCCGAGTTCATCGCCGCGCGGCGCGCCAATTGGTCGTACCTGCGCGCCGCGCTCGCCGACATGGACGACGTGCTGATTCTCCCCGAGCCGACGCCGAACGCCGAACCGAGCTGGTTTGGCTTCGCGATCACCGTGCGCCCCGACGCGCCATTCGATCGCGGCGCGCTGATCGCGCACCTCGAGGAGAGGAAGATCGCGACGCGCTTGCTATTTGGCGGCAACCTCACGCGGCAGCCGGCGTACCAGGGCGTGGAGTACCGCGTCGTCGGCGAGCTCACGACGAGCGACCTGATCATGCGCGGTACGTTCTGGGTCGGCGTCTTTCCCGGACTCACCGAGCCGATGCTCGAGCACGTGGTGAGCTCGGTGCGAGAGTTCTGCCGGGTGGCGACGCATGGTTAACGCGCAGCGCCCCCTGCCGCGAGCCGACCTCGAGCACGTGGTGGAGCATGCGGGAGATGCGCTGCGAGCGCTTCGCGACGCCCGTCTCTTCATCACCGGCGGCACGGGCTTCTTCGGCACGTGGCTCGCCGAGTCGCTGCTCTTCGCCAACGCACGCCTCGGCCTCGGCGCGCGCGCGACGCTGCTCACGAGAGACGCCGCCTTGTTTCGCGCCCGTGCTCCGCACATCGCCAACGATGCCGCCATCACGCTGCACGAGGACGACGTGCGCTCGTTCCGCGCCCCGGGGCACGCTTTCTCACACGTGATTCACGCGGCGGCGGAGTCGAGCGTACAACAACACGCGGACGACCACCTGCTAATGTTCGACACGATCGTCGACGGCACGCGTCGCGCGCTCGAGCTCGCGGCCACGTCGGGCGGCGCCCCAGCGTTGCTCGTGAGTACGGGCGCGATCTACGGCTCACAGCCTGTCGCGGTGACGCACCAGCGGGAGGACGCGGCCGGCGCGCCCGATCTCGCCAACCCGGCATCGGCGTACGCCGAAGGCAAGCGAGCCGCGGAGCTGTTGGGCGCGGTGTTCACGGCACAGCGCGGCGTGCCGGTGACGATTGCCCGGTGCTTCGCCTTTGTCGGACCCGGGCTGCCGCTCGACGCGCACTTCGCGATCGGCAACCTGCTCGGCGACGTGCTCGCCGGGCGGCCGCCGTCGTTGCGCGGTGATGGCACGCCCCGGCGCTCGTACCTCTACGCCGCGGATCTCGCGGTCTGGCTCTGGACGATTCTCTTGCGCGGCGTTCCGGCGCGCGCCTACAACGTCGGGTCGGAAGAAGACCACTCGCTCGCCGATATCGCGGCGTCGGTGGCGCGCGTCGCCGGGGAACGCCGTCCGCTCGAGCTCGGCGCGGTGGCGGATCCGGGACGACCGGCGACGCGCTACATCCCGTCGACGGCGCGCGCACGAGAAGAGCTGGGGCTTGTCGCGCGGATCGGACTCGATGACGCCATCGGCCGCACGCTCGCCTGGCATCGCGGCGTCCGACACACGACGGACGTCCACGCGTTCGCATCCATCGGAGATCGGTCGGAATGACGCTCGAGGAAACGCACATCCGCATCGGCGACCGACGCATCGGACCGGGCGAGCCGGTCTACATCATCGCCGAGGCGGGGATCAACCACAACGGCGACCTGTGCATCGCCAAGCAGTTGGTCGATGCCGCGCTCGAGGCCGGCGCAGATGCGGTGAAATTCCAGAAGCGTAAGATGACCGAAGTCTATCAGCAGGCCATTCTGGACCAGCCGCGGAACGGCGAGCAAGGGCTGCAGTACCTCGTGCCGCTCCTCGTCGAGTTCGAGCTCACCGACGCCGACTTCGCCGAGCTGCACGCCTACGCGCTGTCGCGCGGCATCGAGTTTCTCTGCACGCCGTGGGATGCGGCGAGCCTCGACTTTCTCGAAGGACTGAACCTTCCGGCGTACAAGATCGGATCGCCGGACATGACGAATCTTCCGCTCATCGCGCGCGTGATCGACACCGGCAAGCCGATGCTGATGTCGACGGGCATGTCGACCGAGAACGAGATTCGCCAGACGCTCGCCTTCGTGTCCGAGCGCACCAACCAGTGTGCCCTCTTCCATTGCGTGAGCGCGTACCCGGTCGATCCGGAAGAAGTCAACCTTCGCTTCATGCAGCGCCTGCGCGAATGGACCGGTTGGCCTGTCGGCTACTCGGGCCATGACACGGGGATCGCGATCTCCCTCGCCGCCGTGGCGATGGGCGCGCGACTGCTCGAGAAGCACATCACCACGGACCGCACATTGCGCGGCCCCGACCACGCGGCGAGCCTCGACCCGGCGACGTTCGCCGAGCAGGTGCGCGCGGTGCGCGAGGTGGAGCTGTCGCTCGGCGTCGCGCATCGGTGGATCACCCGCGGTGAGACGCTCAACCGCCGCACGCTCGCCAAGAGTCTCGTCGCGCGCGAGCCCATTCCAGCGGGGACGACGATCACTCGCGACATGATTGTCGCCAAGAGTCCAGGCATGGGCATCTCTCCGCAACGGATGGACGAGCTCATCGGACATACGCTCGGGCGCCCACTCCGGCGTGACGAGCCGTTTACCGAGCGCGACCTACGCGATGCCGCGCACGCGCGCGAGCGTGGCCGCATCGATGTTGGAACACCGTGGGGCATCGTCGCGCGATTCACGGACCTGGAGCCGCTGCTCGAGACCTTCGGTGACGCCGGGATGTCGTTCATCGAGTTCCACGTCAGCGACCGGGATCTCGACGAAGGGCCGGGCGGCCTGGCGCGCGACACGTATCCGTACGGTCTCGTGGTGCACGCCCCTGAGTACTGCTACGACCAGCTGATCGACCTCTGCTCCGATGACGATGCGCAGCGCACGATGTCGGTGGCGCGCATTCAGAAGACGATCGACCTCACGCGCTCGATCGCCCACCGCTTCGCGCCGATGGGCGTGCGCGGCCCGAAGATCGTGATGCACGTTGGCGGGATGGCGCCGCGCCGCAGCGCGTACGATGTCCGGGCGGCATGCGATCGTCTTCTCGGCGCGCTCGAGCAGATCGACCATAGCGGCGTCGATCTTCTGCTCGAGAACTTACCGCCCTATCCGTGGTATTTCGGCGGCAAGTGGTTCGGCTTCATCATCGCCGACGCCGACAACACCGAGATGCTCTGCCGCGAGAGTGGGCTCGGCCTCTGCTTCGATACATCGCACGCCGCGCTCGAATGCAACCGCACGGGCGCGAGCCTGACCGAGTTCGCGCGTCGCGTCGCGCCGTACGTGCGGCACTTGCACGTGTCCGACGGCGCGGGCGTCGGCGGCGAAGGGCTGCAGGTGGGCGAGGGCGACATCAATTTCGTGGACCTCTTGCCTGTGGTGCTCCAGTCGCGCCCGACGCTGATTCCGGAGATCTGGATGGGGCATTTGCAGAACGGCAAGGGATTCGAGGACGCGCTCTCGGCACTGTCGGATCTCGTGTGGGCGGGGGGCGTCCTCGGTCGCGCCACGGCGCGCGGTGCCAGGCCAGAGCTGGCGGCGCTCACGATCTCCGCCGACGCGACGCTCTTCGCCGCGCTGCAAACGATCGACGCCAACCAGATGGGCATCGCCTTCGCGGTCGACGAAGCGGGCGTCGTGGTTGGCGTCGTGACCGATGGCGACATTCGTCATGGATTCGTGCGCGGCAAGAATCTGCACACCCCCGTCCACGACGTCATGACCCGGCAGTTTGTGTCGGGGCGCGATACGATGACGCCGGCCGAGATCGAGGCGCGTCTGCCTGGGCGCACGCGCATGATGCCGGTGCTCGACGCACAGGGACGACTCGTCGACTACGCTTCGGAGCGCAGCATGTCGGGGCTCGCCGCGCGCCTCACCCCGACGTCGACGACCGCAGCGCGTTGACCCTGCCCTTACCCCTGCCTCCCGCGCTCGCCGTGACGATCAAGCTGTCCGACTACGTGATGCAGTTCATCGCCGAGCTGGGCGTCCGCCACATCTTCATGGTGACGGGCGGGGGCGCGATGCACCTCAACGACTCGTTGGGCCGTAACGCCAACCTCGAGTACGTCTGCAATCTGCACGAGCAGGCGAGCGCGATGGCGGCCGAGACGTACGGCAAGGTGACCGGGAATCTCGGCGTCGCCCTCGTGACGTCGGGGCCGGGCGCCACCAACGCCGTCACCGGCATCGCCGGCGCGTGGCTCGATTCCACGCCTTCGCTGTTCATCTCGGGA
>JBDUCS010000175.1:0-8210 GCA_040003335.1 Gemmatimonadaceae bacterium | reverse complement strand
GGACCAGTAGCCGCCGCCCTCCATCTTGGTCGAATCCACCGGCCCGCGGTCGAAGAAGGCGATCTCCTTCGGGTGCGCGGCATCGGTCCAATCGAAGACCGAGATGCCGCCCTGGTACCACGCCTGCACCATGACGTCGCGGCCCGGAATCGGAATCAGCGAGCCGTTGTGCGCGACGCAATTCTCTTGCGGCGTCTGCGCGGCGGGAAGCTTGTAGTAACCCTGGAACGTCATCTTGCCGTCGACGATCGTGAAGAGCGCGTCGGCGCCCCACTCCCTCGGATCGGTCGCGCGGCACTTGGGCTGACCACCGCCGCCCCACTCATCCGAGAAGAGCACCTTCGTGCCGTCGTTGTTGAACGTCGCCGAATGCCAGTACGAGAAATTCGAGTCGGCGACCGCGCCGATGCGAACCGGATGGGCGGGATCCTTGATGTCGAGCAGTAGTCCGTAGCCTTCGCACGCGCCGCCGGCGAGCCCGATCGCGGGGAACACGGTGATATCGTGGCACTGGGTCGGACCTGGACGCGGCGCGTTCGGATCGCGTCCGGGCGCGCCACCAGTCATCCGCGCGACGAGCGCGGGGATGCCCGCGCGGAGCGCGGCGCTGTCGGCCGCGGTGGCGGCACCCGTGCCGCCGCGAAGCTTGACGATACTGTCGAGCATCGGCTTCGTGAACTGCGCCGGGAGAACGACCTCCTGCCCGCCGAAGCTGGCGATGAACTCGCCGCGCGCCTTCGCCGCGGCCATCTGCGCCATGTCATCCGGCGCCGCGCCGTGGGACTTCGGACCGACGAGATCGTTGAAGATGCGCGGCGAACTGACGATCGCCGCCTGCTCCGGATGCGCGAGCGGCACCTTGATCACTTCGATGCGGAAGAGGGCCGAGTTCGGATCCTTGTCCGGCGTCGCCTTCACGCAACCCGGCAGCTCGCTCGGCGAGCGAATCGGTGCCGAGCCCGAGACGTAGACGTAGATGTTCTCCTTGTCCTTCGGATCGACGAGCACGGTGTGCGTGTGCGAGCCGCGACACGTCTGGATGTTGGCCACGTTCTTCGGATGCGCGATGTCCGAGATGTCGAAGATGCGAACGCCGCGGATCCGCTCCGCGCTCACCGTGTCTTTCACCCCTTGGTCGCCGCAGTCAATGCGGCCCGTATTCCCCTCGGCGGAGACGAACAAGAGATTCTTGTACGACGAAACGTCGCTCTGCGATGCGGGGCAGAAGTTCGCGACCTTGAGCGCCGGCTGGCTCGGATTCGAGATGTCCCAAATCTGATAGCCGTTGTAGCTGCCTTGGATCACGTAGTTGCCGTTGAACGCGATGTCGGACATGGTGCTGCCGACGAATTTTTCTGATGGCTGCGTCTTGGAGAGGACGCGCACGTTCCAGGACGCTTCGGCGGCGTCCATCTTTCCGGCGCGCAGACCGACGCGCGGATCGGGGCTCGGCGCCGACGTCGACATGTTTTGCGCGCCGGCGGGCAATGCCGCGAGCGAGACGGCGAGCGACAGCGACGCCACCGCGGTGGACGACCATCGTCTTCCGGTACGGCGAGATTGAGATACGAATGTCATGACTGATCCCTCGTGGGGGGCGGAGTTGGGTACGGCGAGACTGGGCAACAGGGTGATCACGGGGCGCGGGTGCCGAGCGTGACGGCGGCGAGCATCCGCTCCATCCGGGCGATCTCGGTCGTCTGATCGACGTTGACGTCGGACGCGAACTTGAAGACGGTCTCGTCTTGCGCGGCGCCGTACGTCCCAAACAGGTCCGTGACCATCGAGACGGCGCCGTTGTGGTGCTGGATCATGGACACCAAGAACAGTCGATCGAAGTCCGGGCCCCGCGCCGCATCGAGCTGCTTCATCTGGGGCTCGGTGAGCATGCCGGGCATCAGCATTTCGTGCTGCATGCCGTCCATCATCATCTTCATTCCTTTCGCGCTCGCCTCCGGCACGGGCTTGGCGCGATCGCGGAGCCACGTCTGCATCGTGGCGATCTCGTCCTGCTGTGCGTTGATGATCCGCTCGCAGAGCACGCGGACCGATGGGCTCGCGCCGTGCGTCGGCGCCCAGCCGGCCATCACGATGGCCTGCGCGTGGTGGCCGATCATCCCCGACATGAAGTGGACGTCGGCTTCCGTATACGGATAGCGGGCGCTATCGGCTCGCGCCTTCGCGAGTGCGGCAACGCTTACCTGGGCGCCGGCGGCCGACTGCGTGACGACCTGCGCCGACGCTCGGGTGCCGATCCCGCAGAGCAGGGCGCCGGCGCCGACGAGGGCGTGCGAGAAGAAACGCGTGTGTGATGGTCTCATGGCGGCGGGGGTCGTGGGGTGCGCGGCTGACGTCGCTCCCGTGCGATGCCGAGCGAACATTAAATAGTACCCGGGTCTGCCCTCGCGGGAAAGCGGCGTCACGAAAGGGTCTCGTAAGAACGCGAGTGCCGGCGCCGACGGGTTGTGACCTATATGACAACGGCCCCGCGACGATCGCTCGTCGCGGGGCCGTCCGGCTTCGGTGGCAGCCTGAGCCTACTGCACGCGGGCCAGCGTCGTCGCGTACTTCGCGTTGATTGCGTCGATCACGCCGTTGGCGACGAGCACGTGAGCCGCGCGGCGCGGGTGCACGCCGTCGAGCGAGAAGAGCAACCCGAAGGGGTTGATCGGATCGGCCAGATTGGGCACGGTGGGAATCGCGCCGGTCGCTTTCTGCGCGGCGAGCGGCGGGTTCGGATCGAAGTACGCGAAGCCGAGCGACGCAGCCTTCGTTTGGATGTACGCGTTGTACGATGCCACGGTCGTCCCCAACGTGGTCTGCTCGGCGGCATCGAGCACGAAGATGTCGCCGACCGCGGTGGCCGGCACGGAATTCTTCTCGCAGCCGATGAGGGCGGGGTGCGCACCGCTCCGAATGGTCGGCGCGAGCTGGAAGCTAATGAGCGAGGTGCTGAGTGGCGTGCACGTCGGGAGGAGCGTCGTGGGGCCGCCCGCGAACGCATCGAAACCCGCCTTGAAGGCCGGATTGAACAGCGCCGCCGCGGGGAAGAGAATCGGCAGGTTCGCGACGTTCACGACGCCGATCAGCACGCCGCCCTTGAGACGCCGCGCCTGCGTCAGTACGCCGATCGTGTTGTCATAGTTCGTCTGGAACGTTGCCACGGCGGTGATGCCAGGTGACACGCCGGCGGTCGGCACCAGCAGACCGGTCACCGCGGCCGCGAGCACGTCATTGTTGCCGAGCCACAGCGAGATGAATGTCGGATCGGCGTCGAGCGCCTTGAGCGCCTGCGACTTCCCGCCGAGGAAGAGGAACGTCAGCGAATTCGAGAAGGCGGTCGATGTCGAAGCCGGATCGATCACCGTCGCGCCCGGGACGGCGACGTTGTTGAGTGCGAAGGCGATCGACGTCGGGTCGCGCAGGAAGCACGTGGTCGATGTGATCACGCCGGTGCCGACGCGCTCTTGCGTCTGAAAATTCTTGACGGGGGGCGGGCAGCCCGGCATCGCCAGCGACGGATAGGCGTAGCGCGTGCCCATCGCCGCGGCGAGGAGCGCGGCATAGCTCTGGCGCTGGGTGGAGTCGTTGATCCCGCCCGACTGGTAGCCGGCCGTGATGCTATTGCCGAGCGCGACGTAGCTCTGGAAGATGGCGCCGCCCGCGGGCGTCGGCGCCTTGAGGAAATTGTTGTGGTCGTTCGAGCAGGCGGCCAGTGCGACCGCGCCGCACGCCGCCACGCCGAAGGCGAGTGAGCGAATGCGAGGCATCACGGAGTCTCCGAAAAGTGCGGTCAGCACGGTCAGTAATTGATCTTGAGGCTGAGGGCGAAGATGTTCGCCTTGAGCTCGTAGAAGCCGTTGTTGAGTGACGCGAGTGGCGCCGTCTGGCTCGCGGTCCCCTCGACACGCTCGCCCGTGCGGCCACGACGGCCGGCGGTCTGCACGTACGTGTAGCCCGCATCGAGCACGACCTTGTCGCCGTTGAGCGGGATGCCCACACCGACGCTGTAGTTATTGCGGTTCTGGTCGGGGAGGAGCGGCGTCACCGTCTGCTCCGGTGCGGGGGTCTCCACGTAGCTGTAGCCGCCGCGCAGGTTGAAGCCGTTGTGCATCGTGTGCTCGAGCCCGAAGCGGTACGTCCAGCTGTCCTTGTACTCCTCGAGGAGCGTGCGGTTGCTCGACACGGCATTGCCCTGGAAGGCAATCGGCAGCTTGTCGAACCCCGAGTAGCCGAGGCGGACGATGTCGAAGCTGAGCGTCGTGCGCTCGATGCCAGTGAAGCCGAAGCCGGCCTCGAACTGCCACGGATGCCGGATCGCCGTCGACACGCTCTGCTTGCTGAGCGCCCCCGTCGAGAGAAACTGTGGCGCGAGGATCGCGTCGAGCGGCGTGCCGGCCGGAGCGCCGAGCGGGTTGCCAGTCGCGAGCGTGAGGCCTGTCGCGACCTGCTCGAATCGCGCCTCGGCGCTGTCGTACTTGAACTTCAGCTCGGAGAGGTAACGCGCGCCGACCGTGATATTCTGGCCGAGCTTGCCGAACAGCGCGACGTGGTACCCGGCCGCATTCGCATCGCCTTTGAGTGACGCGCGGGCGAACTCCGTACCCGGGGCGACTCCGAGCTGCGCGAAGGTGAACGTCTGTCCGGTCACACGGAGCGTGGAGAGGTCTGCCGACTGGTTGAGCTGCACGTGCGAGCGGCCGAACACGGGGCCACCGCCGATCGACCAACCCTTGTAGAACTCGTACGCGAAGTTCGGCTGGATGTAAATCGTCTGCAGCGCCGCGCGCTGTGCCGAGAAGCGGCCGGGAAAATCCGAGCGCCACTGCGACGTGAGGCCGTACGGGACGTAGAGACCGAGCCCGATCGCCCACCTGTCGCGATGGTAGGAGCCGAAGAGATTCGGCGGCAGGGCGAGCGGCACACTGCCTTTGTAGAAGCGGCCGGACGAATCCTGAGTGAAGCCGCCGTCGACCTTGATCGCCGCCGCGCCACCATAAAATGAAAAGCCGTTGAGCGTCGTCGCCGCGGCCGGATTCCAATAGATGAGGGAAGCGTCCTTGCAGGGCGCTCCGGTGACGGCGTTGCCGCGGCCAATGGCGCAGGTCCCGATCTCGTTAAGACCGAAGCCTTGCGCTTGTACGCTCGCGACGACCCCGAGCGACAGCGCAACCGACAGCAATCGAACCGACCTGGTTAGCATCGTCAGCGTCCTCCTCAGAGTGACGGACAGCGGGGCGCGCACGCGGCGGCGAAACCGCGGCGCGCCGTGATGGCGGGAATATGGGCGTGAGTGTAGCGGTTCGTGAGCCGCCGTGCCAGTCTCGCGTGCGATCGGTCACCGCACCGGTGTGACCGGTACGCTATTCGCCCGCTTCGACGCCCAGGCCGTCGGCTACGCGGTTGGCGAAGGCGAAGTACGCGGCGAGGGCGCAGATATCGTGAATCCCGCGATCATCGAACCGCGCCGCGCGCAGTTTGCGGATGTCGTCCGCCGTCACCATGCTCGACCCGCGGCTGAGCTTCACGGCGTAGTCGAGCATCGCGCGATCCGCGGGCGCGAGCGGCGCCAGCGTGTAATTCTTCGTCAGCGCGGCGACGAAGCCTTCCTGATCCGCGTCGCGCCACCCTTCCACGCGCATGATGCGCCGCAGGCCGGCAACGTGCTGCTCGACGCAGTAGCCGCAGCCGTTCGCCGCCGACACGGTCAGCGCGATCAGCTCGCGCTGGAAGCGGCTCAGCGGACCGGGGCCCCGCATCAACTCGGCGTGGAGGTCGAAGTGATGCTTCATGACGCGCGAGTGCACGCCGTGAATGCGAATCACGTTGTCGCGATCCGAGACCCGATCGCCCTGCGGGACTTGCTCCTCAGGGACGTAGCGGACGTATGCCATGATTGATGCCACCTTCGCACGGATCGCGCCGCCCCATCGCGGCGCGACGCCTGATCGGAAGGATAGCTTGTACTCCGCCGGCGTGACCGTGTCGAGCCGCCGACGCGGCGATCGAGGTGGCGTGAGCACGCTCCGGTCGAATCGACGGCGAGCGGCGCGCTCGAAGTGTGTGGAGAGACACCGGGCGCGGCAAGCGGGCGCGCCCTTCAATTGTTCGTCCGGGCCGGTCATATTTGCGGCCACATGCCTAGCGACCATACGATCCTCGATGCACGCGCCATGGACCGCACACTCAGGCGGATGGCGGAAGAGATCGTCGAGCTGAACGAGGGTACGGACGACCTAATCCTCGTCGGAATCCAGCGGCGCGGCGTGCAGCTCGCGGATCGCGTGGTTCGACTGATTAAGGAGCGAGAACGCGTTGACGTGCCGCGCGGCGCGCTCGACATCACGCTCTACCGCGATGATCTCCAGACGGTCGGACCGCGCCCCGTCGTCGGCCCGACCGATCTGCCCTGGAATCTCGAGCGCAAGCGCGTCGTGATCGTCGACGACGTTTTGTATACGGGCCGCACCGTGCGCGCGGCGCTGGACGAGCTCGCGGATTTCGGCCGGCCCGCGCGCATCATGCTCGCGGTGCTGGTTGATCGCGGCGGCCGCGAGCTGCCGATCCGCGCCGACGTGGTCGGCAAGACCATGACCGTGGGCGCCGGCGAGCGTGTCGAGGTGATGGTCGAGGAGCTCGACGGCAGCGATGCCGTCGTGATTGTGCACGCGCCGGAGAGAGCGGGCGACAAGGGCGGAGAGCGCTCCTCGTGACGAGTGCGCTCGGGAAGGATCTGCTCGCGCTCGAGCCGCTCACTCCCGATCAGATCCGCCTCATCCTCGACACGGCCCAGCCGTTCAAGGAGATCAGCGAGCGGGCGATCAAGAAAGTGCCGACGCTGCGCGGCTCGACGATCGTCAATCTCTTCTTCGAAGCATCGACGCGCACACGCATTTCGTTCGAGTTCGCCGAAAAGCGCTTGTCGGCCGACACGGTCAACGTCGCCTCCACCGGCTCGAGCGTCTCCAAGGGCGAGACGCTGGTCGATACCGCGCGGAATCTCGAGGCGATGCGCATCGACATGGTGGTGATTCGCCATGGCGCCTCGGGCGCGGCCGAGTTCCTCGCGCACCGCATCGAGTCGAACGTGATCAACGCCGGCGACGGACAGCACGAGCATCCGACGCAGGGGCTCCTCGACCTGCTCACGCTGCGTGACCACTTCGGCGATCTCGCCGGTCGGCGCGTCTGCATCTGCGGTGACGTTCTCCACTCGCGCGTCGCTCGGTCGAACATCTGGGGACTCCTCAAGCTCGGCGCCGAAGTCGCCGTGTGCGGGCCCCGATCGCTGCTGCCGAACGCGATCGACGAGTTCGGCGTGACGGTCTTCAATCGGATCGAGGAAGCGATCGAGTGGGCCGACGCGCTGAACATTCTCCGCCTGCAGCTCGAGCGGATGCAGGCGGGCTACATTCCGTCGTTGCGCGAATACAATCGCGTGTTCGGCGTGACGCGCGAGCGGCTCGACCGCGCGCCCCGCGACGTGCTCATTCTGCACCCAGGACCGATGAATCGCGGCGTGGAAATCGACTCGGATGTCGCGGACGGCCCGCATAGCGTGATCCTCGACCAGGTGACGAATGGCGTCGCTGTGCGAATGGCGGTGCTCTATCTCCTGGCCGGCGGACGCCCGGAGCTGGCCGAAGCGGCGAAGGGCGGCGGGGGCGATCGGTGATGCGGCAGACGCGCCCGCTCGTGCTGCGCGGCGGCCGCATCATCGATCCGACGCAGCAGCTCGAGGAGGTCGGCGACGTTCTGTTGGTGGACGGACTCGTCGCATCGCTGGGCGGTGCGATCGACGCACCGGACGACGCCGAGGTGATCGATTGCGATGGTGCGATCGTCGCTCCGGGCTTCATCGACGTGCACTGCCATCTCCGCGAACCCGGCCGCGAAGACGTCGAGACGATCGCCACCGGCGCGCGCGCGGCGGCCGCCGGCGGTTTCACGGCGGTGTGCGCCATGCCGAACACCGATCCGGTGACTGACAATCAGGCGGCGGTCGGCTTCATCATCCGGCAAGCGATGCGCGCCGGGGCGGCACGCGTCTATCCGATCGGCGCGATTTCCGTCGCTCAGAAAGGGGAGACGCTGGCCGAGTTCGGCGAGATGGTCGGCGCCGGTGCCGTCGCCGTGAGCGACGACGGCAAACCGGTCGTGAGCGCGCAGCTCATGCGCTCGGCGCTCGAGTACGCGCGCACGTTCGGCAT
>JBDUCS010000174.1:0-8272 GCA_040003335.1 Gemmatimonadaceae bacterium | reverse complement strand
CGACGAGTCCCTCGTGGTCGCGCGTGCAGCCGAGCCGCTCGGCGAGGTCGTCCGCGGGGTACTGACCGACCGCGAAGAAGATGCGCTCGCAGTCGAGGACCATGCCGCCCTCGAGGTCGAGGCTGCGCACTTCGCTCGCCTGCGCGCGGAGTCCGGTGATCTTTGTCTCGAGCACTGGGATGTTGAGCGCGTCGAGCTTGGCCAGATTCACGGCGTCGATGTCGGCCGGCTGTCCGTCCGTGCAGATGACGATCTGCCGCGTCCACGTCGTGAGGGAGAGCGCCATGCCGACCGCGCTTCGGCCGGAGGCGATCACGACGACTTTCTTGTCGCGAGCCTCGTAGCCGTCGCAGTCGGGGCAATGGTGCGCGGTGTCGCCATAGACATGCTCGAGACCGGGAACGTTGGGCCAGATGTCCTTGATGCCGAACGCCAATAGCACGCGCCGGCTCTCGATCACCGCGCCGCCGTTCAGGGTGAAACGAAATCGCTCGTCGGCGTGGTGCTCGATCGTGCAGACTTCGTCGTCGATGAGCACCACACCGTATTTCCGCGCCTCGTCGCGTCCCGACGCCCGCAGCTCGGCGGGCGTGCAGACCGGGATGCCGAGGTATCCGTGAATGCCGCGCGTCTGCCAGTTCCGCGGATCGCCGGAGTCCACGAGCACTACGCGGTGCAGGTATCGTCCGAGCCAGATGGCTGCGCTGAGTCCGGCGGGACCACCGCCGACGATGACGATGTCCGTGTTGCGGACGTCGTCATCGCCGGTGATCGGTGTTCGGTGCTCGGCGTTCGCGTCCTCCACAGACACCTCGGTGATCGGTGGTCGGCAATCGATGCTCGTTCACCCGCCGGCGACCGGGTACGGATGACGAAGGCCTCGCGAAAACATCGCGAGGCCTGGGCCGTTTGGCGAGCCGTGCAGTTGTCGGATGCCGAACAACGAACAGCGATCACCGGTCACCGATCGCCGCTACTTCACCGATCCGGCCGGCAGCGAATAGAGCAGCTTCATGGTTGCGCGGTCGGCGCTGGAGAGATCGCGGACGCGCACCCTCGGCGTCATGATGTTCGCCGTATCGATCGTGTGGTCGAGGCCGAGCAGATGGCCGACCTCGTGGAGCGCGATCGCCTGCACCGCGCGGCTGTCGAGCGGCTCGCCGCCGTTGTGGTGCAACGCGAGCGTGATGTTGCCGTCTACGATCCACCAGCGGCGATCGCGGGCCCAGAGCGTCTTGCCGCTGATCGGCTCGCTGAAGTGATCGAGCCACGCGACGTGCACGTCGGCCTCGGCCGAGTCGCGGACGAAGATAAAGCGAACGGGAATGCCGAGGTTGGACCATTCTGAGAAGGCGTCCTGCACGCGCAGGGCGAAGGCGGGATCCCAATCCTTCATTCCCTCGCCGGCGGCGATCCAGACGCGGACGGGCTGCGACGTCCGCTCCGGCCAGCGCGCCAGCGCGGAATCGCGCTGGCGAAGGATTTCGGAGATGTAGGTGCCGCGCTCTCCCTGCTGCAGCCGGCGTCGCACGTCGGCCGCGTCCGGATTGCGGTCCTCGGCGCCCGCGGCGGCGGTGGCGGGACTGGCGGGTGCATGCTCGTCCCGCGCCGGCACCGACGAAATGGCGCCGGTGGTGATCGACGTGATCCGCGGCGAGTCGGCTGCCTGGACCGCGACGAACGTCATCACGGGGAGGAGAAGTGCGTAGGGGAGTAGGTCGATGCGCTTCATGGCAGGCAAGGAGACGCGTACGAACCAACCAGCGTGCGGAAGAGCACGACTGCATGGTTCGGCGATTCGAAGGCAGCGGTGAAGCGCGGCGTACACGCGTCGCGCTCACCATGCATGACGATTATCGGCCTGTCAACGATATTACTTCAGTGGTCGGGTCTCGGTGCCGCCCAGGCACCGGCCAAGAGCGCCCATCCAATATCTTTAGCCAATGCAGATCGGCATTTACACGTTCGCGGAAACGACGCCGGACCGCGTCAGTGGACAGACCATCAGCGCGGCGCAGCGGCTGCGCGACTTGGTGGAAGAAGCCACGTTGGCGGACGAGGTAGGGCTGGACGTCTACGGCGTCGGTGAGCACCACCGTCCCGATTTCGCCGTCTCGTCGCCGGCGGTGGTACTGGCGGCGGTGGCGGAGCGTACGAAGACGATTCGATTGACGAGCGCGGTGACCGTGCTCAGCTCCGACGATCCTGTGCGCGTCTTCCAGGATTTCGCCACACTCGATCTTCTGTCCGGCGGACGCGCCGAGATCATGGCCGGGCGCGGATCGTTCACCGAGTCGTTCCCGCTGTTCGGCTACGACCTCGACGACTACGACGAGCTGTTCGCCGAGAAGCTCGAGCTGCTGCTGCAGCTGCGCGACTCGGAGCGCATCACGTGGTCCGGCCGGCATCGCGCGCCGCTCGACGATCGCGGCGTCTATCCGCGTCCGTTGCAACAGCCGCTGCCGGTGTGGGTCGCCGTCGGCGGCACGCCGAGCTCCGTCGTGCGCGCCGCGACGCTCGGCCTGCCACTGGCGCTGGCGATCATCGGCGGCGAGCCGGCCCGCGTCGCGCCGCTCGTGCAGCTCTATCGCGACGCGGCGCGGAAGGCGGGCCACGACCCGGCAACGCTTCCCCTGGGCATCAACTCGCACGCGTTCGTCGCCGACAGCTCGCGCGACGCGGCCGACGCATTCTTTCCCTCGTATGCCGCGGCGATGACGACGATTGGCCGCGAGCGCGGATGGCCGCCGATGACGCGCAGCCAGTTCGAGGCGTCGCGCTCGCCGAAGGGCGCGCTCGCGGTCGGAAGCCCGCACGAGGTGATCGACAAGATCCTGGCGCAGCAGGAGTTGTTCGGCCACCAACGGTTCATGGCGCAGCTGGCGGTGGGCACGATGCCCCACGCGAAGGTGATGAGGGCGATCGAGCTGTTGGGAACCGTGGTGGCGCCCGCGGTGAGACGCGAGAAAAAAGAAAAAAGAGAAGACTGACGGCGGACTTCGATCTCCGGCAGTCTCCTCCCTTTTCCTTCGTGATGAGCAGGTACCCACCGCGTCGCGCCCGCTACGCTCGATAGATCGTGACCGCGGTGTCGGCGAACAGGCGGCGCTCTCCTTGGGGCGAGAGCTCGTGGGTGCGCGCGTGTTCGAGAACGAGCACGGTGGAGAACCCGCTCTTGCGCCAGCTCTCGAGCACGAGGTCGAGCATCTTCGAGCCGTACGGCGGATCGGCGAAGGCGATGTCGTAGCTGCCGGCGACGAGCGCGGCGGCGAAGGGAATCGCGTCGCGCTTGAAGACACGGGTACGATCGCGCAGCCGGAAGGCGGCGATGTTGGCGCGCAGTGCGTGAAGACTGGCCGGCCTGAACTCGACGAAGTCCGCGCTCTTGGCGCCGCGCGAGATCGCCTCGATGCCGAGCGCACCGGTGCCGGCGAAGAGGTCGAGCACGCGCGCGTCCGTGATCTCGGCTCCGAGCATGCCAACGGCGCCGGCGCGCACCTGCTCGGCCGTTGGCCGCACGCGCGCGTCGGCCGGCGACGTGAGATCACGCCCGGCGAATTTGCCGCCGATGATCCTCACCTGAGCACATCCTGAATCTGTTCGAGCGCCCACGCCGCGTGGTCGCGCACGAGCGGCTCGTCGTGCGCCAGTGCGGCGACGAGCGCGGGCACGTCCTCCGCGGTACCGATGTTCCCGAGCACGACGGCGGCGTTGCGCGCCAGGCCGCGGCGCTTGGTGCGTTTGATCGGCGAATGGCTGAACGCCGCGCGGTACGCGTCGTCGTCCATCGCGAGCACCTCGCGGGCGAGCGTGCGCGCGTCCTTTCCGGCGATCGCCGCGCGCGCATCGAATGCCGGTTCGCGCGGCTCCCGCGAGAAGCGCTCGTTCCACGGACAGACGTCCTGGCAGATGTCGCATCCATAGAGCAGGTCGCCGATCGCGGTTCGCAGCTCGGGCTCGATCGGGCCTCTCTGCTCGATGGTGAGGTAGGAGATGCATCGCGTCGCGTCGAGCACGCGCGGCTCGATGATGGCCGCGGTGGGGCACGCCTCGATGCAGCGCGTACACGTGCCGCAGCGGTCGGCCTCGAATGGCGCATCGGGCTCGAGCGCTTCGCCCACGAAGAGCGCGCCGAGAAAGAAGAAGCTGCCTAACGAGGGATTGAGCAGGTTCGTGTTCTTGCCGAACCACCCGAGCCCCGCGCGTCGCGCGAGGTCGCGCTCGAGGATGGGACCCGTGTCGACGTACGCCTTGCCGAGCAACTCGTGGCCGAGCTCGCGCTCAAGCCAGCGGTGTAGCTCGCGGAGGCGCGCGATCATCACATCATGGTAGTCATCGCCGCGGGCGTAGCGGGCGACCGGGCCCGGCGGCCGGGTGCCGCCGTAGTTCATCGCGACGACAATCGCACTCGACGCGCCCGGAAATGGAAGCCGCGAGTCGCGGCGCTTGTCAGCCCACTTGGGGAGATAGGTCATCTCGCCCGCGTGTCCGGCGGCGAGCCATTCTTCGAAGTACCGCGCTGTCTCCACCGGACCGAGCACGGCGATGCCGGCGAGATCGAAGCCGAGCCCGTACGCCTGCGCCTTGATGCGCTCGGAGCGAACGGCGCCGGGCGCGGCGATCACCGCCGCCCTCCGACCCACCGCGCGTACCGAATGACATCCTCGGCGGGCGGCACGATCTCGTGCTCGCCGTACGCGGTGTGCATCCGCCAGCGCACGTAGTCGCGATCGGGGAGCGGAAGGAACGGCGGCCGCGCCCACCACCGTCGTCGGCGGAAGTACCACGCGACCCGGAGCAGGTCCACCGCCAGCGTTGGCCGGCGAACCGCGCGGAGCGCGAGCGTTGCCGAGAGCGAGATCCAACTCATCTCTTTAAACAATAGCTGTGGGCGCAACGGGTGCGGTGATCGGTGTTCGGGGCCCGGTGTTCGGGCTGGTGCGTATGCCGACGACCGAATCACATCGGGAACCGAGCCCCGATAACCGATCACCGCAAGCATTGACACGACCCGCGCAAGCGACGAAATCTTGCTCGCTGTCCTCCCCTTCATCGATCCGAGTGCCCGCCATGATCCTTTCTCTGTTTGCCTTCGTCGGCGCGATGCAGGTGCCGCAGGGGGCGCCGCAGGTGCCGCCGGTCACGCTTCCAGCCTCGCCCGTCGCGCGCATCGCGATCACGCCGCGGCCTTTGCAGGTGATTGCCGGTGATACGCTCCGGCTCCGCGCCGAGGCATTCGACTCGAGCGGCAAGAAGCTCGACGACATCAAGATGCGCTTCGTCGCCGCGGGCGGCCGCTTCGAGGGCGCGATCGACACCACGGGTCTCGTGCACTCCGGATCGACGGGAACGCTTCCGGTCGCCGTGGTGGCGCTCGTGCCCGGGCGCAAGCCGATGATCGAGCGCGTCGAGGTGAAGATGGTGGCCGGTCCGGCGTTTTCGGTGGCGATCGCGCCCGCCGTGCCCAAGCTGGTCGTCGGCCAGCAGTTCAAGCTGGGCGCCGAGTCGTATTCCGTGGCGCACGACAAGACGCGCGACAAGATGACGTGGACCAGCTCCGCGCCCGGCGTGGCGCGGGTGGGCGAGGACGGAATGGTGCACGCGGTCGGCGCCGGCCGCGCGACGATCTCGGCGCGGGCGGGCCCGGCGGGCGCGACGATGGACGTGCAGGTCGTAGCGAACACCATTGCGACGATCGCGCTCACACCCGAGCGCGCCACCGCGCGGCAGGGAGACGTGATCAGATTCTCCGCGACGGCGAAGGACGCCGGCGGCAAGGTGATCGCCGGGCTGTCACCGAGCTGGAGTTTCGCGCCGGGCGAAGGGGCGATCGATGCCGACGGCGCGTTCGTCGGCTACAACGCCGGCGCGTACGTCGTGACCGCGACGCTGGGCGGACGCAGCGCGACCGCGACGGTGACGCTCGACCACCGGGATGTGCGTCGTCCGCTGACGGTGGTGGGCCGGCTGGGCCGCTCGCAGTTCACGACCGAAGAGGTCTGGCTGCATCCCGACGGCAAGCACGCCTACCTCGGGACGGGGAGTGGCGGCGACCGGATGTACGCGATCGACATCTCGAATCCGGCGAAGCCGACGGTGACGGACTCGATCATGGCCAACACGCGGCGCGTCAACGACATCATGACGACGGCGGACGGCAAACTCATGGTCTTCACGCGCGAGGGCGCGAGCGACAGAAAGAACGGGATCGTGATCGCGTCGCTCGAGGATCCCGCGCATCCGAAGGTGATCAGCGAGTTCACGGATGGCGTGACGGCTGGCGTGCACTCGAGCTTTGTGTACACGCAGCCCAAGTTCGGCACCCACGCCTACATCACGAACGACGGCACGGGCGCACTGCACATCATCGATCTGGGCGATCCGTACCACCCGAAGGAAGTGGCGCAGTGGCGCACGCCGCGCGCCGACGCGGGCCGCACGCTGCACGACATCGACATCCAGAACGGCCTGCTGTACGCGAGCTACTGGAACGACGGCCTGGTCGTGCTGGACATCGGCAACGGGGTAAAGGGGGGCTCGCCGTCCAACCCGCAGCTCGTGTCGCAGTTCAAGTATGATCTGAACGAGCTGTATCGCGACGTCGAGGCGACGGGCGGTCCCGGATTCATTCGCGGCACGCATACGGCGTGGCGCCACAAGAATTACGTGTTCATCGCGGACGAGGTGTTCCCATCGAAGGGCGTCACCGGCGCGAAAGACGCGGCGGCGGGGCGCGCGTACGGCCGCCTGCAGGTGGTGGACGTCAGCGACATCGCGAAGCCGAGGATCGTCGCCTGGTACGAGCCGGAATTCGGTGGCGTGCACAACATTTGGGTCGCGGGCGATACGCTCTACATGGGCGCCTACAACGCCGGCTTCCGCGTCTTCGACATCTCGGGCGAGCTGCGCGGCGACCTGCGCGCGCAGGCACGCGAGATCGGACACCTGAACCCGGCCGACATGGACGGCAAGGTGCAGAACGCGGCGATGACGTGGGGCGTCGTCGTCCGGGACGGACTAGCGTACGTGAACGATATGTACAATGGGCTGTGGGTGGTTCGGATTGAGCCCAAGGCACTGACGCCATGAGGGGCCGTGATCGGTAATCGGTGTTCGCTGATCGGGTAACTGATGCCAGCATCCGCCGCTGATCCCGCTTGTAGCAGCCCGAATCGAATACCGAACACCGAACACCGATCACGCATCACCGAACACTCCGCCGTCATCCGGTACCGCACATGCTCCTCTCTTTCCTGCTCGCGCTCCACGTCCAGACGCCGCAGATGCCGACGATTCCGGCGTCGCCCGTCGTCAGGATCTCGGTGACGCCGGCGGCGCGGAGCGTCGCGATGGGCGATTCGGTGAAGCTCACCGTGCAGGCGCTCGACGCGGGCGGGCAGCGCGTGCCGAACGTGAAGCTCCTCTACAACGCCGTCGGCAGCGCGGGAACGGTCGACACGTCGGGGATGGTCGTCGGCGGATCGATGGGCAAGATGTCGGTGACGATCACGGCGATCGTGCCGGGCTACAAGCCGAAGATCGAGCGCTTTCCGATGAGCGTCGTGCCCGGCCCCGCGGCGCGCGTCGTGGTGAGCCCACGGCCGACGAAGCTCGTCGCCGGCCAGCGGCTGCACGTCGAGGCGTCGGCTTTCGCCAAGTCCAACGACGAACGCAGCGATCCGATCGCTTGGAGCTCGAGCGCGCCGGCCGTCGTGAGCGTCGACCGCGATGGCCTGCTGTTGGCCGTGGCACCGGGCAAGGCGACGATCACGGCCAACGCCGGCGCGGCGCGAGCGGCGATGCCGATCGAGGTGATCGCCAATACGATCGCGACGGTGGAGATCACCCCCGATCATCCGCGTGCGCGCACGGGCGACGTCGTGCGCTTCAAGGCGATCGCGAAGGACCGAGCGGGGCGCGCGGTGGACGGTCTGATTCCTTCGTGGACGTTCGCGCCCGGCAAGGGCGTGATCGAAGCCGACGGCGCGTTCGTCGCCTACGATCCGGGCGAATACTTCGTGACGGCCAGCTTTGGACCGGCGAGCAACGCGGCCGTGTTCAAGGTCGAGCCGCGCGATGTACGGCGGCAGGTGACGATCGTCGCGCGCGTGGCGCGCACGGCGTTCCTCACCTCCGAAGTCTGGATTCATCCGAACGGCAACGTCGCCTACCTCGGCACCCACGGCGGCGGCGACCGCGTGTACGCGATCGACATCTCGAATCCCGCCGCGCCCGTCATCGTCGACTCGATCCAGGCCAACACCCGCCTCGT
>JBDUCS010000419.1:0-2505 GCA_040003335.1 Gemmatimonadaceae bacterium | reverse complement strand
CGCCCTGGAAGCGCTGCATCGCCGTCGCCGTGAGCATCTCGCTCAGGAAGAGCGCGCAGAGCCACGGCGCGCGCTTGCGGATCATCTGCATGAAGCCGAGATCGCTGTACGGCTCGTCGATCGCCTCCATGCCGCCGAATCGGACGACGTCCTCCGACCGCTCCTGCACAATCGCGTCGATCACGTCGTCGACGGTCACGATGCCGAGCACGTGGTCGCGCTCATCGACCACCGGGAGCGCGAGGAGATTGTACTTCGAGATGATCCGCGTCGCCTCGTCGCGCGAGCAGTCGACATGCACCGAAAGCGGCTTGCGCTGCGGCCCGACGTCCATCAGCATCGCATGCCGCTCGGCGAGGAGGAGATCGCGGAGGGACACGACGTGCGCGAGCCGCTGCTCGCGGTCGAGCACGTAGATCATGTATACGGTCTCCTTCGCGCCCCCGACCTCACCGATGTAGCGCAGCGTCTCGTCGACCGTCCAGCTCCCCGGCGCGCTCACGAACTCCGTCGTCATGATGCCGCCGGCCGTGTCCGGCGCGTGGTCGAGCAGCCGCTCGAGCTCCTTCTTCGTCTCGGCGCCGAGGAGCTTGATGAAGCGGGCGCGCTCCGGCTCGGAGAGCCGGCGGAAAAGGTCGGCGCGCTCGTCGGCGGACATCGCCTCGATTAGCGGCGCGGCGGCGGCGGGCACCAGCGCGCCAAAGATCTTTGCCTTGTCCTCGAGCTCGGGCTGGTCGAGCACCTGCCCGGCGAGATCGAACGGCAGCGCCGCGAGCACCTTGGCCGCCGCGGGCGGGTCGAGCCGGTTGATCGCGTCGGCGACGTCGGCGGCGCGCATCGTCGACAGCATTTCGGCGAGGTCCGACGGGTCGCCGTGCAGCAGGTAGAGGAGCTCGGGGGTATGATCCGACATCGCGGGGTGCCAGTCAGAAGGAGCGAATCAGGGACTAGAAACGAGAAAAAATAGAAGAATGGTGTTGGGGGCCAGGGGGTGCGCTTGCCGGCGCGACTTCCTGAAGGCACGATGAACTGTTGGCGCCGCGTGTGGTCCTTTTTGTTTCTTGTCGATTTTACAGAGGCCTCGATGATCTCGTCCCAGCTGTTCGTGATCGGCGCGCAGTTTCCGGAGCGGCTCGGATCGATGATCTGGTCGGACCTGCTCGTGCCCGGCGTGCCGCTGGTGGAGAAGTTCATCCGCACGCTCATGGTGTACTTTTTTCTCCTGATCGGACTGCGGCTGGCCGGGAAGCGCGAGCTCGGGCAACTCAACCCGTTCGATCTCGTCGTGCTGTTGATGTTGTCCAACACGGTGCAGAACGCGATCATCGGCAACGACAACTCCGTCGTCGGCGGACTTGTCGGCGGCGCGACGCTGCTGATCGTGAACTACCTCATCGTGCGCTACTTCTATCTGCACCCGAAGGTGCAGCGGCTCGCCGAGGGCGACTCGCTGATTCTCGTCAAGGACGGCCACGTGATCGAGAGGCACCTGAAGCGCGAGCTGATCACCTTCGCCGAGCTCCAGTCGGCGGCGCGGCGACAGGGGATCGACGACCTGTCGAAAGTCTCGTGCGCGCGGCTCGAGGTCGGCGGCGCACTCACGTTCGTCGCCGCGCACCCCTCGGATGACGAGATGCGCCACCGCGAGCTGGTAGACCGTCTGGGCGCGATCGAAAAGCAGCTGGCGCGGCTCGGCGGCGCTCCGCATCAGACGGTGAGGACGTGAGGCGGGCGCGATGACGGAGCGCGCGGCCGTCGCCGTGACGGGCGCCACGGGACTCGTCGGCTCGGCGCTCGTCGCGTCGCTCGTCGGCGCCGGGCATACGGTGCGCCGGCTCGTGCGCCGCAGCGCGCCGCCGCTCGCCGGCGTACAGGATGTGCCGTGGAATCCGTCGGCGGGCGAGCTCGACGTGCGCGATCTCGCCGGTCTCGGCGCCGTCGTGCACCTGGCCGGTGAATCGGTCGCGCAGCGCTGGACGCCGAAGGTGAAGGACGACATTCGCACGAGCCGCGTGGACTCGACGCGCCTCCTCGCCGAGCGTCTCGCACGGCTCGAGCCGCCGCCGCGCGTGCTCGTCAGCGCGTCCGCGGTCGGGATCTACGGCAACCGCGGCGATGAGGTGCTCGACGAGTCGTCGTCGTTGGGCAGCGACTTCCTCGCCGGCGTCGGCCGCGACTGGGAGGCGGCGACGGAGCCCGCCGCGCGCGCCGGCGTTCGCGTCGTCAACACGCGCTTCGGCATCGTGCTCAGCGCGCACGGCGGCGCCCTCACGAAGATGCTCCCGCCGTTTCGGCTCGGTGCCGGCGGCACGCTGGGCGACGGGTCGCAGTGGACGAGCTGGGTCGCGCTGGCGGACGTCGTGAGCGCGCTCCGCTTCGCGATCGACCGCGAGTCGATGGCCGGACCTGTGAACGTGACCGCGCCGACACCCGTGACGAACGCGCAATTCACGCAGACGCTTGGCGAGGTGCTCCACCGGCCGACGCTCGCGCGTGTGCCGAAGT
>JBDUCS010000173.1:0-8374 GCA_040003335.1 Gemmatimonadaceae bacterium | reverse complement strand
CGACGCCGGGAATGCGCTTGATCTCGTCCTCGAGGTAGATCTTCGAGTAGTTGCTGAGAAACTCGGGTCCGTAACGCGGATCGGTCGACGAGAGCACGGCGAGCAGCAGGATCTGCGTCTGCGCTTTCGTCACGATCACGCCGTTGCGCCGGACTTCCTCAGGAAGCTGCGGCAGCGCGAGCTGCACTTGGTTCTGCACGTCGACCGCGGCGAGGTCCTGGTCGCGCGAGATGTCGAATGTCACCTGCATGCTCATCGAGCCGTCGGCCGAGCTCGTCGACTTGTAATAGAGCAGGCCCGGAATGCCGGCCAGCTGCTGCTCGATCGGCGCCGCCACAGTCTGCGCCACGTCCTGCGCCGTCGCGCCCGGGTACGACGTGTTGATCTGCACGACGGGCGGCGAGATTTCGGGATAGCGGTTGATCGGGAGAATCGTCAGCGCGTAGATCCCGAGCAGCACGAGCACGATCGAGATCACCGCCGACAAAATCGGGCGGCGAATGAACAGGTTGCGAATCTCGGGCTCGGCGCCACCCGCCGCGGCGCCCGTGGGAGCCGCACTCACCGCGTCACCGGGATCTTCGCGCGCGCGTCGCCGCGCCTGGCCGCGCTGTCGGGAGCCGGCACGTACGGCGACGGGCGCACCGTGCGTCCCTCGGCCACCTTCTGCGCGCCGTCGACCACCACCCGGTCGCCCGCCCTGAGACCCTCGTCGATCAACCAGCGACCGCCGTCCCACGACGACGCGACGACGTTGCGCGCGATCACCTTGTTGCTGTCGGCGATCAGGTAGACGAACGAGCCGTTGAGTCCCTGCTGCACGGCGCGTTGCGGAACGAGGATCGCGCTGTCGCGCGTGATGCCGAGCGGGTGGACGCGCGCGAACTGCCCCGGCAGGAGGAGATGCTCGGGATTCGGGAGCTGCCCGCGCAGCAGCAGCGTGCCGGTCGCCGATTGCAGCGCCAGGTCGACAAAACCGACCTTGCCCGGATGGGGGAAGACGGTGCCGTCGGCTAGCGTGACGCTGACCGCGAGCGTGCCACCCGACGCCAGCATGCGACGCGTCGTCTCGCCGCGGCGCCACGCGAGCACGTCGCGGTCCGACGGGTTGAACGTCACGTAGATCGGATCGACCTGCTCGACCGTGGTCAGGAGGTCGCCCGGCCCGGTCACGCGCGCGCCCAACACCATCAGCGCGCGTCCCGCGCGTCCCGCGATCTGCGCGCGGACGAACGTGTCGTCGAAGTTCTTCTTCGCTTGGTCGGCGGCGCCCTTGGCTTGATCCACCGCCGCGTGCGCCTGTTGCTGCTCCGTCTCGGCGTTGTCGAGATCGACCTGCGCGACCGCATGCTCGGCGAGCAGCGGCCGCATGCGGGCCACGTTTCGCTCGGCGTTGGCGAGCCGCGCCGATGCGTTGGCTAGCGTCGCCTGTGCGCCGCGGTAGGCCGCCTCGTAGGTGGTCGGGTCGATGCGAAAGAGGACCGTGCCCGCGGCGACGTCGGTCCCTTCGACGTAGGGCCGTGCGACGATCACGCCCGTGATCTGCGAGCGCACCTCGACACGCTTCGAGGCCTCGGCTTGGCCCACGTACTCGAGCTTCGCCGGCACGGTCTCGATTGTCGTGGTGAAGACGGTCACTTCCGGTGGCGGCGGCGCGGGTGGCGCCGGCTTGCTGCAGGCGCCGAGTGAAATAATCGCCCCCAGCGCGAGTGACGCAACGTTCAGAAACTGCACGCCGGCTCCTCCGTGCAACGTGTAAAGGAAAATGTGTGTGCTGTAAGATCGCGAGCGCCGCTCCGCTTGGCTAACGCACGCGAGCCGCCGTCCGTTCGGAAATTGTGGACCGATCGATGCATTGGAGAGCGGCATGCTCACACCACTCTATCATCCCGGCTGGTCTTTCCTGCGATCGCGCGGCTCGAGCGACGAGGCGCCGGAGACGGAAGTGCACGATGTTCCCTTGACACTCCTCTGTCACACCGGACCACTTGCCGGCCGTCGCATCTCGCTCCGCTCAGTGGACGGCGCGTTGTGGGTGGCGGCGCGCTCCGGCGACCCGGCCATCGTCTCCTTCGCGCTGGAGCGGCCCGCGGAGTTCGAGCTCCCGCCGGGCGCCACACTGATCGGTAGTTATTCATTCGACCGCGCGCGCGAGGCCATCGTTTGGGCGGACGACCTCTAACCGCGAAAAACGAAACGCGCAAAGCGAAACTGCCACCCGAAACAATCAAACGCGAAAAAACGAATCCGAGCCGGCGCGGCGAGGATTCGTTTTCCGCGTTTCGTCGTTGCGGGCACCCGTTGTCCGTTCGCCCGCGAGCGATGATACTTCGCTCCCGGAGGGCTAGACCTAACTGGTAAGGCAGCGGTCTTGAAAACCGCCGGGCTTCACCGCCCTTGGGGGTTCGAGTCCCCCGCCCTCCGCCTGGTCATGCGATCACGTTGGTCGGAGAGGCGCCGCTCCGTCTCCAAGGGCTCGACTCCCTTCGCTGGGCGGCCTAGGCGCTCGCGTCGCTCGCCCGGATCGCGGCTCGCGCCAGCGATACGGCACGCACTCGGACCGGCTCACACCGGAGGACTCACCATGAAGACGCAACGATTTCTCATCGCGCTCACCGCGTTGAATCTGGCGCTGCTGGTAGTCACGCTCGCGCGCCAGGCAGCTCCCGCCTTCGCCGCGGGCGATCCGACCGTGCTGCGGGGTCGGGCGCTCGAGATCGTCGACGAGCAGGGTCGCGTTCGGGCGAGCCTCAGTGTGCTCCCCGCGAGCACGTCGGCGAACGGTGACGCGTACCCTGAGACGGTGTTGTTCCGACTGAGCACGGAGCAGGGCCGTCCGTCAGTCAAGATCAGTGCATCGGAGCCGGCTTCCGGGCTCAGCTTCGCCGGTCCCAGCAACACGAAAGACACGTACGTGATCTTGGAAGCGAAGGGAACGGCCACCTCGTTGAAGTTGAGGAACGAGGACGGCAGAGAGCAGGTCGTGAAGCCGTAGACTAGCGCGGCGCAGTCGCTCGAGGGCGCCCCTCGCCGAAACAGGAAAACGAATCACGAGACGACAACGCGGCGAGCGCTTCGGCGCTTCGTGCTTCGTTGGGTCAGGCGTCGCCGATGCGCGCGGGAGCGAGCGCGCTCGCGTAGGAGGCGCGCACCGTGGCGTAACAGTCGCATGCCATGCGCTCGAGCCCCGCCCGGTCGGCGACGGTGATGCTCCCGCGCCGATAGTAGATCAGCGCGGCGCGCGCCATGCGGCCGGCGGCTACCGTCACGCCGGCGCGGCGCACGCCGAGCAGCCGCGACACCGATTCGTGCGTCGCCGCGAAGCGCGCGTCGCCCGTCTGATCGTGCATCGTGAGAATCCATTTGGCGAGCCGCTGGTCGAGCGTGTGGTAGCGGTTGCAGAGTGCCCCGCACGCCAGCTCCGCCCACTGCGCTCCCGCGTAGCGCCCGAGCATCGCCCACACCTCGCCCGAGGAGTTCGCGGCATCGCGAAGTCCCTCGGACGTCACACGCGCGATCGAGCCGCCGCCGTGCGCGCGCGCCACGATATCGGATGGACCGGCTAGTCCGATCGCGCCCGATGCGCCGACGGTTGCGACTTCGAGCGTCTCGCCGTCCCGTGTGCGGGCGACGAGGCCGACGACCGTGGTCAGCGGGAAAAATCGGTCGCCGCCCTTGAGCGCCGGCGACGAGAGCACCTCACCGCGCCCGACCGGAACGATCGCGACGCTGCGCGCGAGTCGCTGCAACACGGCGTCGGGAAAGCGCGCCAGCAGCGCGTTGCGCTTGAGCTCGGCGATGAACGCGGCCGCGACCGGCGGCTCGGTCGCGGCGCCAGCTCGCTCGGCTTGCTCAGCGCGCGGGTCCTCGCGAATCGCCCAGTGCAGGCGCACGCCGCGCCCGTCGCGCGTCCGAGAGGTCGCGATCGCGACATCTACGTCGCTCGCCGTTCGCGCACGCGGCTGTAGACGCCCGCGCCAGCTCGAGCGCGCGTCTCCGTCCGCCCGCCGCGCCGTCGACAGCGCGTCGCGGAACGACAGCCGGTCCTCGGCGGCGATAAATCCCGCCAGCGGCTTGCCAACGGCGAGCGCCGCATCGCAACGCAGGAAGCCGAGCGCCGCGCGATTTCCCTCGAGCACGATGCCGTCGGCGTCGGTGATGAGGTACGCGTCGGGGGCGTCGTCGAACAGCCGGCGATAGTGCTCGCGGTCGAGCGCGGTCGCGGCCTGCGATTCGGTCGCCGCGCCGAGCTGCTGCAGCAGCAGCGATTCGGCGCTGCGCAGCAGATCCACCATCGACGCGAGCTCGCTCGTCGCGTCAGCCGGCCGGCGCGGGATCTCCATCGCCTTCTTGCGCGCGCGCGACACGCCGGCCGATCCGAGCAGGGCCGCTCGCCGCTCGCTGTCGGCGACCGCCTTCGAAAAGACTTTTACTTCATCCGCGCTCAGCGGGCGATTCGCCAACGTCATGTGTCTACCATTGCGGTCCGCTCCCGGGCCTGCCCTCGCTGGAGGCACTGCTCAGTATGAGGGTCGCGCGCACGAACGCAAGCATCGCGAGGTCACGATCGCGAACGGGAACCGCCGGCGCCTCGTTGACGCGCGCGCCGCGAAGGGCTTTATTATGACTCGCCTCGCCAGCTTGCCGTTCGAGCGACGACGGCGTGAGGGAGTCGTGGCCGAGAGGCTGAAGGCGGCGGTTTGCTAAACCGTTATAGGGTGTTAAAACCCTATCGAGGGTTCGAATCCCTCCGACTCCGTTTCGTTCTCCGGTCCGCCGTCTCTCCGGCGGACCAATTTTTTTTCGGAATGGTTGATGCCCGATTCACTCCCTCGCGTTCGTTTCGCGCCATCACCCACCGGCTACCTCCACGTCGGCGGCGCTCGCACCGCGCTGTTCAACTGGCTCCTCGCGCGCCACACCGGCGGCGTCTTTCTTCTGCGCATCGAGGACACGGACAAAGCGCGGAGCACGGACGACAGCACGCGCGCGATCTTCGACGGTCTCCAGTGGCTCGGCCTCGATTGGGACGAGGAGGTCGTCTATCAGGCGCTCGGCGTCGAGCGTCACCAGGCCGATGCGCGCCGGCTGCTGGGGTCGGGCGCCGCGTATCGCTGCTTTTGCACGGCGGCCGAGCTCGACGAGCAGCGCAAGAAGTTCGACTTGAAAAAGGAGAGCTTCAAGTACGATCGACGTTGCGACCACCTGTCGCCGGACGAGATCGACCGCCGCGTGGCGGCCGGCATGCCGCACACGCTCCGCTTTCGCGTCCCCGAGGGCGAGACGGAGTGGGACGATCTCGTGCACGAGCGCATCGCCTTCCCGAACAAGGACATCGAGGATTTCGTCATCCTCCGCTCCGACGGCACGCCGATCTACAACATGGCCGTTGTGTCGGATGACATCTTCCAGCGGGTCACACTCGTGATGCGCGGCGACGATCACATCTCTAACACGCCGAAGCAAATTCTCCTCTACCGCGCGCTCGGCGCGCCGCTCCCGCGATTCGCGCACGTGCCAATGATCCATGGCATGGACGGCAAGAAATTGAGCAAGCGGCACGGCGCGACCGCCGTCGGCGACTATCGAAACGACGGCATTCTGCCGAGCGCGATGGTGAATTTCCTCGCGCTGATGGGTTGGTCGCCCGGCCACGACATCGAGGTCATGGCGCTCGCCGAGATGATCGAGCGCTTCACACCGGACGGGTTGCAGAAGAAGGCCGCGATCTTCGACACCAAGAAACTGGAGTGGATGAACGGCCAGCACCTGAGCCGCACGCCGGCGGCAGTGCTCGAACCGACGGTCACACACGACCTCGTCGCCGCGGGGCTGGCGACCGGGGCCGGCCTCGCCGCACGTAACGATTGGTACCTGGCCCTCATCGACCTCTTGAAAGTGAGGGCCCGCACCATTCACGATATCGTGCGGCAGGCGACGCCATATTTCCGCGACGATTTTCCGTACGATGCGGAGGCCGTCGCCAAGCAGTGGAAGGACCGTGAGTCGACCCGTGCGCTGCTCGCGGATGCCCGAGGGACACTGGCCGCGCTGTCGGCGTGGGACGCCGGCGCGATGGACGAGGGGCTGCGCGCGCTCGCCGGGCGGCACGGCATTGCTGGCGGCAAGCTCTTCCAGCCGATGCGCATCGCGCTCACCGGCATGAGCGTGAGCCCCGGCATCTTCGAGGTGCTCACAGCGATGGGGCGCGACCGTGCGTTGATGTTGTTGGACAGGGCGGTCGCCACCCTTGATGGGGACGCAGCGTAAGTCGCGGCGCGAGAACGACGCCGAGCAGCAACAAACGAACGAGGAGCAGCATGTCGCAACCGCTGACGCCGGTCGAATCGAAGGTGTACCACTACCTGATCGATTTTCTCTCCGAGAACACGTATCAGCCGAGCGTGCGCGACATCGGCCGGCAGTTCGGGATCAAGTCGACGAAGACAGTCTCCGAGGTGCTGCAGGCGTTGGCGAACAAGGGATACATCGAGCGCGACGCGTCCCGGTCACGCGGCGTGAAGCTCCTCGGCCACGAGCTCGGCGGCCGCACGATGCCGGTGCCGTATTACGGAAAGATCCACGCCGGCGAGCCGGCACTTCTCCCCGAGCATCGCAGGGGATTCATCACGATGGACCGCCGCTTCATACCCGGCGACGACGTCTTCTTCATGAAGATCATCGGCGACAGCATGATTGGACGCGGCCTGTTCGAAGGCGACTACGTGATGGTGCGACCCTCGCGCACGGCCCAGCACGGCGAGATGGTCGCCGCCCGGTTCGGCGAGGACGCGACCGTAAAGACGTACGAGCTCCGCGCCGGCCAGATCGTCCTCACACCGGCGAATCCGGCCGAGCGTGAGATCCCGGTGACAAAGGACGACGACTTCGCGCTGCTCGGAATCGTCTGTGGCGTGTTCCGGCCGTTTCAGGAGCTAGTGGCTAGTCACTAGCGTCGAGGGGCGGTGATCGGCGACCGGTGATCACCGTGCCTCACGGCGTGAGCACCTGCGTCCCTTCACGCTTCTCGCGCTCCTTCCGCTCGCGAATCCGCTTCACCGCCTCGCGGAACTCGTCGGCGTTCATCGCGCGCTGCGCACTCTCGCGAACTTCCTGGTTCACCATCGCGATCGCGCGATTCTTCGCCAACTGCTCGGCCGTGTTCGGCTGGAAGTGCGGCAGGAGCATGCTCGGGATCGTGATTGAGCCGAGGTGGAGGCCGGATGAGTCGATGCCGAACTTCTTGCCGTCTCGTTCGAACGTCCAATCGCCGCGCTCGAGCTTGTGGCCGCGATAGTACGCGTCGACGGTATCGTTGTGCGCCGCGATCCGCGTCGAGAGCGCGCTGTCGAGCTTCTGCGACACCGACTTTGGCGCGGTCGCGATCTCGGTCGGAATCGCCCAAAGCGGCGAGTCGTGGTACGACGGCGTCACGCCCTGCACCGCGCCACCGCGGCCGATCAGCGGGCCGTTGCCGCCGGTCACGGGCGTAGGGAGGGTCGCCACCGGTGCGATCGGGATCGTCGTCGGCACGGTCGTGGGCGCAACCAGGCGCGGTGGCTCTGGTGCGCGCGGCGCGATCGGCCGATCGTCGCCGCCGCTGCGCCCCGCGGTCGTCGTCCCGCGATCGGGGAGCCGGAGAAAGCTGATTTTTTCGACCGGGATCGTCGCGCCCTGATCGTTCGAGAAGAGACGGCTCAGCGGATACGGCAGCGCCAGCACCCAGATCAGCAGCGCACCGAAAACCAGATGGATGACGACCGACCAGACGACGCCGGCCGGCTGCTTGTCGCGAACGGGGAGCAGCTCGAGCTTCACACGAGCTCCGCGCTCGCGGCGGCGAACGATGTCAGCACGCGTTCCGCGCGCGACGCCGCCTCGGCGATGCGGGCCGGCGACGTGATGAACGACACGCGGAAGAATCCTTCCCCGCCGGCGCCGAACGCCGACCCTGGCATCACCACCACGCCCTCCTCCGTCATCATCCGCTCCGCGAAGGCCGCACTTGGCACGCCGTCCGGCAGCTCGATCCACAAATACATTGTGGCGCGAGGTACGTCACAGGTGAAGCCCGCCGCGCGAAAAGCCTCCACCGCCGCATCGCGGCGCGCTCGGAAGATCTCGAGGTTGCCCGGCACCCACGAGGCGTGGCCGTCGAGCGCCGCGGCCGCGGCAGCCTGGACCGCCATGAACGTCCCCGTATCTACAAACGATTTGACCTTCGCCAACGTTGAGGCGATCTCCGGCCGCGCCACCGCCCACCCGCAGCGCCAGCCCGTCATGTTGAACGTCTTCGACACCGAGTGGAACTCGATCGCCACGTCGCGCGCGCCGGGAATCTCGAAGATGCTCGGCGGCCGGTAGCCGTCGAACG
>JBDUCS010000007.1:0-27324 GCA_040003335.1 Gemmatimonadaceae bacterium | reverse complement strand
CGATGCGCCGAAGGATTGGGACGACGTGCTCGATCCGAAGTGGAAGGGGAAGGTGCTCATCCGCAATCCGATCGAGTCAGGGACGATGCGCGCGATTTTCGGCGCGATGATCGCGCGCGGATGGACGGCGACGGGGAAGCCCGATTCCGGCTACGCGTGGCTCAAGCGGCTCGACGCGAACGTGAAGGAGTACACGGTCAACCCGACGGTGCTCTACCAGAAGCTCGGCCGCCAGGAGGGCGTGATCACGCTGTTCGACATGCCGGACATCGCCATTCTCAAGCAGAAAGGCTACAAGGTGCAGTGGTCGATCCCGACGAGCGGCACGCCGATGCTCGTCGACGCGATCGCGATCGTGCGCGGCACGAAGCACGCCGACGCGGCCAAGGCGTACTACGAATTCGTGACGTCGAAGCCGGCGCTGCTCGAGGCGGCGACGACATTCACGCGTATCCCCGTGCGCACGGACATTCCGACCGCGGAGCTGCCGGCGTGGATCCAGGACGTGCGCGGCTCGATCAAGCCGATGCCGCTAGACCGCGCGCTGATGTCGGCGCATCTCGACGAGTGGATGCGGTACTGGGACGCGAACATCCGGAACCGCTCGCGCGGATCGTGACGGCTCCCTGCACGCTCTCGCTCGAGGGTCTCACGCGTCGCTTCGGCTCGAACGCGTCGCCGTCGGTGGACGGCGTGAATCTCAGGGTCGAATGCGGCGAGCTGCTGGCGCTCGTCGGCCCGTCGGGATCCGGCAAGACGACGACGCTGCGGATGATCGCGGGCTTCGAGCGGCCGGACGCGGGACGGATTCTGCTGGAAGGCAAAGACATCACCGCGCTTCCGCCGCAGCGACGCGATTTCGGGATGGTCTTCCAGCACTACGCGCTTTTCCCGCACATGAGCGTCGGAGAAAACGTCGCGTTCGGGCTCGAGGCACGAGGCGCATCAAAGGCGGAGCGTCGGGCGCGCGCGGCGGAGATACTGGACAGCGTCGGGCTCGGCTCGGCTATCGCGCGCCCTGTACAGTCGCTGTCCGGCGGCGAGCAACAGCGCGTTGCGCTCGCGCGCGCGCTGGTGATCGAGCCGCGCGTCTTGCTGCTCGACGAGCCGCTCTCCAATCTGGACCCGACGCTCCGTCGCGCGACGCGTGAGGAGTTGCGCTCGACGCTCCACCGGCTGGGCGTCACCGCCGTCTTCGTGACGCACGATCAGGAAGACGCGTTCGCCGTCGCCGACCGTGTCGCCATCCTCAAAGGCGGCCGGCTGCTGCAGGTCGGCTCGCCCGAAGAGCTCTATGACCTGCCGGTGTCGCGCGACGTCGCCGAGTTCATTGGATCGGGGACCCTTGTGCCGGCTCGACGGGATGGCGACTACGTCGCGATCGCCATCGGCGGCGTGACGCATCCGGCGCGCGCGGCCGGCGCCGCGACGGGCGCGGTGCTCGCCGTGCTCCGGCCCGATGCGTTGGCGTTCGTGCCGCCGGAGAGCGCGGGTGCGTGGACCGGCACCGTACGCGAGCGGCGATTCACGGGAACGCTTGTCGCGTATGGAGTGGAGCTCGCGGGCGGCGTGCGCATCGAGGTGCACGCGATCGACCGGGCGGTGTGCCAAGGCGACCGCGTCGCGGTGCGGATCGTCCGCGAGCCGGTGGCGGTAGTCGCGCCGTGAGCCGCCGCTCAGTCGGCACCTGGCTGCTCGCGGGACCGCTGCTAGCGCTCCTGCTCTGGTCGGTCGTGTACCCGAACATCACCGTCATCGCTGGCACGTTCGACGGCGGGCTCGCGCACTGGCGCGAGTTCGCGTCGAGCCCGGCCGACCGGGAAGCGACCTGGTCCACGTTCGTCGTGTCGATCTGGTCGGTTGTCGCGTCGCTCGCGATCGGCGTACCGCTCGCCTTCTTGCTGACGCGCTTCGATTTTCGCGGCCGCCGCGCGCTGAGCGCGGTGGCGACGATCCCGGCTGCCCTCCCGCCGCTCGTGGGCGTCGTCGCGTTCCTCTTTCTGTACGGCGAGAGCGGAGTCGTCACGCGCGTGGTGCAGCGCGCGCTCGGCCTCTCGCAGCCGCCGTGGACGCTGACCGGCATCTCGGCGATCGTCTTCGTGCACGCGTACACGATGTACGTCTACGTCTTTCTGTTCGTGCAAGCGGGTCTCGAACGATTCGACACGTCGCTCGATGAAGCGGCGGCAGGGCTCGGCGCGTCGCGCTGGCTCCGGCTCAAGCGCGTGACGCTGCCGTTGCTGACGCCGAGCATCGCCGGCTCGGCGCTTCTCGTGTTCATGAGCGCACTCGGCTCGTTCTCAGCGCCGTACATCTTCGGTGGCGGAATGCGCGTGCTGTCGACGCAGATTCTGGCCAGCAAGCTCAACGGCGCGATGGGGCTCGCGTACGTGGAGACGACAGTGCTGGCGCTGACGGCGGTCGGGGCACTCCTCGCGATGCGGGCGTTCGAGCGCCGCCGCAGCTACGCGATGACGACCAAGGGACGCGTGACGCGCACAGCGATCGCATCGCCGACGGCGCGCGTCGTCGCGCCGCTGCTCGCGCTCGTGCTCGTCGCGCTGCTCGTGCTGCCGCACGCGATGGTGGTGCTGGTGAGCTTCGCCAAGGATGGCGCCTGGACGACGCAGGTGCTGCCTCCCGCATACACGCTCGACAACTTCCGCAAGCTCGCCGCCGAGCCGCAGCTTTGGGTGCCGATCAAGAACAGCGTGATGATGTCGGCGCTGGCGACGGCGGCGAACGTCGTCGTCTGCTTCATCGCCGCGTACCTGATCGTGCTACGCCGGTTCCGCGGACGCCGGCTCCTCGAGCTCCTCGTCTCGATTCCATGGGCGATTCCGGCCACGGCGATCGCACTCGGCCTGGCGTCCACGTTCGACCGCAACCATCCGGCGACGCTTCGCGTGCTGCTCGTGGGCACGTTCTGGATTCTGCCGCTTGCCTATTTTGTGCGCGGAATCCCGCTCGTCGCGTCGGCGACGGAGAGCTCGCTCAAGCAGATGGACGCGTCGCTCGAGGACGCGGCGCGCGGACTCGGCGCCAGCTGGTGGCTCACGATGCGCCGCGTGATTCTGCCGGCCGCGCGTCCCGGTCTCGTGGCCGGCGCGATGCTCGCGGCCGTCGCGGCGGTCGGCGAGTTCGTGGCGAGCGTGGTGCTCTACACGCACGCCAACCGGCCGATCTCGATGGAGATCCTCGCCCAGTTCCGCAACCTGAACTTCGGTACCGCGGCCGCGTACAGCGTGATGCTCATCGTGCTCGTGATGCTCATAACGTTAGGGGCGCGGATATCCGGGGAAGCGGGAGCGGTGCGGAGCTAGACACGCTCAAGCGCGACTATGTAAGCGGGGCGGATCGCGGCGACGCCGAGACCGTGCTCGCGGGTGGCGGCCTGGTTCGCCGCCGACAACGCGATCGCGCCGCACTCCTCGCCCGGCTATCGCGCCACAGCAGTATCGCACTGAGGCGCTGCAATTGGTCTGATTCGCCGGCCCCACCTGTCTCGCGAATCGGGGCTCACAGCAGGCGATGACAGACGTGCGATACACCTGCCGTGCAGACCTCTCTCAGCGGATACTAAGTTGCGTTCTAGCACGCCTGCCCATATCTTTGAGCAACGTTGCTCACACCGCGAAGGCGCACATCATGACAAACGCAGCGATCGTACGACGGCTGGGAGGCGCACGCGTCGTCAGGCGCGCGATCCGCACGGATCTCGACTGGGTCGAGGCCCTCCGCGCAGGACTGCCGCCAGAGGCGGCAGACGCGCTGGTCGACGGCGAAGTGCTGAGCGCGGAGGAACTCTACCGCGTCGTCATTCCGCGCCGCACCCTCGCGTTCCGCAAGCAGCGCGGGCAGCTACTCACGCCCGAGGAGTCCGACCGCCTCGGACGTGTGGCGCGTGCGCTGGTCGCCGCGGAGGAGATGCTCGGGGACGCGGGCAAAGTGCACCGCTGGCTCCGGAAGCCGAACCGTGGGCTCGGCGGGGAAGTGCCGCTCGAGTTGCTCAGGACCGAGGCAGGCGCGCGGCTCGTCGAGCAGGCACTCGGCCGCATCGAACACGGTATCGTCGCGTGACGAGCAAGGCGCAGGCGACCCACCCCGCGATCTACCCACGCCGCGGAATGCGCGTGAGCCACAGCGAGTGACGTGAAGGTTTGGCGCATCGCGAGCGCGCGCTACCCGAAGCTGGACGGTGAGGGCGCGCGAGTCTGGGGCGGGCGATGGAATTCACCCGGACGCCCGGTCGTCTATACCGCCTCCACCGCGTCACTCGCGGTACTCGAGACGCTGGTTTGGCTCGATCCAGAGGACGTGCCCGCTGATCTCATCCTCTACGAGATCACGCTGCCGGAGTCCGTGACCCCCGCCCACCTACGTCCAGCGGATCTACCCGAAGGGTGGGCGGTCACCGGGTCGCCAGCATGCATCGAGGCGGGCGACCGATGGCTCACCGCCGGGACGTCGGCAGCGCTCGCCGTGCCATCGGCGATCCTTCCGGAGGAGTCCAACGTGCTCCTCAACCCGAGGCATCCGGACGCGCGCCGCGCCCGCGTGCGGGCGAGACGGCCCTTCTCCTTCGATGTGCGGCTCATCAAGTAACGTTCGCTTCTCGCAAACGAGAGCAGCACGGAATGAACGGCTGCTCGAAAGACTGTGAACAACCTCTTGTGATCTACACCTACCCCTACGTTCTACCCTTCGATCACGATCAGATACTTGCTCGCCGCCCAGAACTGCGCCGGGTTCGTGATGTGCATCTTCCCTTCCAGTTTCCCGTTCGACGCCTTCGGGATCTCGACCAGCGTGTGATCGTGGCGCGAGATGATGCGCACGGTCTTGGCTTCGTTGGCAACCGGGATGTCGACGTCGGCGAACTTGTCGATCGACGTGAAGACGGTCGAGTCGAGCTTGCGCGACGGGATCACGGTCCGTCCGCCGAAGAGGAGAAAGCGCTTCGCGCCTTCCTCGGTGATCACGCCGCGTTTGATCAGGTCGTCCTTCGTGCCCACGACGTAGTACACGGTGTTTACCTCGCGGCGGAGCGTCTTGGCCGTGTCGGTGACGGCGTCGCGCTGCGCGGTGACGACCGCGTTCGTCGTCTTGAGCGAGTCGAGCTGCAGCGACAGCTGCGCGAGCTCGCTCTTCTGCCGCATGACCATCTCTTCGAGCGACGCGATCGTCGTCGCGTATTCGGCGGCGCGCGAGGTGAGCGAGTCCTTGCTCTCGCTCAGCGCCTTGACGTGCGCGCGGCTGGCGGCGAGAAGGCGCGTGACCTCCCTCACCTTGCCGAGGAGCGCATCGCGTGCCTGGACGCGCGGATCGGTCGGCCCTTCGCCGCGGTTCGAGACGCGGCGCACGTTACCCTTCAAGCCCTTCACGCGCGACAGCTCCTTGTCGATCTGGTCGAGGAGCTGCGTCGCGTCGCGCACACCGCGAATGAGCGAATCCTGCTGCGCGCTGACCGCTTTCGCCTGCGCGAGCTGCGTGTTGAGAATCTTTACGGAATCGGGCGTGCCGATCTCGGCAGCACTCCCAGCCGGACTCCCGGCGGGCGAGCGCTCGCACGCGGCGAGTGCGACGATGATTACACCAAAGAGCACGACGACGTGCGAGCTGCGTTTCACGGCATACCTCCTGGGATGGCTCACCGGCGCGAGGCGTCGGCTGGATGCGCGACGGGCGACTCTCGACTGGAGCCTACCCGATCGCGACGCAGATTGAGTAACCCCAGATGCCCTGTGAGGTCTGTGATTCAACTCACCCGGATTTCGTGTATGTCATACGGCGGCGGCACCGAGCGCGCGAGGCGTCAGCGCGGTGTCACCTCGCTGTGCTCCGCGCCGCGCGCACGATGGAATCGCGCGAGAGGCGCTCGATGAACAGCCCCCGCCCCCGCGGCGCCAGGTCGAGATCGACCGCGAACAGCGGCGCGAGTGGATGCTCGGCCAACAGCAGCGTGTCGCGCGCGCCGAGGTCGCGCGCAAAGATGTTGCCGTTGCCGCGCGCGACGATGAACGGCTGGTAGGGAAGGAAGCCGGCGTTGTTCCGTGCGATCTGGGCCTGGCATCGCTCGCCGTACTCGAGGCCCGGCAGCGCGCGCTCGCCGGTGCGCGGCGAGAACGGCGATGGCACCAGGCGCGCCGAGTCGGCCATGAGCGGCGCCAGCGCCGCGAGCGCGTCGGCGCCGCGAAGCCGGCGGGATTCCACGTCACCCAGCCGCTCGCTGAGCACGCACGTGTCGATGCGGCGATAGAGGAACGACGCGTCGCTGCGTGTCAGCCCAAGCGCCCAGAGTCGCGCAACCAACTGGCCGCCCCAATTCTCGCGCACCAGCACGAGCGCGTCGCGCGCGCCGGCGCGCTCGGCGGCCAGCCCCGCGTCCCACCGCTCGAGGGGCGCGATTCGCTGGTACGCGTGGGCGCGCGCCGGGATCCCGATCGCCAACGCGCCCGCGGCCGCGACCGCGTACGCGGCGATCGTCCCGCGATAAGGCGCGCCTTCGCCCCATCGGTCGCGAACGATGATCGGGAGCCGTGCCGTCCATAACGTGAGCGCGGGCGCAAGTGGATAGAGAAAGCGCGGGCCGAGATAGTCGCCGGAAAACCAATACGCGAAGTACGCCGCGACGAGGAGCGCGGCGGACACCAGCCAATAGCGATCGAGCGTATCGAGTCGCGGCACGAGCGCGAGCGCCGCGAGCACGGGAACGAGCGCCGGGAGCGGCGACTCGAAGAGGTGCGACTGCAGCCGCACGAAATAGAGATTGAGCAGCGCGAGGCCGTGCAGCGGCGTGTGCATCTCGCCGCTTGGATCGCGGTGGAAGCCGAGCCCGTGCGCTTTCCCCCACAGCACCTCGTACCCAAAGGTGAGCGGCGCGCCCGTGGTCCGCGTGTTGAACCACATCAGCGCGACGAGCGGGAGCGCGAGCCCGATCGCCGCAGCGAGCGCATCGCGCCACCGGCTGCGCTCGCGCAGCGCGCGCGCCAGAAGCCACGCCCCGGCCGGGAGCGCGAACGCGATCGCATCAACCGGCCGGATGGTGGCGGCCGCGCCGAGCGCGAGACCGGCGACGAAGGCGAGCCGCGGCCGCGCGTCGACCGCATCGCTCGCCACGTGCGCCAGTGCGGCAACGGCGATCATGATCCACATCAGCGCGGGCGCGTGGTTCATGTACGTCGCCGACATGAACAGCACGAACGGTGCGAAGGCGAACAGCACGAGCGCGCCGAGCGCGACGCCGCTGCGCGGCTCGGCGGCGCGGAGATACCAGCCGAACGCGGCGACGGTCAGTCCGCCGCACAGCGGTCCCACGAGCCACGGCGCGCCGAGCAGCTCGCCCAACGCGAGCATCGCCGGCCCGCCTCCGGGAAACTGCGAGTAGATCTTGCCCCCGGTGTCCACGATGTGATAGGCGCCGAAGAACTCCGGGTGCGTTGGCGCGGGCAGCCAGAGCCGCCCCGCCGTGAAGATTCTCGCCTGCACGAGCTGCGCGAGCTCGTCGATGTTGAGCGGCCGGCCGTCGAACACGAGCTGCGCCGTGATCGCGTAGACCGCGAAGGCGATCAGCGCGATCAGCCAGCGAGCGGCGCCCGGCCGATCGCGATACCATTCGGCGAGCGACGACAGCGCGGGCGCCCGCCAGAGTGTCGGACGCGCGCGCGTCATGATAAGGATGGGAGCGACCGCGGCCAGCACGATCGCGCCACCGCCGAGCCATCGGCGCAGCTCCGCCGCATACCCGGGGACGCCGAGCGGGAGAAAGGCGAGCGCGGCGACGAGCGCAACGATAGTCCGGCGGGCGATCGCGCCCGCGTATGTGGAACCTATTGGCTGTGCCGGTTGGTTCATCGGAAGAGGACGTTACGCATGACGAACACGCAACCGCCAGACACGCCACCCGCCGCGCGGCGCCGGCCCCACGTCGTCATCCTCGGCGGAGGGTTCGGCGGATTGTACGCCGCGCGGGCGCTCCGCACGGCGAGCGTGGATGTGACGGTCATTGACCGAACGAATCATCACGTCTTCCAGCCGCTCCTGTACCAGGTCGCGACGGCGGTGCTCGCCCCCACCGACATCACGTCGCCGATCCGTCATCTTCTCCGCAAGCAGCGCAACACCGTCGTGCTGATGGCCGAGGTGTCGGCAATCGACGCGGCGCGCCGCGTGGTGATGCTGGCGGAAGGGACGGAGATCGCGTACGACTATCTGATCGTCGCGACCGGCTCGCGCCATTCTTACTTCGGGCACGACGCGTGGGAGCGCGACGCGCCCGGTCTCAAGAGCATCGAGGATGCGCGCGAGATACGTCATCGCTTTCTCGGCGCCTACGAACGAGCGGAGCTGACCGAGGACGCGACCGAGCGCGCGGCGCTGATGACGTTCGTGATCGTCGGGGGCGGACCGACCGGCGTCGAGCTCGCCGGCATCATTCCGGATGTCGCGAAGCGCGGCATGGTCTCTGATTTCCGGCGCATCGACACTCGCGATACGCGCATCATCTTGCTCGAGGGCGGCCCGCGCGTGCTGCCGACGTATCCCGAGGAGCTCTCGGCGCACGCGCAGCGCGACCTCGAGCAGCTGGGTGTCGAGGTGCGCGTGAATAGCCTCGTCACGAAGGTCGAGCCGATGGGCGTCTGCATCGGCAGCGAGCGCATCGAGGCGCGCACCATTCTCTGGGCCGCGGGCAACGCGGCGTCGCCCCTCGCGCGCTCGTTGGGCGTTCCGCTCGACGGCGCCGGCCGGGTGATCGTGCAGCCCGATCTCTCCATTCCCGGTCATCCCGAGCTGTTCGTCGTCGGCGATCTCGCGGTGTATCCGCCGCAACCGAACGGGCGGCCGGTACCGGGCGTGGCGCAAGGGGCGATGCAAGGCGGCCGCCGCGCGGCGCAGAACATCCGCCAGCGAATCGCCGGCGAGGAGACGGCGCCGTTCGTCTACATGAACAAGGGCGATCTGGCGACGATCGGCCGCTACAAGGCGATCGGCGATCTCGGCTACGCGCGAATCACCGGCCGCTTCGCATGGTGGTTCTGGCTGCTGCTCCACATCACGTATCTCGCCGGCTTCCGCAATCGCGTGAGCGTGCTGCTGGAATGGGCGTATGCGTATTTCACCTATCGGCGCGGAGCGCGGCTGATCACTAAACGGTGATCGGTGATCGGTGTTCGGTGATCGGTGTTCCCAGATTCACGGGGAAAGATCTATCAACTGCGGGCGAGGAGCACCGAGCACCGAGCACCGAGCACCGATCACCGATCACCGCTATTCGGTGGCCGCCTCGGGAGGCGGAAACTCCGCCGGCACTGGATGCTCGGCGGTCTTTGACCGGATGCGATCGTGCATGCCGAAGCCGAGGAACATCGTGCTGAGTACGAGAAGGCTTGACGTCCAGAACGGGATACGGTCGCCCAAATGATCCCAGGCCCAGCCGGCGTAGAGCGGATAGATCACGCGGCCGAGTCCGGCGTACGTCTGTTGGACGCCCATGTACATCCCGCGCTCGTGCTCGCCGACGGTGCGCGACAGGAGTGACGTGACCGCCGGAAACATGAAAGCGGTGCCGAGCGGCAGCAGCGCGACCGCGAGCGCGAGAGGGATCAGCGACGCCAGACCGGGCAGGGCGAGCGGGCGCGTGAGCGGGATGACGAACAGGCCGATCGCCATCAGCGCGACCCCCAGCCGATTGGTGCGCGGCTCGCCGAGCCGGTCGATGACGGGCCCGAGCGCGAAGATGCGCAGCACGACGCTCAGCCCGCCGACGTACGCGAAGAAGAATCCGACGGTATTGGCGGTGACGCCGTAGTACTTGTTGAGCAGCAGGATCAGCATCGCGTTGACGCCGTAGAATGCGCCCATCGAGATCGCGTACATCCAGATCAGCCGGTGCGCCGGCTCGAGCGGGTGCGACGCGACACGCTGGATGATCACCATCGGCGGCCGCGACGTTCTTGCTTTCTCGCGTGCCGCGGCGCCGTGCGACTCGGTGAGATAGCGGAAGGCGAAGAGAATGTTCAGGAAGCAGAGCGTTGCCGCGACGAGACCCGGGCCGTGGATACCAAACAGCGTGCGGCCGGCCGAGCCGACGAGCGGTCCGATGACGACGCCGGTGTTGGTCGCCGCCGAGAGCCAGCCAAGTGCCTTCGCGCGATTCTTCGGCTCGACGGCGTCGGCGACGTACGCCTGAATGACGCCGGTCGTGCCGCCACCGGCGCCCTGAATCAACCGCGACACGAGCAGGAGCCAGTACGACTGCGCGAAGGCGAAGACGATGTACGCCAAGCCCGACGCGGCGAGCCCGAGGAGCAGCGACGGCTTGCGCCCGTACCGGTCTGAGAATCGCCCGAGGAACGGCGCGCTGATCAGCTGCATGGCGGAGAACGCCGCGACGAGCACGGTGATCATGAAACCGTTCGCGCCGAGCGTCTTGGCGTAGAACGGGAGGAGCGGAATGATCATCAGTCCACCGACCATGTCGATGAACGCCGTCGCCATCAGCACGGCGAGCCGTCCCGGATCGCCGGAACGCATTCCCTGGAAGCGCTGCCCCAACCCTGTCATGCCGTGAATCTACCGTTAGAGTCGTCGGTCGTCAGTCGGCAGGCGTCAGCGACCTGCGTGAGCGTGTGCATGAGACGCCCGACACCCGGCGCGACGCCGACCTCAGTCCGCTCGCCCGAGCGCGGCCGGCGGCACCGCTCGCCGGACGACCCCGGCGAGCGCGACGATCGTCAGCGCGTAGGGGATCATCTGCACGAACTGCGACGGGATGAGCTGCGCGCCCTGCAGTTGGATCTGCAGCGTCTCCGCGGCCGCGAACAAGAGGCAGGCGATGCCCGCACGCGCTGGATCCCACCGGCCGAAGATCACCGCCGCGATCGCGATGAAGCCGCGGCCCGCCGTCATGCCGTCCGTGAACTGGTGCTGATCCAGCGCGAGATACACGCCGCCTAACGAGGCGAGCAATCCCGACATCGCGACCGCCACGTACCGCACGCGCTTCACACGGACGCCGAGCGTCTCGGCGGCTTGCGGATGCTCGCCGACCGCGCGCACGCGCAGGCCGAACGGCGTCCGATACATCCACCAGGCGAGCGCGGGAATCACCAGCAGACCCATCCACACGAGCGGATTCGAGAAGACGCCGGCGGCGAGCGAGGTGCCCGCGCCGCTCCCGAATCCCGGGACGCGCGGTGAGTTCGACGAGCTGTCGAAAAAGAGCTTGAGAAAAAAGCGCGTCAGCCCCGCGGCTAAGAGATTGATCGCAATGCCCGCTACCACTTGGTCGGCGCGAAATCGGATCGATGCGACCGCGTGCAGGAGGCCGAACAGCAATCCGGCGAGGGCGCCGCAGAGCACGCCGACCCACGGACTTCCGGAATAGAACGCGCCGAGTGCCGCGCCGAACGCGCCGGAGAGCATGAATCCCTCGAGCGTGAGGCTAATCACGCCCGCGCGCTCGGCGACCACGCCACCGGCCGCGGCAAAGAGATAGGGCACGGCGATCCGCAGCGTTTGAATCAGGAAGGCGAAGATCATACGTGCTCTGCTCTCGGTGTCGCGCGCCCGAGCTGCAGCACGCGCCGCACTTCGGGCACGCTCGCCGTGATCGCGAGAATCACCACGCCCTGGAGCACTTCAACCATCTGCTTCGGCACGAGCGCGTTGATCGCCAGTCCACCCTGCGACAGCGTCGCGAAAAAGAGCGCGGCGAGCACGACGCCGAGCGGGTGGCTGCGACCAACGAGGGCGACGGCGATGCCGAGAAAGCCGGCGCCGGAGGCGAAGCCTTCTTCGTAATAGTGCTTGTAGCCAAGCACGTAGTTGATTCCGCCGAGGCCGGCGAGCGCGCCCGAGAGCGCGAGCGTCTTCGTCCACACTCGGCCGACGTTCACGCCGCCATACTCGGCCGCGTCCGGCTGTAGGCCGACGGCGCGCAGCTCGTAACCGGCGCGCGTGCGGAAGAGATACCATCCGGCGACCGCCGCCGCCGCCACGGCGACGAGTACTGACGCGTTCGCCGCCGAGCCGTGGAATGGCGATGCGATTTCGGAGAGTCGCGTTAGGAATCCGGTCGCCAGCGCCGGTGTGTGCAGCGTTTCCGGCACGTGAATCCTGGCGGCAATCAGATAGTTCAGGAAGCCGAGCACGATGAAGTTGAGCATGATCGTCGTGATCACTTCGTGGGCGCCGAACCGCGCCTTGAGCGCGCCCGGGATGTAGCCGACCGCGCCACCGGCGGCGGAGGCGGCCACCATGCAGGCCACGATCACGAGGAGCGCCGGCGTGGCGGCAGGGAAGAGAAGTCCCGTCAGCGCCGCGCCGCCCCCGCCGGCGGCGAGCTGGCCTTCGGCGCCGATGTTGAACATCCCGGCGCGCACGCCCAGCGACACGGCGAGCCCGGTGAAGATGAGGGTCGTCGCCTTGTACAGCACCTGGCCGAATCCGTACGCGTTTCCCCACGTGCCGCGCAGCATCGTCAGCCACACGTCACCGGGCTGCTGGCCGAACGACAGGATGAGGATGTCGCCCGCGGCGACGGCGATCAGCAACGCGACGAACGGCGGTAAGAGCGACTCCTCGAGCTGTACGCGTGCCGTCGGCGTGCTCATGACGCGGCGCTCCCGGCGAGCGTGGCGCCGGTCATCAGGGGTCCGAGCGTCTCCGTGGTCGCCTCGGCGCGCGGCAGCGCCGCGGCGATCCGGCCGCCGTACATCACGGCGACGCGATCCGAGAGCGCGAGAATCTCCGTCAGCTCGGCCGACACGAGCAGCACTGCCTTCCCGGCGTCGCGCGCCGCGCGCAGCTCGGCGTGAATGAACTCGATCGCCCCGACGTCGACGCCGCGCGTCGGCTGCGACGCGAGAAGCACCGTGAACTCATCGCCCATCTCGCGCGCGATCACGATTTTCTGTTGATTGCCGCCCGAGAGTCCGCGCGCGGCGAGCGTCGCGTCCGGCGGACGGATGTCGAATTGCCGAATCTTTTCGCTTGCCTGCGACGCGATTCGCCCGCGGTCGAGCGTCGCGCCCTTCGTGTACTCGTGCTGATCGCCCAAAATGAGATTGTCGGCGATCGAGTAATCGAGAATGAGGCCGCGGCGGTGCCGGTCTTCCGGAATGTGCGCGAGCCCCGCCGCGGCGCGCGCGCGGACCGTGAGCCGCGTCACGTCGCGGGTGCCGAGCGCGATCGTCCCCGACGTGACCGCGCGCAGTCCGGCGATCGCTTCGACGAGCTCTGTCTGTCCGTTCCCCTCGACGCCGGCAATCCCGACGATCTCGCCCGCGCCCACGGTGAGCGAGACGCCATCGACGGCGCGCTCGCGGCGCGATCCCGAGACGACGAGGTTGGCGATGCTCAAGCCCGCCGAGGCCGTGGAGCGGCTCGGGGCCGGCGGCGCCGCGCCCATGAGCGCCACCTCGCGGCCAACCATCGCGCGCGCGATCTCGGTCGGCGTCGTCTCGGCGGTCAGCAGGCGCGCGACCGTCCGGCCGTGACGCATCACCGTGATGCGCCGCGACACATCCATCACCTCGTCGAGCTTGTGCGTGATCAGGACGATGGTGCCTCCGCTGTCGCGCAGCCGGCGCAGCACCCGCCACAGCTCCGTGATTTCCGGCGGTGAGAGCAACGCGGTCGGCTCGTCGAGAATCAGAATGCGGGCGCCGCGGAAGAGCGTCTTGAGGATCTCGACGCGCTGCGCCTCGCCCACCGAGAGATCGGCGACGCGGCGGTGCGGATCCATCTCGAAGCCGAATTCCTCGGCCACACGCTGCACCTCGGCGACCGCGCGCGGCATGTCGATCGCCATGCCGCGCGTCGGCTCGCGTCCGAGAATCACGTTCTCGGCGATCGTGAGCGGCGGCACGAGCATGAAATGCTGGTGCACCATCCCGACGCCGGCCGCGATCGCGTCCGCCGTACGCCATCCGGTGACGTCCGTGCCGAGGACCGCGACCGTGCCCGCGTCGGGCGCGTAGAGCCCGGCGAGAATGCGCATCATCGTCGACTTGCCCGCGCCGTTCTCGCCGACCACGGCGTGAATCTCGCCCGCGATCACATCGAGCTCGGCGCCATCGTTGGCGACTACAGAGCCGAATCGCTTCACGATCCCCTTCATGCTGATCGCGTCGGCCGGCCGCGGCGCGCCGGGCATCGTTGCGCCCGGGTCGGCGCCGGTCACTTGCGCTCGCTGGGCACGATGATGCGGCCGGCGATGATCTCGGCCTGCAGCGAGTCGAGCTTCGCCTTTACGGCGGCGGGAATGAGCGCGCGATTGTGCGCGTCGTAGATGTAGCCGACGCCGTTTTCCTTGAGTCCGTACGTGTAGACGCCGCCCGTGAACTGCCCGTCCTTCGCGCGCTTGATCTGGTCGAAGACGACCGTCGCCACGCCCTTCACCATCGACGTGAGCACGCGGCCCGGCGCCTCGGCGTATTGGTCGGCGTCGACGCCGATCGCCAGCTTGTTCATCGACCGCGCCGCCTCGAACACGCCGAGGCCGGTGGACCCCGAGGCGTGAAAGATCACGTTCACGCCCTGCTGGTACTGCGACAGCGCGAGCTCCTTGCCGCGGCCCGGATTGCGGAACGCTTCGGGTGTCACGCCCGCGTACTGCGCGATCACGGTGCAGTCGTGGCACACGCTCTTCACGCCCGCTCTGTAGCCCGCCTCGAACTTGTGGATGAGCGGGATGTCCATCCCGCCAACGAAACCAATTTTCTTGGACTCGCCGACGAGCGCCGCCAGCGCGCCGACGAGAAAGCTGCCTTGCTCCTCGCGAAACTTGAGTGCCGCGAGGTTCGACGGCGGCGTGACCACCGCGCCCAGCGAGTCTGTCTGCAGCGCGTAGTCGACGCCGGCGAAGCGAACGTTCGGATACTCCTTCGCCAGCTCCGTGAGATCGTCGGTGAAGATGAATCCGACGCCGATCACGAGGTCCATCTGCTCCGCCGCGAGGAGGCGCAGGCCCGCTTCGCGATCCGCTCCCTCGCCCGGCTCGATGAAGTGGATGCGCGCGCTCAGCTTCCGCTCGGCCATCTCGGCGCCGCGGTACGCGCCATCATTGAACGACTTGTCGCCGCGCCCGCCGACGTCGAACACGATGCCGATGTCGAGCCCCTCGGTCGCCGCCGCGCGCGCGGCGCCGGAGGGCCGCACGAAGAGGAGGGCGACGTGCGCGAGGAGGAGCACCCCGATCACGATCAGAAGCTTTCGCATTGGTCGGGAAACTCGTGTCCCGCTCTAGCGAGGGCAAGACCGGATCGCGGATCGCGGAGCGCGAAGACCGAGGCTCTGGGACCCGCGAAAATTGAGAGACGATGAGAGATCCGTTTGCACCAGCCGGTCGTAATACACTCGACCCGCGCCGCGCACCGGCATCGGGTCGCCCCCCCCACCAATGCCAGGCCGAAGCGAAGGCTTCGCGCGACACACGCTCGTCCGCCGACCGCGGGCGTGTTCGGCACGTGGGTCGGCACGAGAGGGGTCTACGTTGGACAACGAAGAGACGCGGGCGCGCGAGCGCGTCGACGTGGCATTGGGCGGGAGCCGGCGCGAGTTCCTCAAGATGGCGGGCATCGCCGCGGCGGCGGTCGCGGCGCCGGCCGTGTTGGCCGGGTGCGCGACGTTCCCCTTCGGGCATGGATCGACGCTGAATTTCGACCAAGACTGGGGCGTGCTCAACTACGCGTATGTGCTCGAGACCATCGAAGCCGATTTCTACAATCTGGTGATCAAATCGCCGCCGCCGGACCTGCGGCCGGGCGAGCTCGATGTGCTCAAGGATATTGCCGTCCACGAATCGGTGCACCGTCGCTTCTTCAAGCGCGCGCTGGGGCCATTCGCTATTCAACAGCCGGCGACGACCTTCGCGACCATCGATCTGCGAAGCCGGAGCGGCGTCTTGAACGCCGCGAAGACATTCGAGGACCTGGGCGTCGCGGCGTATAATGGCGCGGGCAAGCGGCTAAAGCTCGCCGAGTTTCTCACGATCGCCGGCAAGATCGTCTCGGTCGAGGCGCGCCACGCGGCGGCGATCCGCGATCTCCTCGCCCCCCTACCGCGCGACTTCGTCGGCGACGACATCGTGGACGAACGAGGACTCGACCGCGCGCTCCCACCCGAGCAAGTGCTCGACATGGCCGCGCCGTTCCTGAAGACCCAAGTCACCGCGATCAATCTCTAGCCGCCGAGGCATGCAGTCATGGAACGAGATGTGAGGCACGACTACGAACCGAAGCGGCTTCTCGAGCGCATCGGACATGAGGGCCCCGACCTCGCCGCGGTGTCGAGCAGCCGCAGCGTCGTCGCCGGTGAGCGCGCGCTCCCCGGCATCGTTGAGGATGTGCTCAACTTCGCGCTGACGCTCGAGTATCTCGAGGCCGAGTTCTACACGATGGGAGTCGGTGCGCCCGGCCTCCTCGCTGGCACGCCGCGCGAGGTGTTCGATCTGATTCGCAAGCACGAGGTCGCGCACGTGGCGCTACTGCAGGGCGTGCTCGGCTCGCGCGCGGTCGCGAAGCCGACGTTCGACTTCACCGCCGGCGGCGTATTCGCCGATGTCTTCTCGAACGCGAAGACCTTCATGGCGCTCGCGCAGGCGTTCGAGGACACCGGCGTGCGAGCCTACAAGGGACAGGCGGCGAATCTGATGGGGCGCAAGGACATCCTCGAGACGGCGCTTCGCGTGCACTCGGTCGAAGCGCGGCACGCGGCGCAAATCCGTCGCCTGCGCGGGCAAAAGGGATGGATCACCGGAAGCTCGCGTGGTGACCTGCCGGAAGCCGTGCAGGCGATCTACGACGGTGAGGCGAACACGTTCCAGATTCTCACCGCGACGCTGGGCGGCGGGCTCGGCGGATCGCCCGGCGACTCGGAAGCGTTCGACGAGACGCTCACCAAGGGACAGGTGCTCCGCATCGTCCGACCCTTCATTCGCAGCAACGCGTGACCAGGAGACGATCACTCATGCGCTCATACGAACGACTTCGTACGTCGATGCTCGTGGCCTCGGCCGCGCTCGGCGCGCCACTGGCCGCCTCCGCGCAGGCGCTCGGCCCGCAACGCCAACTCCTCGTGGTGGAGCCGTACTACGCGAACATCCAGCTCGACCACGGCAAGGGACGGGGCCGCATGAGCCTCGACGGGTACGGCGCGCGCCTGTGGGTGAATCTGGCGCCGTTCTCCGGCTCGTCGCCCAACGTCATCGGCAAGACGGCGCTGGCGCTGTTCGCGCACTATACGCCGGACCGCGGCGGGAGCGACATCACGACGTGGCACTATGGCGCCGAGCTCGACACGCACTTCGTCGACTATCCGATCGCAGGTCGGCTCGATCCCTTCGTCTCCCTGGGTGCCGGTGCGTTTCGGACGCGCGCGTCGGGCGCCGGCGGTGCGTACGGCGCGGGAGCCGCCACCAGCACCAAGTTCGCGTTCACGCCAGGCCTCGGCGTGCGTGTTCCGCTCGCGAACCGCCTTCAGCTCCGCGGCGATGCGCACGACATGATCATCTTCAGCCAGCGACAGGCCGTGGGTGCAAATCGCACGAGCAACAACCCGGAATTTCTCGCCGGCCTCGGCCTCACCTTCTGAGGCGCAGAAAGGCTACGATGAGCTCGGCCACCCGGGCGGGCTCATCGTGCTGCACCCAGTGCGTCGCCTCGGGTAGCCGTTCGACCCGAACGTCGTCGACCCAGCGCTCGAGCCCGTCGGCGAGGGACGCGTCGAGAAAGCGATCGCGCATCCCCCAGATGACGAGCGTGGGCGCCGTGACGCGCGCGCTCGCCCGCAGCGTGCGCCCCGGTCTCCGTACGGCGGCGCGATAGTAGTTGAGCATCGCCGTCAACGCGCCCGGACGTGCCGCCGCCTCCACGTAGCGGCCGATGTCGAACTCCGTGAAGACGCCGGCGCGCGCGGCGCCATCTCGGAGGATGCCCCGGATGGATGCGAAATCGTTCGCGGCCAGCCAGCGTTCCGGCAGCCACGGAAGTTGGAAGACGAGCACGTACCACGAGCGGAGGAGTTGCGTGGTGCGCGTGATCGCCCGGCGGTACGCCGCGGGGTGGGGCGCGTTGAGGATCACCAGCCGGTCGAGCAGGTCTGGCCTCATCATGGCCAATCGCCACGCGATAATCCCGCCCCAGTCGTGACCGACCACCGCCGCGCGCGCGGCGCCCCGCTCTTCGATCAGCCTCGCGACGTCCGACACCAGCTCGTCGATCGCGTACGACGACACGCCGCGTGGCTTGTCGGACAAATTGTAACCGCGCAGATCGGGAGCGACGGCGTGAAAGCCGGCGCTGGCGAGCGCGGGCAGCAGCTGTCGCCACGAATACGAGAATTCGGGAAAGCCGTGCAGCAGGATGACGAGCGGTCCGCTACCGGATTCCTGGACGTGCAGCCGAACCGCGCTCGCTTTCATGATCTGAGCCTCGCGCGCGCTCCCCGTTTTCGCCAGACGAAGAGCGCCGATCGCCGTGCGGAATCGTTGCCAGTTGCGTTCTCATTCGCCACGTTCCCCGCAATGAACACACTTCCGTACCGCGCCACGCCGCTCGATGGATCGCCGGCCATTGGAGTCTGCGTGACGGAGGACGGTCGGTGAAGGGACGGTGGTGATGAAGTTCCCGAGCACCGAACACAGGTCACCGATCACCTCGCTATGAGCGACGTCCTCGCGGCGCGCTTCCAGATGGCGATGTCCCTCGCCTTCCACATCATCTTCGCCGTGGTCGGCATCGGCATGCCGGTGCTGATGGTGATCGCCGAGTGGCGGTGGAGGCGCACGGGCGACGCGACGTATCTCGAGCTGGCGAAGCGCTGGGCGAAGGGCGCCGCTGTACTGTTCGCGGTCGGCGCCGTCTCCGGCACCGTGCTGTCGTTCGAGCTCGGTCTCCTCTGGCCGGGCTTCATGCGCTATGCCGGCGCGATCATCGGCATGCCGTTTTCCCTCGAGGGCTTCGCGTTTTTCACCGAGGCGATCTTTCTCGGGATCTATCTCTACGGTTGGGACAAGGTCTCGCCGCGCGCGCACCTCGCGGCGGGCGTGATGGTCGCCGTGAGCGGCGCCGCGTCCGCGCTGTTCGTCGTGATGGCCAACGCCTGGATGAATACGCCGGTCGGATTCCGCGCCATCGATGGATCGCTGGTCGACATCGATCCGATCGCCGCGATGCTCGGTCCGGCGTCGTTCCCCGAAGCGCTGCACATGATCATCGCCGCCTACGCGGCGACGGGCTTCGCGGTGGCCGGCATTCACGCGCTCGTGCTCTTGCGCACGCCGGGCAGCGCGTTCCACCGTGCCGCGCTCGCAATCGGGCTCACCATGGGCGTGCCGGCGGGGCTGGTGCAGCCCCTCTCGGGCGACATCAGCGCGCGCTACGTCGCCCGATGGCAGCCGGCGAAGCTCGCGGCGATGGAGGGTCAATTCCGCACGGAGCGCGGCGCCCCGTTGCGCTTGGGCGGCCTGCCGAACGAGAGTGCCCGCAACACGCCGTACGCAATCGAGATTCCGCGCGGCCTCTCGCTCCTCGCCTATCACGATCCGCGCGCAGAGGTGAAGGGCCTCGAGGCCTTTCCGCGTTCCGCCTGGCCGCCCGTGGCGGTCGTCCACATCTCGTTCCAGGTCATGGTCGCCCTCGGCGGGTATCTCGTGTTGGTGGGCGTCTGGGTGATGGCGCGCGCCATTCGGCGGCGGCCGCTCGCCGAGTCGCGATGGCTGATGCGGGCCGTCACGATCGCCGCGCCGATGGGCTTCATCGCCATCGAGGCCGGGTGGACCGTGACCGAGGTGGGGCGCCAGCCGTGGATCGTCTTCGGCCTCGTCCGTACGAGCGATGCCGTGACACCGTTTACCAATCTCGTGGTTCCGTTCGTCGCCTTCACCGCGCTCTACTTTTTTCTTGGCGTCGTCACGGCGTGGCTGTTGTACCGGCTCGTGGCGAAGAGCGCGCCGTGACGCCGGCCGTGGTCGTCGCCGTCGTCATCGTCATCGCGCTCATCGCCTACGCGGTCACCGGCGGCGCGGACTTCGGCGGCGGCGTCTGGGATGCGCTCGCCCACGGACCGCGCCGCCGCGAGCAGCGCGCGCTGATCGCCAGCGCGCTGGCGCCGATCTGGGAGGCCAATCACGTCTGGCTGATCATCGTGGTGGTGCTGTTGTTCACGTGCTTTCCCCGTGCGTTCGCCGACCTCTTCATCGCGCTGCACGTCCCCTTGTCGTTGATGCTCGTCGGGATCGTCCTGCGCGGCTCGTCGTTCATCTTCCGCGCTTACGGGAGCAAGCGACTCGCGGCGCAAGCGCGCTGGAGCCGCCTCTTCGCCGCCGCAAGCATCGTCACGCCGCTCGTGCTCGGCGCGTCCATTGGCGCCATCGCCAGCGGCGGCGTCACGCGGTCGCTGCACCTCCTCGACCGCGGCGATTCGAGCGCGGGCGAGATGATGGTGCAGCTGGCGCTGCGCTCGTGGCTCAGCACGTTCGACCTCACCGTCGGCCTCCTCACGCTTGCCGGCTTCGCCTGGCTCGCCGCCGTCTACCTCTGCGTGGAGGCGAAGGACGATGCGCTGCGCGACGACTTTCGTGCCCGCGCGTTGTGGACGCTCGCCTCGCTCGTCGCGCTGATGGTGCTGGCGCCGCTCGCCGCGCGCGCGCAAGCGGAGCGGCTCTACCACGCGCTCATGGATCAGTGGTGGTCCTGGCCCTACGTCGGAATCACCGCCGTCGCCGCCGCGATGAGCGGGTGGGCGCTTTGGTCGCGCCGCTTTCAGCTCGCGCGCCTCGCCGCGCCCGCCGTCGTCGCGCTCGTGCTCGGTGGGTGGGCGTTGGCGCAGTACCCGTATCTGATTCCGAACCGCTGGACGATCGCCGACGCCGCCGCCCCACCGATCACGATCGAGCTGGTGCTGATCGCCGTCGCCCTGGGCTCGATCGTGTTGTTTCCTTCGCTGATCTATCTGATGCGCATCTTCAAGAAGGAGGATGCGCCAGGCGTGCCGGGCAACGAGCTGACGACCGACGACTGACCACTAGCTCTCGACGTCGAGCAGTGCATCGGTGATCGCGTAGCCGTGTGATGCGCGCACGCGCGCGGCGACGGTCCGCCGCATGTCGTCCTGCCGGCTCTCCAGCGCACCGCGATTGCGGCGGAATCGCCGGCCGCTCTCCACGCAGAACAGATCGCAGAGCGCCAGCTCGTCGGCGCATCCGTCGATGCCGCGCTCGTCGATCAATCGCTGCGTGCGCGCCAGTACCGCCGCGGTCGCGAACATCTCGATCGCCATGTTCGCCAATCGCTCGAGCACCATCTGCCGGTCGATGATCTCCTTCTTGTGGCGCGTGATCGCCTGGTCCGTAGCCGCGTCTAGCTCGCCGACGTGCTTCAGGAAGAAGCGCTGGTGGTCGGCCAGCCGCTCGTGCAGCTCCTCGGTCATGTGCGCGTCGGCGCCGATCGCGTCGCGCAGCCGGGTCGCGGCGTAGCCGGCCAACAGCCCGATCGAGCGAATCGGCGTCTGCAGTGCCGCTCCGACTTCCTTCAGCCGCTGCGCCGGACCCTGGATACCGTTGAGCGCGATGAAGAGCCGCAACACTTCGTTCGCGCCCTCGAAGATGCGGTTGATCCGCGCGTCGCGGAGCATTCGCTCGTACGGATACGGCTTCACGAAGCCGCGGCCGCCGGCCACCTGCACCATCTCGTCCGCGCATCGCCAGAGGAGCTCGCTGGCGAACACCTTTGCGCACGCCGCCTCGAGCGCGATGTCGGCATCGACTTTTTCGGCGAGCGCCGCGAGGATGCCGAGCATCGCGTCGCTCGCGTAGCAGTCCGCCGCCAGCTCGGCCACCTTCCGTTGCGTGATCTCGAAATCGGCCAGCGGATGCTCGAACTGCACGCGCTGTTCGGCATAGGTCACGAGCTGGCCCAGGATCTTCTTGCTCCCGCCGGTGCATCCCGACGCGAGCGACAGCCGGCCGGCGTTGAGCACGTTCACGGCGACCGTGAATCCCTTGCCGAGCTCGCCCAGGAGATGGTCGGCGGGCACCTCGAGATGTTCGTAGGAGAGCTCCGCCTGCGTCGAGCCGCGGATGCCCATCTTCCGAATCGTTCGCACGACGCGAAAACCCGGCATGTCGGGACGGATGATGAACGCCGTCGGCCGCGACACCATCTCGCCGCGCTTCTCGATGCGCGTCTGCGCGAAGGTGGCGATCACGCCGGCGCGGTGCCCGTTGCCGATCCAGAGCTTGCGTCCATCGAGGATCCACGACGAGCCGTCGGCGCCCGGTGTCGCCGTCGTCTTGATGTTCTTGACGTCGGAGCCCGTCTCGGGTTCGGTCAGTGCGTAGGCGGCGAGCGTCTCACCGCGCGCGAGCATTGGGAGGTAGCGCGCCTTCTGCTCGTCGTTGCCGAAGAGCACGATCGCCTTGCTCCCGAGCCCGCAGTGCACGCCGATCAGCACGGCGAGCGACGCGTCGACCGTCGAGACCGCCGCGAAGACGCGCGCGTACGCGGACGCCGAGAGTCCGAGGCCGCCGTATTCTTTCGGGATCGTGATCCCCAGCATCCCCATCTCGGCGAGCGCCCGGATCACCGGCTCCGGAATCGTCTCCGTCTCGTCGAACGCCTCGGAGTCAATCAGCCCGCCGCGCAACGCGTGGAGCTCCTTTACCAATCGCCGCACCACGCGCGCCTCACCGGGATCGCGCTGGTCCAGCGGCGCCGGATACGGAAAGAGGAGCTCGTCGTGAATCGATCCACTGAACAGCTCGCGCGTGAAGGAGAAGGAGGTCATGACGAATGCCGTGATCGGGTGAGAGTGAAGGGGGACGCCCGTCGACGTTCCCGTCGACGCCGGCCAGACAAGAAGGGAAGCCCGCGATCCACGATCCGCAATCCGCGCTCGTTGCCTTTCCATCTCGAACCGGCGAATGTTCCCCCGTCACATTCGAGACCACACATGGCTTTCGTTCTGCTGTGCAACGAGTTCAAGACGCTCGAGGCGCTCCCGCCGAAGTTCACGTGCGTGGGCGAGGCGCATTCACCGCCGCTCTGGTGGAACGATGTGCCGAAGACGCCGTCTCCTTCACGGTGATGCTCGTCGACATCGAGGCGGCGGGCGGTGCGCTCACGCACTGGGTGCTGTTCGACCTCCCGTCGATGACGCGCCGGCTCTCCACGGGCGTTCCCGCGATCGAGACGCTCCCCCAGCTCGCGCGCGCGCGCCACGCGAAGACAGACGCCTCCGGCAAAGTCGGTTACGCGGCGCCGTGTCCGCCGCCGGGCCCTCCGCACCGCTACGCGTTCCGCATCTTCGCGCTGGATCGGACGCTCAGCCTTCCCACCACGGCGCCGGCGAAGCCGGCCGACGTGAAGAAAGCGATGCAGGGACACATCGTCGGCAGCGCCGAGCTCCTCGTCTCCGTCGTTAGAAAGTAGGCCCGCGGTGGCACCCGTCTGATGCTCCTCGTCGTGACCGCGCTCGCGCTCGGCGCGCTCCACTCGTTCGCGCCCGACCATCTCGCGGCGGTGAGCGTTTTCGTCAGCCGCCACCCGTCGTGGCGCCGCGCGATGTCGCTCGGCGCGCGCTGGGGCGTGGGCCATTCACTCACGATCGTCCTCCTCGGCGGCGCGATCTCGCTCACCGGACTCCGTCTTCCCGAGCGCTTCGCGCCATCGGCCGAGCGCGCGGTCGGCGTGACGCTCGTGCTCATTGGCGTCGTCGCGCTCGCGCGGGCGCTGCGCGCGCGCGGCCACGCGTTCGAGCAGGCGCACGCGCACGATCGCGGACACGGCGCGCTCCTCGGGATCGGCGTGCTGCACGGGCTCGCCGGAAGCGGCGCGCTGGTCGTCGCGCTGCCGTCGGCGGTGGCGGCGTCGCGCGCGCAGGTACTCCTGTGTCTCGGTGCGTTCGGCATCGGGACAATCGTCTCAATGGCCGTCGCCGGCGCCGTCGCCGGTCACGCGCTCGGCGCCGCGGTGCGGTCGTTCGCGCGGGCGCGGAGCGTCGTCGCCGTCGGCGCCGCGGCGCTCAGCATGATCGTCGGCGTGTGGTGGATCGCCAGCGGTGGCACCGGATGACCGCCCACGCGCCGGACGCGCCCGCGGAGCCGCCGCTCGCTCACGATCCCGGCGCGCCGATCTGCGACGTCTGCGGCTCGATCGACGTCGAATGGCGCAAGTGCAAGCTCATCTGCCTGCACTGCCGGAGCATCGTTATGAGTTGCGGAGACCTCTAGGCACCACTCACGATGGATTGGTGAAGAGTGTCAGGCGATCGGCGATTAGATGATCGGAGCCCGCTATTCGGCAGTTACCGATCACCGGTCACCGATCACCGATCACCGAACCTTGCGGCGCGCTCGAGCTGTCCGCCGAGCACCGCGGTCTCGGTCGCCGGCATCTCGCAGGCGTAATCGCGGCACACGTACGCCGTCGCTCGTCCGTCGATCGTGACGCGATCCCGGAGCAGCGCGATGTCGCCCGCGTCACCCGGTTCGCCACCGGCCAGCGACAGGCCAGGCAGGTAGTGGCGCGCCACCTCGGCGCGCAGCGCGCCGAGCGCCGCGCCCCGCGGCTCGCCGACCAGCGCCACCTCGGTCGCCCCGTGCACGACGGCGTCGGCCACGCCCAGCATCCAGCCGAACGCCGACCCGTGCCGCGCCATCGGCTCGGCGAGCAGCTCGAGCGTTCGGGCGACGATCGTGCGCATCGCCGCATCGTCCGTGAGCACGGCGATCCGCCGCAGCAGATCGCAGGCGAGTGAGGTGCCCGAGGGGACGGCATTGTCCGTCACCTCGCGCGGACGCGTGACGAGTGTCTCGTGGTCGATCGCCGTGTCGAAGAAGGAGCCCGTCGCCTCGTCCCAGAACCAGCGTACCACTGAGCCCGCGAGGTCGCGCGCACGGTCGAGCCACTCGCGGCTGAGCGTCAGCTCGTAGAGCGCGAGCGCGCCGAGACCGACGGCGGCGTGGTCTTCGAGAAAGCCGGTAAGCTTCGGCGTTCCGCGATACGTGCGCATCACGCGTCCTCCGCGCACCATCTCGCGAAAGAGGAATTCGCCGTTCGAGATCGCCAGGTCGCCCCAGTCGGCGCGCCCCAGCACGCGCGCCGCTTCGGCGAGCGCCCGCACCATCAACCCATTCCAACCGGCGAGGATCTTCTCGTCGCGGCCCGGCCACACACGCTTCGAGCGCGCCGCGTAGAGCGTGCGGCCGGCCCGCTGCAGCAAGGCCGCGAGCTCCACCTCCGTCCGGTTCGCGCGGCGCGCCGTCACGCCGAGGTCCGACGGCACGAAGAGAATGTTGTGCCCCTCGAAGTTGCCCGCGGTCGTGACGCCGTAGTGCGCTTTCACGATCGCCGCGTCGTCGCCGAGCAGCTCGTCGAGCGCGTGCTCGCTCCAGACGTAGAACTTTCCCTCTTGGCCCTCGCTGTCGGCGTCGAGCGAGGCGTAGAAGCCGCCGGCCGCATCGGTCATCTCCAGCTGCACCCACGCCACCGTCACCTCCACCACGCGCCGCAGCTCCTCGTCGCCCGTCGCCTGCACGAGATGCGCGCCGAGCTCGATCAGGAGCGCGTTGTCGTAGAGCATCTTCTCGAAGTGCGGCACGAGCCACTCGGCGTCCACCGCGTACCGATGAAAGCCGCCGCCCACCTGGTCGAAGATCCCGCCGCGAGCCATGGCGCGGTACGAGGAGAGTGCCATCTCCAACGCGTACGTCGTACCCGTGCGGCGCCAATGGCGGAGGAGGAAGTCGAGCGTCATCGTCTGCGGAAACTTGGGCGCGCCCTCGAAGCCGCCGTGCCGCACGTCGTAGCGCGCGGCGATCGAGCGGTACGCCCGATCGAGCGTCTTCGCCGTCAGCGGCCCGCTCGGCGTGAGCGCCGCGGAGGCGCGCTGGTACATCTCCTTGAGCTGCGCGGCGGTCTTGTCGACATCGGCGCGCTGCGTCGCGTACGCGGTGCTCACCGAGCGCAGCACGCGCGTGAACGATGGCATGCCGTGCCGGTCGTCCGGGGGGAAATACGTTCCGGCGTAGAACGGCGCGCCGTCGGGCGTCAGGAAGACCGTCATCGGCCACCCACCGTGGCCCGTCATCGCCTGGGTCGCGCTCATGTAGATCGCGTCGAGGTCGGGCCGCTCTTCCCGGTCGACTTTGATGCAAACGAACGCGCCGTTCATGAGCTTCGCCGTCTCCGCGTTCTCGAAGGACTCGCGCTCCATCACGTGGCACCAGTGACACGCCGCGTAGCCGATGCTGAGGAGAATCGGCCGATCCTCCTCGCGGGCCCGCCGCAACGCCTCGTCGCCCCATGGATACCAGTCGACCGGATTGGCCGCGTGCTGGCGGAGGTACGGGCTGGTTTCGTTGCTCAACCGGTTCATGGCCAAACTGGTTTTGAAGTTTTTACGTCTGAGTTCGCAGTTCGCAGTTCGCAGTTCACAGTTTACAGTTTACCCTCGTCTGGTCACCAACTGCGTCGCGCGGCTCTATCTTACCGCACCGAATCCTGGCACCCGACAATCGAATAGCGAACTGTGAACTGAAGACTCTGAACCGTGAAATGTGAACTTCCGAAACCTGAGAACACAGAATGCTCTCCAACGACCTCGCGACCTACCTGGCAAACAATGACGCCAGATTCCACAGTGAACTGTACGACTTCCTGAGAATCCCCTCGGTGAGCGCGCGGAGCGAGCATAACCGCGACACCGCGCGAGCCGCCGAATGGGTGGCGGCGAACATGAAGGCCGCCGGCCTGCAGACCGAAGTGCTCGCGACGCCGGGCCATCCCGTGGTGCTCGGCGAATGGCGAGGCGCGGGCGCCAACGCGCCGACGGTGCTCGTGTACGGCCACTACGACGTGCAGCCCGCCGAGCCGCTCGAGCTCTGGACGTCGCCGCCGTTCGAGCCGACGATGCGCGACGGCAAGATCTTCGCGCGCGGATCGGTCGACGACAAAGGACAGCTCTTCCTCCACATCAAGGCGCTCGAGGCGCACCTCGCCACGCGTCGCACGCTGCCGATGAACGTGGTCGTGCTCGCCGAAGGCGAAGAGGAGGTCGGCAGCGACCATCTCGCGCCCTTCGTCGAAGCGCACGCCAAGCGCCTCGCCTGTGACTACGTGGTCATTTCCGATTCGTCGATGTTCGCGCCCGGCCTTCCGTCCATTCTCTCGTCGCTGCGCGGCCTCGCCTATTTCCAGATCGACGTCCAAGGCCCATCGAGCGACCTGCACTCGGGGAGCTACGGCGGCGCCGTCCTCAACCCGGCCATGGCGCTCGCCCGCATCCTCGCCACGCTGCACGACGCCGACGGACACATCGCGA
>JBDUCS010000172.1:0-8414 GCA_040003335.1 Gemmatimonadaceae bacterium | reverse complement strand
GCCACCGTTGACGCGAAGACGGGTCGCGCCGTCGTGACGTACGAGCCGGCGACAGTGTCGCCTGCCGCGAATCGTTTACGCGGTGAACAAGCTCGGCTACGAAACACGGCTGAGCGACCCGGCGCGCGACACAAAGAAGTAGCACCACTGTGGGACACTAGGCGATCGCTCTGGACAGCCACATGAAGTATCCGGCGAGTCCGATGAGTGCGATGCCGCTCGCGATCTCTGCTCCACGCCGGTAACGCTCCATGCGGGCGAGCCATCCACCGACCGCGCCGGCGAACAACCCGAGTACGAGAAAGGGCAGCGCACGCCCCAGGGCGTAGGCGAGCGACAAGACCGCGCCGTACACCGGCTTGCCGATCGCGGCCGCGAGCGTGAGTAGGAGGAACAGCGGACCCGCCGAGGTGGTGATCGTCGCTACGCTGTAGAGGACGCCGTAGACGAACGCGCCCGCGACACCGCGCCGCTGCCTGACGTTCGGGTCTGCAACTCGCTCTCGCAGCGCGGGGCCAAAGAGCACGGCAATTCCAGCGATGAGCGAAACTGCTGCCGCGCCCATCGCGAAGCCCACCTTCCACTGCGTGAGCAAGCGCCCGACGATCGCCGCAAGCGTCCCTACGACCGTGAGACTCAGCACGAGCCCGGTGAAGAAGGCGAGCGAGACTGCGGCGCCGCGCCGCCGTCCGCGGCCAACGGTGGTGCGCTCCGACGTCGCCTCTTGCGATCCGATGTACCCGACGATCCCTACGCCCGCAGGGAGAGTGCAGGGTCACGTGCTCGTCGAGAACATCCCACCCGCGATGGCGACGAGCACCGCGACGAGTGGATACTGTGCGACGGATGCCGAGAGGCGCTCAATGAAGTCAGCGGGAGTCATCGGCCTTCTCTGAGCTCGTGCAGACATTCGATCTGGTTACGCGCCGCACTGCGCGTCATCGAAACCCGAGGTTCGTCAACTGCTCGCGCAATTGATTCTCGCTCACTTGACTCGGCTCATACGCAACCAAGACTTCCTTTCGCACAGCATCTGCCACCACCTTCCTCACACCCTCGGTCGTGGAAAGGCTCGTATGAATCTTCCTCGCGCACGCCTCGCAGTGCATGCGGCGCGCGGGGATGATCGTTTCGATGATGGTGTCGCTCGCCTCCGCCGTCGTCGCGCCCAAGTCGAGCCGGAGCAACGAGAGTGTGGACAACAGCACGGCCGCGACCGACGCGACGATGATGCCGATCGCGATCCACGTCGTCACCAATCCCATCAGCGCTAGCGCGATACCCAGCGCATTGAACGCGACGGCGATCGCGATGTTCTGCCGCATTTTCCGATGCGATGCGCGCCCCAGAATGATGGCGCTCACCACTTTGTCGAGCCGGTCCGAAACCAGCACGACGCCGGCGGACTCCATCGCGATGTCTGTGCCGGCGCCGAGTGCGATGCCAACGTCGCTCTGAACGAGCGCGGGCGCGTCGTTGATTCCATCGCCGACCATCGCGACCGTGCGGCCGCTCTGCTGAAGGCCTTCGATGATCGCCACCTTCTCTGCTGGCAGCAGCTCGGCGTGGATCTCGTCGATCCCGATCTCGCGCCCAACCGCCTCGGCAACAGGCCTGCTGTCTCCCGTGAGCATCGCCGTCCGGATGCCCATCTCCCGGAAGCGCGCCATCACGCGCGCGGTGCCGGGACGCGGCATGTCCTGCAACGCGATCGCGCCGATGAGACGACCGCCGGCCGCGGCGAACACGACGGTATGACCGAACTCGAGCTCTGAGAGTTGCCCACGGACGCGCGTTGGAATCTGACCCAAGAGCACGCCCTCGCTGGCGAGGAACGACGGTCGCCCGACGACGACACGCTGGCCATCAACCGTCGCGACCACGCCTTTGCCCGGTGTCGCGCGAAAGTCGCTCGCCGCGCGCGATGGCACCTCTTGAAACTCGGCGTAGCGTACGATCGCGCCGGCGAGCGGGTGTTCGCTCCCCGCTTCGGCACCGGCAACCGTCGACAGTAGGATGCGCTCGTCCTCCGGCTCGCCGCTTCCGAAGGCGAGCACGGCTCGAACAGTCGGACGGCCGTAGGTGAGCGTGCCCGTCTTGTCGAATACCACCATATCCGTTTCGGCCAATGCCTGGAAAAACTCTCCAGCGCGAACCAAGAGACCGCGAGCGATCCCATGCCCGCCGCCAATGGCGAGAATGAGTGGCGTCGTCAGTCCCAGCGCGCATGGATAGCCGAGAATGATCACGGAGACGGCAACGAGTGTGGCGCGACTTCCACTATGGGTTGCGACCAGCCACCCGACCGACGCCAGCGCGGCGACGATGTAGACCACCGGGCCGTAGTAGTTCATGAGCCGATCCATGAGCAGTTGGATCGGCGGTTTCCGCTCTTCGATTTGGCGCATGAGCTTCACGACCTGCGCGACGAAGCTCTCCGACGCAGGGCGCGTGACTTCGATCGTGATGAAGCCATCGAGATTCATCGTGCCGCCGACGACTTCGCCGCCAACCTCCCGGAAAACCGGAGCACTCTCACCAGTAACGGTCGACAGATCAAAGCTCGACGCGCCGTCGCGGATCACGCCATCTAGCGGCACACGCTCCCCGGGACGGATCACCACCATCTGGCCCGGCTGGACCTCGCCGACTGCCACGTCCACTTCGTTGCCGCCGCGGACCACTCGTGCCTTTTGAGCCTGCAGCGACAGCAGCCGCCGCACCGACTCGGCCGCTCGCTTCCGCGTGCCGAGCTTGAGCGCACCGAAAAAGAGATGCAGTCCCATCAGCCACGACGCGACCGGGAAGAAGTTCGGCCATGCGGCGGGAGCAACCAGATGGCCGGCCCCGACGGCGATGGCCCCCCATGCGCCAGTCGAGAGCAGCACGTTGGCGTTGATCACACGCTGGCTCATCGCCATTAGCGTCTTCCGCAGGATCGGATAGCCAATCCACAGAAGTACGGCGGCGGCAGTCACCCCGCTGATGATGGCGCGCAGGCGATCGGGCAGAGCGAAAATATTGAGCGGATCGAAAATCGTATCGGCGATCGCGAGCGCCACCCCGAGTGTCCCGCGCCGCTTGATGGTCGTGAAGATCGCCTCGTCGGTGCTGTACTGCTGGGCCGCGGTTGCGACGACCGTATAACCGAGATCCTCGACCTTGCGAGCGACCTGTTCCTCCGAGACCAGTTTGCGGTCCGCGTCCACGAGAATGATCCCGTGAACGAGGTTCACCTGGACGTTCCGCACGCCCGGTAGGCGCCGGAGCGCTTTCTCGACCGACATGGTGCAGAACGAGCACATCAGTCCGCTCGCCTTCACCTGAATCAGATTCCCCGCGCTCTTGCTGCGTGCATCGTTGCTGATCGCGCCTGAGCCTGTCGCCTCGCTAGCCATGCATCCTCCCACCACGTAATGCGGCGCGTCCTATTGGGCGCCGCCAAGATGAAAGGATCATAGGCACTCTACTCGACTAGCGGGTCAAGGGGCGCGGAACCGGTTCCGAGCGTCGGCGGCCGTGAACGCCTCATTGCTGACATCGAATCATCTCATCAAAGGATCGCAGGCGGTACAGCATCGTGCCGCAATGAGGCGCGACATGTCTCCCCCGGATTCGGCGGACAACGGTGCGCAACACGTAGCGCAGTCGCCGTGTACAGGGTCGGCTGAATCATTCGCATCTGTAGTGCCGGCCTCTGCGCCCGCGATAACCGCCGCGTCGGCATCCGCCATCGCACACGATCGTCGCGCGTCTCGAGCGCGCGAAGTCGCTCTACATGCTCAGCGCGGGAACCGTGGTCCCAGAGGTGCTCATCACGGGCGCCGACTCCGATCTCCCCGGAGATGTCGTCGCACAGGTGGATGGTGGCCGGCATGCACGAGGAGTCCGAGGGCCTGATGTTCGCGCCTGCGGGATTCTCGACTGATCCTGCCTACCGTCCGGGCTTAGCGAAGCGCGTGCCGAGCGCGTTGCGTTCACGTCGTCACCGCGCGGCGCAAGGGATGTCGGCCCAACGGCGCGGGCTCGTTCGAGATAGTGCGAACCGGAACCGAGAGCGCCACCTCAATGCGGCTGAGCGAGCGCCGAGGCCGCCACTTCGCGCACGATCGCCACGACCGCACGCACGAGGTGCGCGCGAACGTAGCGCCGCCGGCGGACGAGACGGATCGCGCGGCTCGGTCCGCCGCCGCCGAACGGAATGAGGAGCGCGCGCTGCGCGTCGGTGGCGAGTGACGCGGCGGCGAGCGCGGGGAGAAGCGTCATCCCGAGGCCGCGCTCGACGAGCCCCTTGAGCGTCTCGAGGTTGCCGCTCTCGAAGCGCGCGACGCGCGCGCAGCTCGCCGCGTCGCCGCCGCCGCCGGCCGTCGATCCGCGCCGTCCGCGCTGGCGACAGAGGGTGACGACCTGCGCCCGAAAGCAGTGTCCCTCGGAGAGGAGCCAGAGGTCGTCGAGCGAAAGATCCTCGACCTTGAGCCTGGCGCGTCCGGCGAGCCGATGGGTCGCGCCGACGTACCCGACGAACGGTTCTTGAAAGAGCGTTCGTCCGACAAGCCCGGTCGCGTCGACCGCGGTCGCCACGAGCGCCGCGTCGAGCGTGTCATCGCGCAGCCCTGCCAGCACCGATTCGGTCACCCGCTCTTCGACGATCAGCTCGAGCTGCGGGTGGCGCACGGAGAGCGTCTGGAGCACCGCCGGCAACAGGTACGGCGCGAGCGTCGGAATCACCGCCAACCGCAGCTCGCCGGCGATCACGCCGCTCGCCGCGTCGCGAAGATCGTTGAGCCGCCCCGCCTCACGGAGGATCACGCGCGCCTGGTCGACGAGCACCGTCCCGATGTCGGTCGGCACCACCGGCGTCCGGCTCCGGTCGAACAGCGTAACGCCGAGCGCGCGCTCGAGCTTTTGCAACTGCATCGACAGCGTCGGCTGGCTGACGTTGCATGCGCCGGCCGCCCGCGCGAAGTGCCGGTGCGTATCGAGCGCGACCGCGTACGTCAGCTGCGTGAGGGTGACGCTCGACAGCTGTTCGGACATTGCGGTCGCCATTGGTTGGGCGGTCGAGGGAGAATAGTCTAGGGCTATGAGAGCAATACCGACAATTGATTTGATTTATGCAACCTCCGGCTGGATCTTCGTCCAACGACACGATCGAAACGGCATCAACGCCGAACGGGTTGGCAAGCGGAGAGACACGACGATGGCGACGAACGACAACGGCTCGAACGGCTCCGACGATGCGGTCACCGCGCCGCCGCTCACGACGCGGCAGGGGCATCCGGTCTCGAACAACCAGAGCAACCGGACGGTCGGTGACCGCGGGCCGACGGTGCTCGAGAACTACCATTTCCTCGAGAAGATCTCGCACTTCGATCGCGAACGGGCTCCGGAGCGCGTCGTGCACGCGCGGGGCGCCGGGGCGCACGGCTACTTCGAGGCATATGGCTCGATCGGCGGCGATCCGATCGCGCCGCTCACCCGGGCGAAGCTCTTCCAGGAAAACGGAACGCGCACGCCGGTCTTCGTGCGATTCTCCAGCGTGATTCACGGCGGCCATTCGCCCGAGACGCTGCGCGACCCGCGCGGCTTCTCGATCAAGTTCTACACCGAGGACGGCAACTGGGATCTGGTCGGCAACAATCTCCAGGTCTTCTTCATTCGCGACGCGATGAAATTTCCCGACGTCGTGCACGCCTTCAAGCCGGATCCCGTGACCAACCGCCAGGACTCGCGGCGCATCTTCGACTTCATCAGTCTGTCGCCGTCGGCAATGCACATGATCACCTTTCTCTTCAGCCCGTGGGGGATCCCGGCGACCTACCGCGAGATGCGCGGCTCGGGGGTGCACGCCTACAAGTGGGTGAACGCCGCCGGCGAAGCAGTGCTGGTGAAGTACCACTGGATCCCACAAGCGGGTGAGCGCAACCTGACGCAGGCCGAGGCCGAAGCGATCCAGGCGAAGAATTTCAACCACGCGACCGAAGATTTGCACGACGCGATCGAGCGCGGCGATTTCCCGGAGTGGGAGCTGCAAGTCCAGGTGATGGAGGACGGCGAGCACCTCGAGCTCGACTTCGACCCACTCGACGCGACAAAGGTCTGGCCGCCGGAGCAATTTCCGCTGCGGCCGGTCGGCCGGATGGTGCTCGACCGCAATCCGGTCAACTACTTCGCCGAGGTGGAGCAAGTGGCGTTCGGCACCGGCGTGATGGTCGACGGCATGGACTTCTCGGACGACAAGCTCCTGCAAGGCCGCACCTTCTCGTACTCGGACACGCAACGGCATCGCATCGGCCCAAATTACCTGCAGCTGCCGATCAACCGGCCGCGCAACCAGGTGGCGACCAACCAGCGCGACGGGCAGATGACGTATCACGTGGACGGGAACGAGGCGGGTGGGAATCCGCACGTCAACTACGAGCCCACGGCACGCGGCGGTCCGATCGAGGCGAAGGCGGCCGGCGTACCTCACACGCCCCACGTGTCGGGGGCGATCGTGCGGCAGCCGATCAGTCGCGAGAACGACTACGGTCAGGCCGGCGATCGCTACCGCGCCTTCTCGGATTGGGAGCGCGACGAGCTGATCTCGAATCTGGTGGCGCAGCTCACGCCGTGCGGCGACGACATCAAGCAGCGTATGATCTCGCACCTCACGCAGTGCGACGCCGACTACGGGCGGCGCGTCGCGGATGGTCTCGCGGCCGCGTTGCCAATGGCGCTCAAGCCGGCCGGCACCGGAGCGCCGCGCTGATGCGGTGCATCGAATGTGGCATGCAGGCGGTCGCGCTCTGTCCGGTCTGCTTCGTCGGCCAGTGCGACGCCCACCTCGCGCGCAGTCAGCAATCGCGTGCTCGCACGGGTGCGCTGGCCGGGTGCAGTCATCCCGACCGGCCGGCGCGTCCGTCGTCGCAATAGCCGCCGCCGAGCGCGAAATGACGGGGAGCGATGCACGGGTACGCGATCTCCCGATTCACTCGACAGGGATCGGCCGCGGGCCGTCGCAGGCCGCCCGTCGCATCCGTCACTCGACGAACTTGCCGGCGCTCGCGCCTTGGATGCGGGCGATGAGGCTGTGCGGCGCGAGGCGGCGGTAGACGATACGCCGTGGGAAATCGATCGCCGGATCCTCCCACGCTGGTCATTTCACTGGCGCCGAATTTACCGCCGGCGTGAATCCCGCTTTGCGCAGGCCATCGGCGATAAAGGGGCATTTCTTCATCAGCTCCCAGAGAAATCCCGAGCGGTGATTTTCGATCATGATGACTATGGGCCCCTGGTCGAGTCCGTAGTATCCTCTCGAGATCCAGCCGGGTTTTCCCTGCGACTCGGCGGTAAACGTCGGGTTGAAGCTGCACTTGAAGCCGTATTGGCTGATCATCTCGGGATATCGATCCTCGAAATATTGCAGCGCCGGGAGAACGATCTCCGGCGCAAACGGCAGCGACGCCGCCACCGCCCATGGGGCGATCGTGCCATCGTCCGGCCCATACGGCACGCCGCGCGCTGTATAGTCGAAGAATCTCCGCTCGACACCCTTGATCCGGAGAGAGGCGGGACCGGGTCCATCGCTTGCCGTAATACCCCAGCAGTGCTCCTGGTAACCTTCGTGTTCCAGCGTGTTTTCAATTGCGTATCGCTGTTGCACGAATGTCGCGCGGCGGCTGTTTTCGAAATAATCGATCCCTTTCTCCCGCATGAACTCGTCCTGGATGCCGCGAAAGTCGACCCACATGTGCGAGAGTTGGTGGATGAAGAGTGGGCCGCCATAGAGAAACTCGTAACCGTAGAGATTTTTCCAACAGTAGGTTCTGGTCTGGGCCCTGTAACTCTCCGGCGCGATCGGATGCGTAGGGGACGCGAGGGCAAGTAGGTAGAGTATCAGCCCTTCGTTGTAGCCCTCCCACCGGTACGGCAGAAATCCCGACTCCGGCTTCCAGCCCATGGAAACTGTTTCACCGGCGTTCAGAGCCCACTCCCAATCGGCCCGGGCGTAGAGTTCCTCCGCGAGTGTGCGTATCTCGCGCTCTTCTGGCGCATCCCCATCGAAATAAGCGGCAGCCGTCAGCGCACCGGCGAGCAGAAACGTCGAATCGATTGTCGATAACTCGGACTCCCAGGCCCTGCGTCCGCTGTCCATGTAAAGAAAGTGATAGTAAAAGCCTTTGTAGCCGGTCGCGCCCGGTGCTTCGCTCTGCTCGCTCTGTCGAAAGAAACGCAGCGTCGTCAGCGTTCTTTGGATGGCTTCGGCGCGCGTGACGAATCCGCGCTCGACTCCGATCGGGTAGGCTGCCAGGGCAAACCCAATGGGCGCGATGCTGGCGTGCGCGCCCCGGCGAGTGTTATCCGGCACCATGCCGTTGGCGCGATTGGTCTCTTTCAGGAAGTAGCCGAACGTGTCCCGCTGGAGTTTGTCC
>JBDUCS010000171.1:0-8431 GCA_040003335.1 Gemmatimonadaceae bacterium | reverse complement strand
ACACCATCTCACTACCGTAGTCGTATGTCCAACCTCCGAAACCGTTTACTCATCATCGCCGCGCTGATCATCGCGTCGATCTATGCGTTGTATCCCCGCACCGTCACGATCAGTGAACGCGATCGCGCTTCCGGAAAGTTTGTGAAGCGTGAGGTGACTCGAGTTCCCCTCAAAGAAGGACTCGACTTGCGCGGCGGCATGCACCTGGCGCTCGAAGTGGACGAGAGTCGGGGCGTCATTGCCAACAAGGCCGACGCGATCCAGCGCGCGCTGAAGGTCGTCCGCAATCGCATCGATCAGTTCGGTGTGTCCGAGCCGGTGATCCAGACCGTGGGAACCGACCGCATTATTGTCGAGCTCCCCGGTGTTACTGACGAGGCCGAAGCGGAGCGCCTTGTCGTCAGCACCGCGTTTCTCGAGTTCAAGATCACCGACAAGACGAACGCCCTGGACAAGGTGCTGCCGCGACTCGACCAGATCATCAGTCAGAAGGGCAAGACGCTCGCGATGGGCGTCCCGGGCGCTACGCCGAGCAAAGACGCCGCGGCGAAGATCGACCCACTCGGCAATCTGCTCGCCAAGAGCGACACGACTAAGCGCGCCAAGGGCGACACGGGCAAGGCGGACACGACGAGCCTATTCGGACAGAACAATGGGCCGTTCTCCAAGCTCATCCAGCCGGGCCAAACGCCGGGCGAGTACTACGTCGGGCGCAGCGACATCGCGACGATGGAGAGGTATCTCGCGATGCCGGAGATTCAGGCCGCGCTGCCGCCCGGCAAAAGCGTGTTGTGGGGGAGCGATGAGACCGATCAGCCGCCCAACGCGCCGCGCGGCATTTACGTGACTGACGCGCGCGCGATCATCGATGGCCAGTACTTGATCGATGCCAAGCCACAGACCGATCCTATGGAAGGAAACATCGTCACCTTCACGCTCAGCAATGAAGGCGGCCGCAAATTCCAACGCGAGACGTCGAAGCATTTGCGCGACTACATGGCGATCGTCCTCGACGGCCGCGTCATGGGGCGCCCGCCGATCATCCAGGGGGCGATCTCGACGCGCGGTCAGATCACGATGAGTGGCAAGCCGCTCTCCGAGGCGCAGGAGTTGGCGCTCGTCCTGCGCGCCGGCGCGCTGCCCGTGCCGTTGCACACGGTGGAAGTGCGGAAGGTCGGAAGCACGCTCGGCGAGGATTCGAAGACGGATGGTATGTACGCCGGGGCGCTTGGCGTCTTCCTCGTCGTCGGCATCATGCTCGTGTATTATCGCTTCTCCGGGCTACTCGCCGTTTCGGCGCTGGTGCTCTACGTCCTGTTCACGCTCGCCGCGCTCGCCGGCTTCGACGCCGTCCTCACGCTTCCCGGTCTGGCCGGCTTCGTCCTCTCGATCGGCATCGCCGTCGACGCGAACGTGCTGATCTTTGAGCGCATTCGAGAGGAGCTCGCGCACGGCAAGACCGTTCGTGCCGCGATCGACGAAGGCTTCCAGCACGCGATGAGCGCGATCGTCGACTCGAACGTGACGACGGTGCTGTCGGCGCTCGTGCTCTACTGGGTCGGCACCGGCCCGGTGCGCGGCTTCGCGGTCACGCTGATCGCCGGCATTCTCGCCTCGATGATCAGCTCGATCTTCGTCGTCCGGACCTTTTTCCTCCTGTGGCTCAGCCGCACCCGCGGCGCCCAGACGCTGAGCATCTGATGCTGCGCATTCTGCACGATACCAAATACGATTTCATCCGGCTGCGCCGCTATTCGTACGCCATCTCTGCCGCGATCATTCTGATCGGCGCCATCCTCGTGGCCGTCGGCGGATACCGTTACAGCGTCGAGTTTACGGGTGGCACCCTGACGCAGCTCCACTTCAAGCAGCCGCCGAACGTCTCCGACATCCGCTCCGCACTCGACGGCGGCGGCGTCCCCAACGCCGAAGTGCAGCAGTTCGGTGACGCCAACACATACGTCGTGCGCGCCCAGAGCCGCGCCGCGATCGCGCAGCAGCAGCGCGGCGCCTCGAGCGTCGACAGCCTCATCACGCAAGCGATGACCAAGCGCTTCGGCGCCGGCGCATACGAGGTCGCGCGCTCCGAAGCCGTCGGGCCCAAGGTCGGCGGCGAGCTGCGATGGAAGGCGTTCGAGGCGATGCTCCTGTCCTTCGTCGTCGTGCTGATCTATCTCGCGATCCGCTTCGAGTGGCGCTTCGGCGTCGCCGCCGTGGCCGCGACGGCGCACGACTTCTTGACGACGCTGGCCTTCATCAAGTTTTTCAATCTCGAGATTTCTCTCGTCGTCGTCGGCGCGATCTTGACGATGATCGGTTACTCGCTCAACGATACGATCATCATCTTCGACCGCGTGCGCGAAAATCTGCGCAAGCGGCGTAAGGAATCACTGTACGACACGCTCAACCGCAGCGTGAACGAAACGCTGCCGCGCTCGATCCTCACGCATGCGACCGTGGCCGCGACGCTGATCGGCCTCATCGCCCTCGGCGGCCAAGTCATCCGTCCGTTCGCCTGGATCATGTTGTTCGGCGTCTTCACCGGCACGCTGTCGTCGATCTACATCGCCGCCCCGGTCCTATTGTGGATCGAGACCAAGTGGCCGCGCGCCGTTGGCGATAAGGGCGGCGTCGGGCCGCGCGCGCGCGTCGCCGGTCCCGAGACCGCTCCGCCGGGAGGCAGCCGTGGGTCAAAGCCGAAGCCCGCGACCCCGGTGCCCGCGTCCGCGCGCAACCGGTAGACGGGCACGGTGCCGGGTGACGAGTCCCGGGTGCCGGATGGGTTTTCCGCGACCAGTCACCAGGCTCCCGGTAGCACGTTCGTCGACAGTCACGCGCATCTCGCAGACGCGGCGTTCGACACCGATCGCGATGCGGTGATCGCGCGTGCGCGGGCAGCCGGCGCCGTGGCGATCGTTTGCATTGGCGAATCGATCGCCGCCGCGGACCGCGCTCACGCCATCGTTGATCGCTCTGTCGAAGGATTCATGCACTGGACCGTCGGCGTGCACCCGCACGATGCCGCGGCGTTCGACGCCTCGCGCGACAACTCCGACATTCGCGAGCGTGTCGGCCTGGGCGCCGTGGCGATCGGTGAGTGCGGCCTCGATTATCACTACGACAACTCGCCCCGTGGGTCGCAGCGCGCCGCCTTCGGCGCGCAACTCGCGCTCGCCGCGGAGCTCGCGCGTCCGATCGTCGTCCACACGCGCGACGCCGAAAGCGATACGCACGCGATGATCGTCGAGGCGGCAGGGGCCGGCGTGCGCGGCGTGCTGCATTGCTACACGGGAAGCGCGGCGCTGGCGAGCGCCGCGCTCGCGGTCGGCTGGTACGTCTCCTTCAGCGGGATCATCACCTTCAGGAAGTGGACGGACGACGCGCTGTTGCGCCTCGTGCCGGACGACCGGCTGCTCGCCGAGTCCGACGCGCCGTACCTCGCACCCGATCCGCATCGTGGCGCGCGCAACGAGCCGGCGTGGGTGGCCGCCACGGTGGCGCGTCTCGCGAGCGCGCGCGGCGCGACGGCCGGCGCCGTTGGCGAGCTCGTCACCGCCAATGCGTACCGGTTGTTTGCGCTCCCGGCCGCCTAGCGGCCGCGGGCGGGCGGCGAGTAAACTCTAGCCCTTCGCGCCCCCGCTCCCTCCCACCAGACCCGCCGTGACCGACGTTCCCTCCGACATCGCCATCGCGCAGAGCGCCACGCTTCGTCCGATCGTCAGCGTCGCCGAGGATCTCGGTCTCGCCGCCGACGATCTCGATCTCTATGGCAAGTTCAAGGCGAAGCTTCCGCTCGAGCTCTCGCAACAGCCGTCCCGCGGACGTCTCGTGCTCGTCACCGGCATCAACCCGACGGCGGCCGGTGAAGGGAAGAGCACCACCCTCGTCGGCGTGACGCAGGCGCTGCGCCGGCTGGGCCGAAACGCCGTGCTCTGCATTCGCGAGCCGAGTCTCGGTCCGGTGTTCGGCGTGAAGGGTGGCGCGGCCGGCGGCGGCTATTCGCAAGTCGTCCCGATGGAAGACATCAATCTCCATTTCACCGGCGACTTCCACGCGATCTCCAGCGCTCACGCGCTCCTCTCGGCACTGCTCGACAACCATCTCACGCAGGGCAACTCGTTAGGCATCGACGCGCGCCGCATCACGTGGCCGCGCACCATCGACATGAACGACCGGGCGCTGCGCGATTGCGTGATCGGACTCGGCGGCGTCGCCAACGGCGTGGTGCGCGAGGAGCGTTGGGTGATCATCCCCGCGAGCGAGGTGATGGCGATCGTCGCGCTGGCGACCGGTCGCGAAGATCTCGAGCAGCGGCTCGGCCGCATCATCGTCGGCGCCACCGCCGGGGCGAAGCGCGAGCCCATCCGCGCCCGCGACATCAAGGCAATGGGCGCGATGGCGCTGCTGCTCAAGGATGCGATTCGCCCCAACCTCGTGCAGACGCTCGAGGGCGGACCGGCGCTTGTGCACGCGGGGCCCTTCGGCAACATCGCGCATGGATGCAACAGCATCCTGGCGACCAAGTCGGCCCTCGCCCTCGCCGACATCGTCCTCACCGAGGCGGGATTCGGATCGGACTTGGGCGCCGAGAAGTTCTTCGACATCAAATGCCGCTTCGGTAATTTGAATCCGGAAGTCGCCGTCCTCGTCGCGACGGTGCGCGCGCTCAAGATGAACGGCGGCGCCAATAAAAAAGACCTGGCGAAGGAGGACGTCGCGGCGCTCGAGCGCGGACTGCCGAACCTCGCCGCGCACGTCGAGAACGTGCGGCAGTTTGGCGTGCCGGTCATCGTTGCGATCAACCGCTTCACGACCGACAGCGACGCCGAGCTGCAGGTCGTGGCCGACTACGCACGCACGCTCGGCGCCCGCGTCGCGCTGAACGAGGTGTGGGAGAAGGGCGGCGCCGGCGGCATCGAGGTCGCCAACGAGATCCTTGCCGCGCTGGACCGCAAAGAAGGGAAGTTCGCACCGCTCTATGACACGAAGCTTCCCATCCGCGCCAAGATCGAGACGATCGTGAAAAAGGTCTACGGTGGCGATGGCGTCGACTACGCGCCGAAAGCGGAGAGTGCGATCGACTACCTTGAATCGATCGGCCTTGCCGACACGCCGGTCTGCATGGCCAAGACACAGTACTCGCTGACCGATGATCCGGCCGTGCTCGGCCGCCCGCGCGGATTTCGCATCACGATCAACAACGTCACGCCGTCCGCCGGCGCCGGCTTCGTCGTCGCGCAAGCCGGGGAGATCATGACGATGCCCGGTTTGCCCAAAGAGCCGGCCGCGGAGCGCATGGCCATCAAGCCCGACGGTTCGATCGTCGGGTTGTTTTAGAAACGCCTGTCAACTTCCACTGGAGTGCGATCGATGGTTTCGAAGATTGTCCACAGTGATGCGGCACCCGCGGCGATCGGTCCGTACTCGCAGGGGATCATCGCCAACGGTTTTCTGTTCACCGCTGGCCAAATCGCTCTCGATCCGACGACAATGCAGATCGTGACGGGCGACATCACCGCGCAGGCCGAGCGCGTCATGACGAATCTCGATGCCGTGCTCGCGGCCGCGGGCACATCGTGGAGCAACGTCGTCAAGACGACGATTTTTCTCCACGACATGGCCGATTTCGCGAAGGTGAACGACGTCTACGGCCGCCGCATCGGCGACGCGCGTCCCGCACGCTCTACCGTGCAAGCCGCCGGCCTTCCGCGCGGCGTGCTCGTCGAGATCGATTGCATCGCGACCGTCGGCAACTGACGGTGACTACGGTGCGAGAGTGGTACCGTCCCACGGCACGACGTAGCGCCGCCCCCAGCCCCGAGCCCCTTTGTCTACTGTTAGACTGACGCAGTTCGCCCGCTGCGCGGGCTGCGCGTCGAAGATGGGTCCTGGCGACCTCACGCGGGCGCTCGAGGCGCTCCCGTACGTCGCCGATGCTCGCCTCCTCGTCGGGCGCGAGACCTTCGATGATGCCGCGGTCTTCCAGCTCTCCGACGATCTCGCGCTCGTGCAGACGATAGACTTCTTCGCGCCAATCGTCGACGATCCATACCTCTTCGGCCAGGTGGCGGCGGCGAACGCGCTCTCCGACGTCTACGCGATGGGCGGCGAGCCGCTCACCGCCCTCAACGTCGTGGGTTTTCCGACCGGCGCGCTCCCGCTCAGCGTCCTCACCGACATCTTGCGCGGCGGGCAAGACAAGGTGCACGAAGCCGGCGCGGTCCTCGCCGGCGGCCACACGGTGGTCGACGAGGAGGTGAAGTATGGGTTGTCGGTCACCGGGCGCATCGATCCGCGCCGCATTCTCAGCAATGCCAACGCGCAAGTGGGTGATGTTCTCGTGCTCACCAAGGCGATCGGCACCGGCATCCTCGCGACAGCGGCGAAGCGCGACGATCTCGACGCTCGGCTGCTCGACGGCGCCATCACCTCGATGCGCACGCTCAATCGCGACGCCAGCCGTGCGGCGGTCGCGCTCGCGCTCCGCTGCGCCACCGACGTCACCGGCTTTGCGCTCCTCGGCCATGCCTCCCACATCGCGCGTGCCAGCGCCGTCACCCTGCGCATCGATCCGGCGCAGCTCCCCGTACTCGAGGGCGCCCGCGAGGCCTGGACGCGTGGCGCTCGCACGGGCGGCGCCGAGCGGAATGAGCTGTTCGTCGAGTCGCGCGTCGATTGGGGACAGACGAGCGAGGTCGATCGCGCCATCCTACTCGATCCGCAGACCTCGGGCGGTCTCCTCGTCGCGGTGCCCGCCGTCGCCGTCGCCGACTATCTTTCACGCGTCGACGGCGCTGTCGTCATTGGCGCCGTCGAATCGCGCGGCAGGCACGACATCGTGCTCGGCTGATCGTGGGGGCGGATGGGGCCCGGTGGCTTCCCCAGTCTTCAAAACTGGTGTGACCTGACTACGTCGGGTCGGGTGGGTTCGATTCCCACACGCTCCCGCCAGCCGGCGCCGTCGTTCCGAATCGACCAAGAACTCCTGGGGCATCTGTCGCATCTGTCGCATCTGGGGACGCCTTTGCCATCAGCGGATTCGTGGATGTTCCCATATCCAAGTCGTCCACGGAGGTCCACGCCTGCTTTGGAACGCACGAATGATTCGAGCGCGATCGGTCCGGCGATGAAGCTGTTCGTGCTGAGCAATACCGCGCTCGCGCTCGTGCTATGCGCGCCGTCGATGCTTCGTGCGCAGCGCGCCGACAGCGCCCGCGTTGCGGTTGCCACACCTGCCCGAGCCGTCGTCGCCGACTCGCTTCGTCCGCCGTTCACTCCCGCCAAGGCGTTTCTCCATTCGCTGCTGCTTCCAGGGTGGAGCCAGTATCGATTCCATCGCAAGAAGGCGACGCTCCTCTTCGGCATTGTCGAAGTCGGCGCGATGGCGATGATGATCAAATCGCGCCTCGCCCTCAACTCGGCGAGACGCGAAGCGCACGACAGCATCGCCGGCCTCGACTCGACATTTCTTCCGCCGGTGCCGATCCGCATCCACGTCATCTCCGGCGTCCTGAGTTCGCGCAAGCAACAGGTCGAGGACTGGACGGCGATTCTCGTCTTCAACCATCTCTTTGCCGGTGCCGACGCCTTCGTCGCGGCCAATCTCTGGGATTTTCCGGCGCAGATCGGCATCCAGCCGGCGCCCGCCGGCGGCTCTGCGATCGCCGCTCGCATCCGATGGTGACGTCGCCGTCAGAGTCGCGCGCCGGCGCGCCGATCGGCGTGTTCGATTCCGGCATCGGTGGCCTCACGGTCGTGCGGGAGCTGATGCGCCAACTGCCGACCGAGAGCATCATTTACTTCGGCGACACGGCGCGAGTGCCGTACGGACCGAAGAGTCCCGACACCGTCTGCCGCTACAGCCTCGAGATCGCCGGCTGGCTGCGCGATCACGGCGTGAAGGCGATCGTCGTCGCCTGCAACACGGCCACGGCGCATGCGCTCCCCGTCCTGCGCGAGCGCGTCGACCTTCCGATCATCGGCGTGATTGAGCCGGGCGCGCGCGCCGCGACGCGGACGTCGCGCACGCATCGCATCGGCGTCATCGGCACCGCGGGCACGATAGCGAGCGGCGCGTATCAGCGAGCCATCCATGCGCTCTCGCCCACCGCGGTCGTCGATGCCATCGCCTGTCCGCTCTTTGTCCCGCTCGTTGAAGAAGGGTGGCTCGACACCGACGCCACGCGCCTCATCGCGCGCGAGTACCTCGAACCGCTCGTCGGCGAACGGGTCGACACACTCGTCCTCGGTTGCACGCATTACCCGCTCCTCAAGCCCCTCATCGCCGAGACGATGGGCGATGGCGTGGCACTCATCGACAGCGCGGCAGAGACGGCCGCCGAGACGGCGCGCGTGCTCGGCGAGCGTAATCTGCTACGCGGCGCAGATGTCGCGCCGATCTACCGATTCGTGGCCTCCGATGCGCCCGAGC
>JBDUCS010000170.1:0-8432 GCA_040003335.1 Gemmatimonadaceae bacterium | reverse complement strand
GGCCCAACATCGCGAAGCTGGAGATCGTTCCGGAGCCCGGCCGGCTCTACTCGGACGTCACCCTCGCCCACAACCTCAAGGGGTGGCACGCCGACAGCACAATGCGTCCGGACGTCGTCGGCACGTGGCGCAGCTCGAACCCGGCCGTGGCCGCGGTCGATCGCTTCGGCAACGTCACCGCGATGAAGCCGGGCACGACAACGATCGCCGCGGAGGTCGAGGGCGTGAAGGCGGAAAAGACGTACACCGTCGTCGCCAATCCCGTCACGAAGATCGACATCGACATCAAGGACGACGCGCTCAAGACGGGCGATGTCGTGCACCTCGCGGCGACGGCGAGAAAGGGCGGCGGCGTCGTGGTCGCCGACGCGCCGATCACGTGGAGCTACACGTACGTGCCCGACGACTCGCTCGTCTCCGGCGGCGTGAAGGGTGGCCCCGGCATCATCCAGTACGGCCGGTTCGCCGCGAACCTTCCAGGACGCTACACGCTGCTCGCGCAGTCCGGCCCGGCACACGCGCAGAAAGTGATTCAGGTGGCGCCGCGCGACGTGCGCCAGCGCATCACCGTCACCAGCCGCGGCTCGATCCACACCACGCACACGTCCGACCTCTGGCCGTGGACGGGCAAGGACGGCCGCGACTATTGCCTCGTCGGCACGTGGGGCGGCGACGGGTACGGGATGGTGTTCGACATCACCGACCTCAACAACATCATCAAGACCGATTCGATCAAGATCGATGCGCGTACGATCAACGACGTGACCGTGTCGCCCGATGGGCGCTACGGCGTCCTGGCGCGCGAGGGTGCGTCGAACCGCATCAACGGTGTCGTGATCCTCGACCTCGCCACCCCGGCACATCCAAAGATCGCGTCGAGCTTCGACCAGGAGCTGACGGGCGGCGTGCACAACATGTTCGCCACGAACGACAACCTGTTCGCCATCTCCGCCGGCTCGAAGTACGTGATCATCGACATGAAGGACATCTACCACCCGAAGTACGTCAGCGAGTACCGCCATCCGAACGCCCGCATTCACGATCTCTGGGTGCGCGACGGCATCGCCTACTCGGCGCAGGGCGGCGTTGGCGCGGTGGCGGTCGATGTCGGCAACGGGAAGTACGGCGGGACGATCGAGAAGCCGAAGCTGATCGCCGTCTATCCGGTGAACAGCGGACACGAGATCTATCCCTACTACCAGAAGTCGACCGGCAAGATGTATCTGTTCCTGGGCGACGAGGAGATGAACCGCCGCGGCCGGGTGTGGGAAGGCTCGGGCTACTCGCTCTCCGGACCGGACGGGAGCCCGCCGAAGAACAGCATTGCCCAGACGTCGGGCGGCTACACGCACATCATCGACTTCACGGATCCGATGCACCCAATTCCGGTCGCGCGCTACCAGCTCGAGGACTACGGCTCGCACGACATCATCGTCGAGAACGACGTCCTGTACCAGGCCTACTACGACGGTGGCGTCCGTGTCGTCGACGTGTCGGGTGAGCTGCTGGGCAACCTCACCGACCAGGGCCGCGAGATCGCCGTCTTCAAGTCGTACGATCCCGACGGCTACACGGCCAACGCGCCGTTCGTGATGAACGCGATGCCGTGGAAGGGGAAGGTGCTCTTCTCCGACTTCAACAGCGGGCTCTGGTCCGCCAAGCTCGAGCCGAAGACCCCGCCGATCCCGTGATCGTGATTTGATCGCGTGCTCACACCGAGATGCGGCCGGGACCAGGATAGCGGTCTCGGCCGTTCTCGATCTCGGAAGAATCCGCTGCGGATCAAGTGACCTAACCTCGTTTTCCCACTGAGATGATCTCATACCTGCTCGCCGCCGCTATCTCCATTGCGGCCGATACGACCGTGCGCTACGACGGGCGGCTCAACCAGCTGCGCGTCACCATCCCGCGCATCGAGGCCGCGATCAAGGTCGACGGGCTGCTCGACGAGCCCGCGTGGCGCTCGGCGGCGGTGCTCGCCGGCTTCTCGCAATTCGCGCCCGTGGACCAGCGTGCCGCCGACGACTCCACCGAGGTGCTCGTGTGGTACTCGAGCACGGCGATTCACTTCGGCATTCGCGCCTACGAGGCGCACGGCGCGGTGCACGCCACGCTCGCCGACCGCGACAAGATCGGGTCGGACGACTACGTGCAGCTCCTCCTCGACACGTTTGACGACCACCGGCAGGCCTACGTTTTTGGCGTGAACCCGCTCGGCGTGCAGTCGGACGGAAAGCTCAACGAAGGGAACCAGTCGCGCTCGGCCGGCTTCTCCGGCGCGGCCGCCGTCCGCGACACGGTGGACTTGAGCGCCGACTTCACCTACGAATCGCGCGGCCACGTTACGCCGTGGGGCTACGAGGTTGAGGTACGCGTACCGTTCAAGGCGCTCCGCTACGACGCCGGCGGCAAGGCGCTGACCTTCGGCTTTCAGGTCGTGCGGCAGGTGCAGCACAGCGGCTTCCAGAACACGTGGACGCCGACCAAGCGCGCCGCCGCGTCGTTCCTCGCGCAGTCCGGCACGCTCGAGGGAATCCGCGAGCTCAGCCGGGGACTCGTCTTCGATCTGAACCCCGAGCTCACGGCGGTCGGCAGAGGTGCGCCACGCACGGCCACGAGCACGGGCTCGCCGGGCGGATGGCGCTACGACTCTCCGAATACGCAGGTCGGCGGGAACGTGCGCTACAGTCTGACGAACAACCTCACCCTCAACGCGACGGTGAAGCCCGACTTTTCGCAGGTCGAGGCCGACGTGCAGCAGGTCGTCTACGACCCGCGCAACGCGCTCTTCTATCCGGAGAAGCGGCCGTTCTTCCTCGACGGGCTCGAGCAGTTCGACACGCCCAACCGCCTCGTCTACACGCGGCGCATCGTACAGCCGACCGCGGCTGTCAAGCTCACCGGAAAGGCGGCCGGAACGAACCTCGCCTTCCTCTCGGCGGTCGACGACCAGATCACGTCGCTGACCGGCGACCGGCCGCTGTACAACGTCGTCCGGCTGCGGCGCGACCTCGGCCGGTCGAACACCATCGGCATGGTCATCACGGACAAGGAAGACGGGCGCGTTTACAATCGCGTCGGCGAGATTGACGGGCGCGTGCTGTTCGGTGGCGTGTACAGCGCGCGCGCGCAGCTTGGCGTCAGCGCGACGAGAGGATTGAACGATCACGCGCCGCTGTGGGATGCCGCCATTCAGCGCGACGGCCGTACGTTCGGATTTCGCTACTCGTTGAGCGGTGTCCACAAGGAGTTTCGCGCCGGAAGCGGCTTCCTCTCGCGTCCCGGCCAGGTCAACCTCTCGATCGACAACCACTTGACCTTCTATGGAAAGGAAGGGGCGCTAATCGAAAGCTGGACGGCCGGTTTTGGGCCGAGCACGAATTGGAACTACGACCGTTTCTGGGCCGGTAAGGGCGGAAACGATCCGAAGCTCCACTTCAACAACCAGTTCAAGCTGCACGGGGGGTGGACCTTCTTTCCGTCGGTTTTTCTCGAGTCATTCAAGTACGATCCGACGCTGTACGGCAACTTTCGGCTCGCCGTCCCCAACGGGACAGGCGGCATCGACACCGTCGGCTATCGCGGCGGGCGGCGCATCACGAACTGGGACATCGTTATCGGATTCAGCACGCCGCAGTGGAAGCACTTCGACTTTTTTCTGCAGACCATCTCTGGATTGGACGAGAATTTCTACGAGTGGTCGAGCGCGCGCATCGCGTTCTTCAACGCGACCGTGAACTGGCGGCCCACGGACAAGCTGCGCGTGAACGGCCTGTACTCGCACCAGGAGTTCATCCGCCGCTCGGACAACAGCGAGGTCGCCATCCGCCGCATTCCGCGGCTCAAGGTCGAGTACCAGCTGTCGCGGCCGATCTTTCTGCGCGTCGTCGGCCAGTACGATTCGCAGTTCCAGGACGCCCTGCGCGACGATACCCGCACCGACCTCCCGGTGCTGCTCTACAACGCGAAGGCCAACAGCTATGCGAAATCGGCGCGCTTCTCGGCCAACGCGGTCCGCGGCGACGCGCTCTTCTCCTACCAGCCGACACCCGGAACGGTCTTCTTCGTGGGCTATGGGAGCAGCCTCGCCGAGGTCGATGCGTTTTCGTTTCGCGATCTGCAGCGGACGAGCGATGGGTTCTTCGTCAAGCTCTCCTATCTCTTCAGCGCCGGCGGACGGTAGTCGCAGCGCTCCGTCTCGTCGCTGTGCAGAGCGATGAGAAAGTGGCCGGCATCCTCACGGGTGCCGGCCACTTTCACTCTTTCTACCTTACGGTGTGCCGAGCCGAGCTCTACGGGCAGGTCGGAGGCTTCGTGCCGATGCCCGCGCGGGCCAGGCACTCGCTCTGCGGAATCAGCAGGTCCTGGTACACACCGTGACTAGGCACGTCGATCGGCAGCGTGCTCAAGCGGCCGAAGCGACGGACGTCGATCCAGCGATGTCCCTCTTCCAGCAGCGAATAGCGGCGCTGCAGGAGCAGCTCGGTGATGAAATCGGCATCCGAGTTGGCAGCGGTAAGTGATGTCGGCGCCAGTCCGCCCGACGTGGTACGAATCACATTGATGTCGGCGAGCGCGCCCACCTTGTCACCCGTGAACCACCGGGCTTCGGCGCGCAGGAGCACCAGCTCCTCGCTCCGGATAATGCCGATCGGATCCGTCTGCGCGCTGAAGATCTTGAAGTCTTGATCGGTCGTGGCGCCGGGCACGGCACTCCCCGTGCCGACCACCGGGATCGTAACGATCTTGTTCTGGTAGCGCAGATCGCGCGACCCGTCGGGACGAAGCGGCGCATCCGACTTGATCGACGCGTGGGCGAACACGAACGGCGAGGAGCCGTTCGACAGGCCGTTCGTCGCATCGCCGGAAGCCGTTGAATACAAATACATCGGTCCGAGGTTGAGATTGCTCGCGTCGAGGAACGACTCGCTCAGGTTCTGGAGCACGAGCTGATAGCACGTCACGCCGTTCGCGCCGCAGCCCGCTACGCGGAACGAGGCGCGCTCGGCGTTGTAGCGCGCGGCGAGCGCCCGGTTGAACTTGAGGAACGTCGCCGGCGTGTTGAATCCCGCGAAGCCGCCCGGGATCGTGAAGACGAACGTCGCGCCGCCGGCGAGCAGATGCGTCTTGGCCTGGTCGAGGCGGCCGATGATGAAGTTGTAGAGGGAATCGCGCGTCACGAACGGCGCGACAGCCTTCGGACTCTCCAACACCTCCACCGGACCACCGTTCACTCCCCGTTCGGCCACGAACCCGAATCCGTGCGCCTCGAACGTCTTGGCGTAGCCGCGAGCGCCTTCCTTCTGGGCATCGGTGAGGCCGGTTGAGGCCTCGATCGTGTTCAGGAAGTTGAAAACGTTTCGCGCCTGAGTGTAGTAGGTGCCCCAGAATGCCGCCCCCGCACCGCAGTTGTTGTCCTGCGCGATGTTGAGCCAGCAGCTCGTACTCCGGCCTTCGGTCGGCGTGTAGTTGTAGCTCTCGCGACCGAGGATGCCAGAGCTGTTGTTGAACCCGGCCTGCGCCGACCGCGCCTGAAACAGAATTCCGTTCGCGGAAAGCTGCACGCCGGCGACCGGGTCGCCGGCGAGACCCCCCGGCGTCGGACTATTGTAATTCGGAACGGACAGGTTGTCGGAATTGCAGGCGACAAGAGCGACCACCGCCGCCGTGACCAGCACGGCCGACGCCCGGTAGCGGATCACTCCTCGCGTATGGGGCCGGCTAGTACCCCGCGTTGCCATGGGAGTCATTGTCAGAACCCCAGATCGAACGTGAAGAAAAAGCTCCGAGAGATCGGATACGGTGAGTGATCGACATTGATGCGGACCGCCTGGTTGCCAAACTGCGCGGCGTCAGGATCGAGACCCCAGTACTTCGTCCACGTGTACAAGTTGCGTCCGGTCAGGCTGAGGCGAACCGACTTGGTCGCGGGCAAGAACCGATAGAATCGGTTGGGCACATCGAGCGAGAGCGTCACCTCACGCAGCTTGAAGTACGAGCCATCTTGCACGTACGTCTTGGCGTTCTGCGAAGCACGCCAGCTATTGTATCGGTACGCGCCGAGCGTGGCACCGATCGCCGGATCCGGCGATGGCTTGTCGTAGTCCCACGAGTTGAAACCCTCGTCGAAGACGTTCTGCGTCAGGTTGGATACGTCGCCGCCTTTCCGCCAATCCATGAGGACGTTAAGCGCGAGCGCCTTCCAGGTGAAGTCGTTGCCGAATTGCATGTTGAACTTGGGCGTCGCATCACCGATCACGGTGTCGGTGAACGTACCGTTGCGATACAGGTTGCCCCAGATCGCCGTGGTGGAGTAGCCTGGGGAGATGCGGGAGCGACCGTAGCCCGAGCCGAAACCCGAGGCCGGTACCACGAACGCCGGCACGGGAAGCGAGACGACTCTGCCGCGAACCCGATAGTACGTATTGCGCGAGACCCAGTTCAGGCTCTTCGTGCGAATCGGATTGAACGTGGCGGCCAGCTCCCACCCCTTGCTCGTGATCTTGCCACCGTTGATGACCTGCTGCGTGAGCCCGCTGGTGGGGGCGAGTGGAGCGGTGAGAAGAAGGTCGGTGATCGTGCGATCGAAGTACGTCACCTCGAGCGCGATGCGCGACTGGAGGAAGGCCGCGTCGACGCCGTACTCCTGCTCGGTCATCTTCTCGGGCTTGATCGTCGGGTTGCCGAGCGTCTGCGTGGCACCCAACGCGTTCTGGCCGACGACGACGCCGAGGTTGGTCAGCGTGAGATCGCGGTCGCCGTACCGCGGCTGGTTGCCCGAGGTGCCCACCGAGGCGCGCAGCTTCACCTCGTCCGCCCAGTGGATCGGCGAGACGAAGCGGAACGACGCGGCGCCCTTCGGCCAGTAGTAGTACTTTTTGCGATCGCCGTTGACGCTCGAGCGCTCGCCGCGGAAGCCGCCGGAGATGAGCAGGCGCTCGCTGAAGGCGAGGATTTCTTCCTGGCCGTAGAACGCCTGGTCGCGCACTTCGTTCTTCGCCTGCGTCGCATCCTGCGTACCCTGGTTCACGTTCGAGACACCAGGAATGAGGCCGCGCGCACGCAGATTGTACTGGTTGAGCCGGCGAGCCTCGTACTGCAGGCCACCGGATGTCGTCGCCGTCAAACCCCGGCTGCGCGGCGTGAAGGTCCAGACGCCGTTGAGCGAGCTGTTCACTTGACGGCTCACACCGTTGCCCTGCACCGCGGTGCCGAGGAAGCCATCGTTCGGCTCGTATTGCAGGAAGTTCGGCGAGTAGACGCGGTTGTCTTGATTGAACCAGTCGATGCCGCCGATGGCGGAGAGCACGACCGTGTTGCGATCGGTCGCCAACGCCGTGTAGTTCAGGCGACCCGAGCCGAGGCCGCGATACACGTCCTCGTTGGCGGTCAGAAAGCTCAGCGTCTGGAACGGATTCGACGTGGACTTGCCGCCACCCTGGAACCGATTCTCGATGAAGTTGCCCGTCGCGTCTTTCGTGTTGAGGTTGATGATCGCCGGCGTGTAACCCAGCATGTAGAACGGGCTCGTTCCGGTGTTGTCGTTGTTCGAGACGCCGCGCTGGCCGAAGTCGCGCATCAGCGATGCGCCGAGCGACGCGTTCCACCGTTCCGTGAACGACTGGTCGATGTTCAGGCGCACGGTCTGCTTCTGCGAGCTCGTGTTGAGCTGCGTGCCGCGCTCCAGCTTGTTCGTGCCGGACATGAAGAACTTCGTGCGCTCGCTGCCGCCGCTCGCCGACACGATCGTCTCGTACGAGAGGTCGCCATGTCCGAACAGATCCTTCTGCATGTCGAAATACGGGCACGACGGCGTGCAAATGGCGATGACCGAGGCGCTGTCGATGCCCGTTCCCTTGGCCCGGAGAGCATCGGCGGCGTTCAGGTAGTGGCGTGAGCCGAGCAGCCGCTCGGGCTGGAACGTGCCGAGGCGCTGCACGACGTTCACGCGCGTGTCACCCGTCCGCCCGCGCTTCGTCGTGATCACGATGACGCCGTTGGTCGCCTTCGAGCCATAAATGGCCGAGGCGCCCGCGCCCTTCAACAGCTCGATCGACTCGATGTCGTTCTGGTTGATGTCGGACAGGTGGCTCTTCTCGTTGTCCGTCGTCGCGCTGGGGCCGCTGCCCGAGGAGCGCGTCACGGCGTTGATGCCGGCCACGTTCACCGTCGCGTTGCTGACGATCACGCCGTCGACGACGATCAGCGGCTCGGCGTTGCCGAGAATCGAGGTCGTGCCGCGGATCTGGATCTGGCCGCCACCGCCCGGCGCGCCGTTGTTCATCGCGATGTTCGCGCCGGCGACCTTGCCCTGCAGCGCGTTCTCGATCGACGCGGCGGGTACGCGCGTGAGCTCTTCCGCGTTCACAACGCTCACGGCGGTCGCCGCGTTCTTGCGATCGACGGTCGTGGCTTGGCCGGTGACGGTCACC
>JBDUCS010000169.1:0-8436 GCA_040003335.1 Gemmatimonadaceae bacterium | reverse complement strand
AGCCTTCGATCTGGTACGCCGACGTCGCGGCGCCCCAGAGAAAATCGGCGGGAAAGGAAGTCATGCGGAGCGTCGGCGGAAATTTCGGCTCACGGAAACCTTCGCGGTAACACGGGCGGGCACACCATGGCGCAGGTAACACTTGAAGGCGTACGCAAAGTCTACGACAACGGCTTCGTCGCGGTGCACGGAGTCGACCTCGTCGTGGCCGATGGCGAGTTCGTCGTGCTCGTCGGTCCCTCGGGATGCGGCAAGAGCACGACGCTCCGCATCATCGCCGGACTCGAGTCGCTCTCCGGCGGCACGCTCAAGATCGGCGACCGCGTCGTGAATCAGGTGCCGCCCAAGGAGCGCGACATTGCGATGGTCTTCCAGAATTACGCGCTCTATCCGCACATGTCGGTGTTCGAGAACCTCGCGTTCGCTCTCAAGCTCCGCAAGCTGCCGGCCGCGGAGATCGACACGCGCGTGAAGAAAGCGGCAGACATTCTCGGGCTGACGCCGATTCTGACCAGCCGGCCCAAGCAGCTCTCGGGCGGCCAGCGTCAGCGCGTCGCGATCGGACGCGCGATCGTGCGCGACCCGCAGGTCTTTTTGTTCGACGAGCCGCTGTCGAATCTCGACGCTAAGCTCCGCGTGCAGATGCGGCGCGAGATCGCGAAGATCCATCGGCAGTTGAACGCGACGATGATCTACGTCACGCACGACCAGGTCGAGGCGATGACGATGGGCGACCGCATCGTCGTCATGAACGCCGGCCGTGTCGAGCAGGTGGACACGCCGCTCGAGCTGTACGGCCATCCGCAGACGCTGTTCGTCGCCGGCTTCATCGGAAGCCCGGCGATGAACTTCTTCCAGGGCACAGTCGCAACGTCCGGCGGTGGCCCGCGCTTCGTGTCGCCAGACGATCCGACGTTCTGCTTTCCGCTCACGCCGGCCCAGGCATCGCGCCTCGCCGCTCACGAGGGCAAGCGCGTCGTCGCCGGCGTGCGCCCCGAAGAATTGCGCGTGGCCGAGCCGAGCGAGGCGAAGAACGTCGCGCGCCTGTCGCTGCAGCTCGACGCCGTCGAGCCGCTCGGCAACGAGGTGCTCGTCTACGCGAGCGGGCGCAAGCACGACGTCACGGCGCGCATGGCACCGCGCACGCTGCCGGAGCCCGGCAACCGCATCGAGATGGCGGTGCGCGCGGAACGGGTGCACTACTTCGATGGGGAGACCGAGCAGCTGTTGGCGACGGCTGACTGAACACGAAAACGAATCACGAGACGACTTCGCCAAAAGGGGCTTACGGGCGTTTCGTTTTTCGTGATTCGTTTTGTCGTTCTCGGTTACTCGCCGTACGGAATCCAAATATTCTTCACCTGCGTCGCCTCCCGCAGGTACTCCCGCCCCTCGCCCTCGCGCGCGCTGAGCCAGTCGCGCCCCTCTGTCTCCACCCACGTCCGCTTCATGTTCGACGCCGACGCGAGCTCTACCGCCTTGGCACCGGTCGCGTTGCCCGCGTACCAGACTGCGTCCACGTCGTCGTGCTCGGCGAGCACCTTGGCGAGCGCATCCTTGGGGCCGGTGACGATGTTGATGACGCCGGCCGGCACGTCGCTCGTCTCGAGCACGCCATAGAAGTCGATCGCCGCCAGCGGATATGCCTCCGAGGGAATGACGATGACCGTGTTCCCGGTGGATAACGCCGGCGCGATGAGCGACACCAATCCAAGGAGCGGAAACTCTTCGGGCGCAGCGATGCCGATTACGCCGATCGGCTCGTTCATCGCCAGCGCCACGCCGCGGATCGGCACGCTGTGCACCGCCCCATCGTACTTGTCGGCCCACGCAGCATAAGTGAAGAGCCGCGAGATGCTCGCCTCGACCTCGGCGCGCGCCGGCTCCAGCCCGCGGCCGGTCATCTCGTCGATGCGGCGCGCGAACTCCTCGCGGCGCGCCGCCAGATTCTCGGCGACGTAGTAGAGGATCTGCGCGCGGTTGTGTCCCGTCGCGTGAGACCACGCCGATGCGGCGTGCGCCGCCTCGACCGCGTTGCGGATGTCCTTTCGATTCCCTTCGCCGACCTCGCCGACCACGCGGCCGTCCGCCGAGCGTACGCGACGCGAGTAGCCTGAATCCGGCCGCGCCTGCTTGCCGCCGATGAAGAGCTTCGGCGTGCGATCGATCGCCGGCATCGAAAGCTCGCCGATCGTCAGTCGCTGGTCGTCAGCTCCGTCGCGGGCGATTTCGATGTCCGTCGCGCCGGAAGGGTGATGCTCGCCGTCTGTGGCGATCGTATTTTGGTTGTTGGGGGGAGCCCCCCGTCCGTCGGACCTCGCGTCACTCGCATCGGTATGCGCTGACGACTGACGACCGACGACTGACGACCGCGGTTTGGTGACTGACGACTGCATGTATTCGTACATGCCCTCGCGTCCACCCTCTCTCCCAAAACCGGACTCGCGGTAGCCGCCAAATCCGGCCGCGGCGTCGAACAAGTTCGTCGAGTTGATCCACACCACCCCCGCCTTGATCTTCGGCGCGATGTCGAGCGCGAGGTTGATGTTCTCCGTCCAGACGCTCGACGCCAAACCATACGGCGTGTTGTTCGCCAGTTGCACCGCCTCGGACGGCGTCCGAAACGTCATCGACACCAGCACCGGGCCGAAGATCTCCACCTGCGCGATCGTCGCCGCCGGGCTCACGTTCGTGAACAGCGTCGGCGGATAAAACGACCCCTCGGTCGGGCACGCCCAGCTCGGCTGCCACATCGTCGACCCCTCGGCCACTCCCTGTTCCACCAGGCCGCGGATGCGCTCGAGCTGCACCGGCGCCACGATCGCGCCCATGTCCACCGCTTTGTCCAACGGCGAGCCGACGCGAAGCTTTTCCATCCGCGCGCGCAGCTTCGTCGTCAATCGCTCGGCGATTCCCTCTTGCGCGAGCAGGCGCGATCCGGCGCAGCAGACCTGGCCCTGATTGAACCAGATCGCGTCCACCACGCCTTCGACGACGCTGTCGAGATCCGCATCCTCGAACACGATGAACGGGCTTTTCCCGCCCAGCTCGAGCGACAGCTTCTTCCCCGAGCCCGCCGTCGCCTTGCGGATGATGCGGCCGACCTCGGTCGATCCGGTGAAGGCGATCTTGTCGACGTCGGCATGGTCCACCAGCGCCGCGCCCGTCGTGCCATCGCCGTTCACAATGTTGAAGACGCCCGGCGGCAGCCCCGCCTCCTGCGCGATCTCGGCGAAGGCGAGCGCGGTCAGCGGTGTGAACTCCGCCGGCTTCATCACCACCGTGTTCCCCGCCGCCAGGGCCGGGGCGACTTTCCACGCCAGCATCAACAGCGGGAAATTCCATGGGATGATCTGCCCCACCACCCCCACCGATCCGTACCCCGGAAACTCCGACTCGAGGAGCTGCGCCCAGCCGGCGTGGTGATAGAAGTGACGCGCCACGAGCGGGATGTCGATGTCGCGTGTCTCGCGAATCGACTTGCCGTTGTCCATGCTCTCGAGCACCGACAGAAATCGCGCGTGCTTCTGCACGGCTCTCGCAAGGGCGTACAGATGGCGCGCCCGCGCGTGTCCGGCGAGCGCCGACCACGGACCGTGCGCCGCGCGCGCCGCAGCCACCGCGGCATCCACGTCGCGCGACGTGCCCTGCGCCATCCGCGCCAGGAGCTTTCCCGTCGCCGGATTGATGACGTCGAACGATTCGGCGCGACTCCCCGGCCGCGTCCATTTGCCGCCGACGAAATGGCCGAAGCCGCCGCCATGCCGCGTCAACCACTCGCGCACGACGTTGTCCGACTCCGGCGCCGGCCCGTATTCCATCGTCTCGAAAATCTGCGCTACGGTCGCCATGCATTCTCCGGGTGCCAGGTGCCCTACACCATGGGATGTCGGTGTCCCGCGCTGTAGCGCCCCGTCACGGCATGTTCCAGTTGACGCTCGATGTCCGTGAGGAGCGTGCTCGCGCCGATGCGGAACAGGTCGGCGCGCATCCAGCGCTCCCCAAGCTCCTCTTTCATCAGCGCCATCCACTCGAGCGCCTGCTTCGATGTGCGGATCCCGCCCGCGGGCTTGAAGCCGACCTCGTGTCCCGTCTGCTCGTGGTACTCGCGGATCATCCGCGTCATCACAAGGCCCACGGGAAGCGTCGCGTTCACGCTCTCCTTGCCCGTCGACGTCTTGATGAAGTCCGAGCCCGCCATCATCGCCACCATGCTCGCCCGCCCGACGTTCGTCAGCGTGGCCAAGTCGCCCGTTCCGAGAATCGTCTTCATGTGCGCGGCGCCGCAGGCATCGCGGAACGCGCGCACCTCGTCATAGAGCGCCTGCCAGTTCCCGGTGAGCACGTGCGCTCGTGTGACGACGATGTCGATTTCCGTCGCCCCCGCGCCGACAGACGCATGCACTTCCGCAATGCGCGACTCCAAGGGGCTCAACCCCGCCGGAAAGCCGGTGCTCACCGCCGCCACGGGAATCGTCGATCCGGCGAGCGCCTGCACCGCCGTCGGCACGAGCGCGTGGTAGACGCACACCGCGCCCGTCGTGATTCCGAGATGCGAGACGCCGAGGGCCTCGAGCAGCTCGCCGCGCACGGGATGCCGCGCCTTCGAGCACAGCCGGATGACGTTGCCGGGGGTGTCGTCGCTCGCCAGGGTCGTCAGGTCGATACAAGTGATGGCGCGCAGCAGCCAGGCCGCCTGCCATTCCTTCTTCACCGTGCGACGCGTCGTGAGCGTGGCCGCCCGCCGTTCGGCGGCGCTACGGTTCACGCGCACCGACCGCACGAGATCGAGCTCCAGCGGCGTTCCCGGGTTCCGGCCCGCCGCGTGCGCCACCGCCGGCCCATCGGGCACGATCGATACCTTTCTGGTCGCCTCCATAATCGGAATCTACTCTCCACACTCTCGAGGACCAGGATTGCGGTTCCAGTAGTGGAACGTGGATTGTGGATCGTGGATTGTGTCCACGATCTGTCCTTCGTTGACGCCGTGAGGCCCCAGTCGTACGTTATCAGCCAGCGACAGGCACGCCGCGCCGGCGCGCCGCCAAACCAGTGAATTCAGGGGTCTGGGCACCGCCTAGAGCCCCTTTTTCTTGGGACCGCCGTCGCAGGTTCCCGGCGTATAGACGGCAGCAGGAAACCCGTGGTATTCGGCCGGCCCGTCCGGCGCGGCCCACGACAACAGCGAGACTTGGTTATGCGTACGACCGGCAAGGTGAAGTGGTTCAACGACAGCAAGGGCTTCGGCTTCATCACGCCCGAGGACGGTCAGAAAGACTGCTTTGTGCATCACTCGGCCATTCAGGGCGGCGGCTTCAAGTCGCTCGCCGAGGGTGAGGCTGTGGAGTTCGATGTGGTCCAGGGACAAAAGGGACCCGCGGCTGAAAACGTCGTGAAGCTGAAGGCGTAAGGCCAGCTCTCGCTGGCGATTCCATTATCGGTGTGGGCCGCTCGGAACAATCGGGTCGGCCCACCTGTTTTCTCAGACTGTGCCCCGTTGGAGGCCGCTCGATGAAGTCGACCCGCCCGTACGACATCGCCATTTCCTGCGTCGGATACGACGTGCTCACCGCCAAGCATCTCGCGGCGCGCTTGCGCGCGCGCCTCAACGGGCCGATCTACTTCTGCTGGGAGCGCACCGATGACAGCGGGGTCGCCGAACGCGCCCTCAAGTCCGACGCGCGCGTCGTTGTCGTGCTGCACCAGCGTTTGTGGGGCGAGACCGACGCGACGCGCGCGGACGAGGCGGCGATCGAAAAGCGCGTCGGGAAGGACGGCGATGGCAAGATCGTCATTATCGCGCTGGAGAACACGCTCGAACGCCGCCGGTGGATGCCGCGGCGTCCGTCGTGGGTCACGCTTCCGAAGGAGGGAATGGACGCGGCGGTCGACGCGGTGATGACGGCCGTCGAGCGCGCGGGTGGCACGACGCGGCCAGAGGCGGCGGCGGACTCCGCGACGCGCCACGCTGGCGAGGACAAGATGCGTGACGAGCACGACGCCAAGATCCGTTCGGCGAAGGCGATGTCGGCCGCGTCGCGCGAGCTCGGGGCGCTGATGGGCGCGATCACGAAGCGCGTCGAGACGACCAAGGCGGCAATGGTTGAGGCGGACGTGATGATGCACCGCACGCCCGACCGGCTAATCGTGCAGGCGGGGCGCGTGGGCCTGAGCGTGTCGTGGCTCCGCTCGCGCACCAACAACGCGGAAGGGAGCCTGCTCATCATCGACTGGGACGGAACGGTGACGCTTCCAGGCAAGGCGGCGCTCAATGGCGCGGCGGCGACGGTGGTCGGCGAGCAGTCGCTCCAACTCGACCCGGCCGATCTGCCCGAGTCGTCCGTCGAGTGGCGCTGGGTGAGCGCCGCCGTCCCGACCCACGCCTACTCGTCGCAAGACCTCGCCGACCAGTGCGTCGACCGGATGCTGTTCCGGCTCAAGACCGCCGACCCGAAGCGCACGTCGCAAGAACACAATCGTGCGGCGCGCGCCAAAGAGATCGCGGCGCAGGTCTAGCCGTTCGGCGCGCGGCGCGCGCGTTGGGCACCCCGGTTCTCAGCTCTCTAGAAAGCGCTTGCGTTGTTCGGAACTTGGTAGCAGACACGCCGGCGCGATGCCCGGAAGCTCGTGCCGGCGGCGCGCGATGAAGTCGTAGCCGGCGTCGCGCAGTGCGCGCGGCAGGACGTGGCCGACGGCGCCGAGTGCCCGCCAGATGCCGCCTAGGTAGGCGGCCACGGCGAGCACCGCGCGCGAGCGGACGAGGACACGCTCCTCGCGGGCCGCGCTCGCCGGTTCGAACCAGATGATCGAGTCGATCGCATCGAGCTCGTGATGGCGGGCACGAACCGCGGTGCCGACCGGACTCTGGAGGCTCGCGAAGCGGAGCGTCTTTCGCTCGCCCTCGTGCTGCAGCACGAACTGCACGCTACGCGCGCAGAAGCCGCACGTGCCGTCGTACAGCAACACGGCGCCGGTGTCGGTCACGTCACCCCCGGCCAGACGACACGAACGAAAATATCATCGGTTGAACGGGAACTCATTCACCCAATGATAGCCGCGGTTCACGAGGAGAAACTTCGTGTGGTCGACCCGGCGGAGCACGAGGTGCAGCGAATCCGCGCCCATCGTGCCGTTTATCGTGAGGCTTCCGCTGTCGCCCTTGGCGTACGCCATCGGCCAATGCTTTGCGGTATCCGTCCGCAACGTCAGTGTGAAGCTGTGGCCCGTCGTGTCGGCATCGAGCCGAAAGCGGCGGCGATCATCGTTCATCAGCCGCGCCGCGAAGCACTGCGGGCACGAGATGACCACCTGCCGCCAGCGCGTGCTGTCGGTGGTCAGCGGCGGCACCGCGAGGCCGTTTCGCTCGAAGCGCTCGACATCGTAGATGCCGTAGAGCGGCGTCTTGGTCACCATGTCGGCCATCATCTGCCCTTGTTCGCGCGACCCTTTGAGCGGCCACAGAATGGCGAAGACGCAGAAGAGCGGCTTGATCACGAGCCGCGCGCCACGCCAGCGGCCGCTCGCGGCGGGGACGAATTTGACCGGACCCACGGCGCGGTTGTGCACCAGCACATCGAACAACCGCCGTGCGTCGGGTGCGATCAGGTACGCGCTCATGAGCAGCAGGTGCGCCGAGTAGAGCTTCACCGGCACATCGTAGGCGAAGTTGAGGAGCACGACGTTCGCCAGCACCGAGATGAGCAGCGCGGCGCCGAGCGACGTCGTCTTGCGGAAGAAGAGGAGCGCCGCGCCGACCATCTCTCCCATGCCGGTGAAGAGATTGTACGCGTACGAGTATCCCATGAACGACCAGAGTACGCCCATCGGCGAGAACTGGCCGTAGGGCGTGATCAACCGGTCGAGACTCGGGTCGGGGAACTGGCTCTTGATCACCTTGTAAGCGCCGTAGCCGAGCATCGTCGTGGCCAACGCGTAGCGCACGTAGATGCGCAGGCGGTCGCGCGCGACGACATAGTTCGTGCGCCGACGGTCGAGCACCGACCAGACGGCGGCCGCGAGCAGCGCGATCACGACGTAGCAAAACAGCTGCACATAGTTAAAGGTCGTGTCGCCGCTGCCGCTGGGGAGCACGGTGATCGGCTTCGAGAGGTGCAGCACGTGCGCGCCGACCCACGGCACGATCAGCTCCCACGCGTGCTCGTACGGCTTGGTCACCTTCGCGAGGAAGGGGAATGCGGAGAGCGGGAAGGGAAAGTTGTAGAGAACGAGGTACGCGCAGACCAATCGAAATCCGACGCGCTTCGCCGGGCTCCACGGCGCAAGCGCCGGGTCGGGGGCGGTCGTGCCGGCCTCCGAGCCCTCGGCGACGGGACGGGGCACATCGTCGTCAGCGAGTCGTTGTGTCGTCATGCCGGGAAGATGCACGAACGCCTGGTAGCTGTCAGCAAGTAAGTCGTCAGGCGTGAATCCTCAGCC
>JBDUCS010000168.1:0-8464 GCA_040003335.1 Gemmatimonadaceae bacterium | reverse complement strand
CGACGAGAATGTGCGTGAGGCCCATGTGTGCTCCGACTCCTGGACTGTGGCTGATAGATCGACGATCGAGGATCGAGGATGCGCGATCGATCATCCCCTGATGAATAGCGCAATCCGTTGCCGCCGCGGATCACGCTGGCGCGCGCCGCACGCTCGTCGCGATGCGGCGTCGGTCTCGCGTCGGTTCGCCGCTCGACGAGGCGGCACGGGCCCGGACGCTGGACTCTTCCACCCGCCGAGGGCGAGATTCACGAACCCCCACGAGGTATGGCCGAATGATGCAGCCAGGGATGGAGCCTGGGATTGAAACGTCGGCGAGAGGCATCGTCTTCATTTCGCTCGTTTTCATCGTCTTCGGGATCGTCGTCTTTTTTCTGGCGATCTCGGCACTCAAGAGCGGGACCAACATCGAGCTGTTGAGCCACGACCGGCCGATCGACGGCTACGAAGGGATGTTCATCTTCGTGCTGGCGGAGCTCAGCGGCGCCGGCGGCCTCTGGGCCGTGGCGCGGCGGAAGAAGCGGAAGTGAGTGCGTACGCCGCGCGCGACTAGTCCCGCGGCACGCTCGCCCGCTCGGCGCGCACGTGCGTCAGCCACCCGTGCGCGTCGTCGCCCGTGCCGCGCACCAGGTCGAGAAAGCGGCGCTGTAGCAGCTGCGTGATCGGGCCAACCTTGCCGCTGCCGACTATGCGCTTGTCGACGCTGCGCACCGGTACGACCTCGGACGCCGTGCCCGTGAGAAAAATCTCGTCCGAGATGTAGAGTGTCTCGCGCGGCAGCGGCTGCTCGCGGATCGGGATCCCCGCATCGCGCGCCAGCGTCAGAATGCTCGCGCGCGTGATGCCGGGCAGGAGCGAGCCATCGACCGTCGGCGTGTAAAGCGTGCCGTCGCGGACGAGAAAGACGTTCTGTCCCGAGCCTTCGCTGATCATGCCATCGGTGCCCAGCGCGATCGCCTCGGCGAAACCGTTCGCCAGCGCCTCCATCTTGATCAGCTGACCGCTCAGATAGTTGCCGGCAATCTTGGCGACGGCCGGCACGGTGTTCGGCGCGAAGCGGTTCCAGCTCGACACGCAGGCGTCGACCCCGTTCTCCAGCGCGCCGTCGCCGAGATAGGCGCCCCAGGGCCAGCAGGGGAGATAGACCTCGATCGGACTCTCGAACGGCACCATCCCAGCGGCGCCGTAGCCGCGCAGCACCATCGGCCGCAGGTAGCACGCGTCAAGCCCGTTGCGCTCCACCAGCTCGCAGCACGCGGCGACGAGATCGTCGACGCTGTACCCGAACTCCATCTTGTAGATCTTGCACGAGTTGACGAGCCGCTGGAGGTGGTCCTGCAACCGGAAGATGGCCGGACCGTGCGGCGTGCTATAGCAGCGAATCCCCTCGAAGGCCGACGAGCCGAACTGCATCGAGTGGCTCAGCACATGGACGTGCGCGTCCTGCCAGCGGATGAACTCGCCGTCGCGCCAGATCCATTCGGTGGGAGTCAGCTGGGACATGAAAAGCCTCGGGTGCGGGCGTGAGTCGGGTGCGCCGTCGACTCAAACTTCGCTCGCGCACCCGGGCTGGCGCCAGTCAGCGCCACACGGAGAGAACGATCCCCGCGATCACGAACGAGACGAGATTGAACGCGGTGTCGATCGCCCAGAGCGCCTTCGGCTTCATCGAGAAGAGCGCGGTGCCATAGCTCGTCGGCGCGGCGAAGCCGAACCACATCAACGCCCCAACCTCGGCGCCGCGCATCGCCGTCCACGGTGGAAAATGCGCGAGCACCACGGCCATCGCCCACGCGACGACGAGCCCGCACAGAAACACCAGGCCGTACATCACCGGCGAGGCGCCCGCCTGCCTCATCTCCTCCATCGTCTTGCCCTGCAGCGCGACCCAGGGCTTGGCGAACAACACCGGCGAGTACCACAGGCCGCCGAGCATGAAGATGACGACGCCGCTCACCAGCACCGCGAGGTAGTGTACGCCAGGCAGTTGCATGTCCGTCTCCGTGTCTGTGATCGATGCGGAGCGTCCAAGCTGTGCGCGGCGGTCGAACCCGACAAGAGTCGATGGGAATGCCGTCGTCAGTTTCCGGGAGTCGGCGGCGGGAGCGGCCCACGCTGGCGGCAGTGCCGGGCGCTCGCACTGGGCCGCGATCCGGACATCGAATCCAATCTCCTAGTGCTCGACGCGAATGATCCAGTAGTTGGCGACGTTCCGCGCCAGCCCGTCACCGGGATGGCTCACGCGGCCGTGCGTCGCCTTGTTCTCGTCGCTCGGCCACGGATCGCGGACGATGATCTCGCGGACGATTGGTCCATTGTCCGACGGCGTGTAGCCCGCCGCCGTCGCGACGACGGCGTGACCGCTCGACGGACCACTCATGTACGCGAGGATGACGGGATGCTGGTCCTTCACCTCTTGCAGCAGCAGTGTCGGCGGCGGCGCGCCGCGCCCGACCTGCGCCGTGACGTGGTAGCGCGTGCCGCCCGCGTCGACGTTCCAGTTGTTGAGGTTCTGGGTGATCAGCTCCGAGCTGCCTGGCTTGTTCGGCAGCTGGCCCTGCGTGTCCTCGCCGAAGGAGCGCTGGACGATCTGCTCCTGCGTCACCTTCATGCCGTAGTACGCCAGCACCATCTGGATCGACGCCGCCCAGCACCACTGCGAGTTGTGCTGCGCCGAGTACGAGTCCTCGAACTGTGTGCTCTTGATGCCGACGTACTGCATCTGCCGCGGGTCGCCTTGCTGCTGCGTGAACGTCGGGTCGGACTGCGACGGGTCGCCGCGCGGACCGTTCGCCTGTTGCGGCGCCGGCCAGCCATCTTTCCCCGGCTCTTGCGGCTGGGGCTGCGGCTGCGGCTGCGGTCCGAACGGATCTTGCTGGCCATCGCCCTGCGTCTTCGAGTACATCGGCCCACGCGCCCACGCCGGCCATTGCCCCGTCTTCTGCTGCTGGTACATCACTGTACCGGCAGCGGCACCCAACACGGCGATGAGCAATGCCTGCGGTAGAGCGATGCGGCGCATGCGGCCTCCGGAATTCGAGAGTGGGCGTGATCTACTCTCTAAGGCGGAAGCGCCAACCGCCAGGGCTCGCCCAACGAAAAACGCGCGCGCCCGTCAGTCGCCGCGCATCGCCTCGGCCCTATCGACCCGCGTCGCGCGCCGCGCCGGCAGCCAGCTCGCCCCGACGGCGACCACCACGAGCGTCGCCACAACGCGCAGCCCGACCTCGTGCGCTCGCTGCGTGATCGCGTATGCCACGCCGTAGATGCCGACCGTCGAGAGCACGAGCGCCACGATGGCGAACGCGCCGAAAAGCGTCCCGACGAGCCGCCGGGGCCGTCTCCAGCGGCGTCATGGCTACCTCATGGCGAGCAGGTGGTCGATTCGCCGTCGCGAGGCGGCGCCAGCTGGCGACCTCGTGCGAGGCTTCTTGCGGCCGGCCGGCGTGAGGGCATAGAACTTCGCCCGCCACACCCCAGCCGTGCATCGGCTCGAGCGTGAGCGCCTTGAGGATCAGGAGATCGAGCGTGCTCTGAAGAACGTCGGTGTCGACGGACATGCGTATCCAACAAAAAGAGGAAAGAGAGAAGACTGACAACGATTCCGGAATTCCGGAGTGCGTCTTCTCGCTTTTGTTTTTTCTCGCGATCACCGTATGACAAATCTTTTGCGCCGATTCACCGCGACCCGCGCAGCTGGCATCCGTACGTTGTCCGCTTATCGCTACCGGAGTCGGAATGTCCAACGCGTCGCGCCGCATCGTTCTCGCCGGCTTGGTCGTCGCCGTCGTCGATTTCGCGTACGTGTACGTGCTGTGGGTACTCGTCCTCCAGAAAATCGGTGTGCAGCGGCTCGCTCAGTCGATCGCCACGGGCCTGCTCGGTAACTACGCGCTCACGGGCGGCGCCGCGACGGCACTCGTCGGGCTGGCCCTCCATGCGCTGATCGCCTATGCCTGGACCGTCGGCTTCTGGCTCGTACTGCGCGCGTCCGGAACGATCCAGCGTTGGACGTACGTCTCCACCGGAGCGGCCGCGGTCGGCGTCGCCTATGGCGCCCTCATCTGGCTCGCGATGGATCTGGTGGTCCTTCCGCTCAGCCGCGCCCGGCCCACGCCCGTGGCGTCGGGAATATTCTGGCTCAACCTCGTCGAGCATATGTTGCTCGTCGGCCCGCCCCTCGTGTTGATTCTCACAAACGCCAGACGGAGCACATGATCGTCACGCTTCTCTCGCTCGTCGCCGGCACCCTCACAGCGCTGGATACCACGGCGTACGTCGTGCTCAAGCACGGACGCGTCGCCTTTGCGATGCGTGTCGTCGCCGAGGGCGACTCTGGCGGTCAGTGAGCTCGCCCGTACTTCTGCATCGCCGCCATCAACCGATCCCTCGGCAGCGCGAATACTCGCAGCTCGTCGGCGCCCGTCATCGTCTCGGCGCCGAGTAGCGCGTTGACGATCGCCCCTTCCGTCGCCTGTACGGTCGCGTAGAAGAGCGGGTTGAGCCGCGCATTCGGCACCATTTGCACCTGCGCGGTGCCCGTGTCGCCATAGACGCGCGCGTTGGCGGTGGAGAAGGCGACGAAGATGTCGCCCGAGCTGTTCTCACCCTTCCCCCCCATGCGGCCGACGCCGAGCGCGGCCCGGGTGACGAGCCGCTTGAGCTGGTGCGGCAGCAGGGGCGCGTCGGTAGCGACGATGATGATGATCGAGCCGGCGCCGTCGTTGGCGTCGTCGCCCGGCGCGCGCGCCGGTGGCGCGGCGCCGCAGCGCGGACGGCCCGGACGCAGCGACGGGTCCGACGACGCGACGCACGGCAGCAGATCCGGAATCTCTTCGCCGACCGGGACGCCGGCGACCCGAAGCTCTGGACGCGACCCGTAATTGCATTGCACGAGAACCCCCACGGTGTAGCCGCCGGCGCCGGCCGCGAGCTTGCGCGACGCGGTGCCGATGCCGCCCTTGAAGCCGTGGCAGATCATCCCGGTGCCACCGCCGACGTCGCCTTCCGGAACCGGTCCACCCTTCGCGCCATCGAGCGCGGCGATCGCGTCCGCGGCGGTCACGTGAAAACCGTTTATGTCGTTGAGCCCGCCATCGTACGTCTCGGCGACCACGGGGAGCCCCCATGGCTGCAGACCGGGCCGCTTCACCTGCCATTGCAGAATCGCGTCGCGTACGACGCCCACGCTGTGCGTGTTCGTGATTGCGATCGGCCCCTCGAGAATCCCGCTCTCCTGCAGCCAAGTCGTGCCGGTCATCTCGCCGTTGCCGTTGAGCGTGAACCAGGCGCCGAAGACGGGATCGGAATTGCTCTTGCCGCGTGGATGGACGACGGTGACGCCCGTGCGCACAGGACCCTGTCCGACTACGAGCTTGCCGCTCCCCGAGATCAGCGTCGTGTGCCCGACCTCGACGCCGGCGACGTCGGTGATCGCATCGAGCGGGCCGGCGGTGCCCCCGATCGGTATCCCGAGCTCGCGTGCACGCGCCTTGTCTTGCGCGCCGAGCGCGCTCGCGCCGAGCATCGCGAGAGCGGCGAAGGTGATCGTTGTGCGCATGCGCCAGCACCTGGGTGGAGGAGTGGCGAATGTAGTCGCCATCCGTGCCGCGCCGCGAGAGCCGGAGTCGGCGCGGCGGCCCCGCTCACGTGCTCTAGCGCCGCAGATCCTCGGAAGCGCCCGGGGTGCCGCCACCCGCTTGCGCTGGCGCGCTCATGCGCACGAGGCGCCGAACGTGTTCGATCGCGTCGAAGAGGTCGAGCGAGCTCTCGCCCTCGAGCGCATAGATCCACACGCGCTCCCCGTCGACGCGGATGGGCGACCGCACGTAGCGAGTGGGCGGTGTGTCGGCGACGGGCACGCGCGTGAACGGCAGGTCGTTACGCGGGAGAGGATACAGGAGCGACGCGCGTCCGAGGAGCGCCGCGTCCACTTCCTCGAACGGTCCATTCGGACCGACGATAAGCCAACCGATTTCCCGCCCGCGCTGCGACATGATCGATCTCGTCGTTGCCTGCCTGATCGCACAACATTGCGAGCACCCGCCGTGTGAGCAAATGCTCACTGAACCAAAAGGAATCGCGACAGGCGCATCCGAGGCCCTCGCCGCATTTTATTGTCTTCCGTGATTCGTCGTGGTCGCTAGAGCGGCTCGCCGAACCAGATCTCCAGGGGACCGAGCGCGCCGGCACGGAGCATCGCTTCACGCAGGTTGGCCGACGCGGCGAACTCGCGCGCGCGGTCGAGGCTCGTCGCTTCGAGCACGAGGATGATCTCGCCGTCGTCCAGGCTCCGCTCGATGCTGCGCACCGTGAGACCGTACTGGCGGCGATCCTCGTCGTGCTCCTCGATGGCGGTTCGCCACTTGGCGAGATCCGTCACCCCGTGTTTGATGTAGACGCTCGGCATTGCGGCTCCCGTCGAATGTGTACCAACCCTCGATCGTTCGGCGCGCGCGCGCAAGAGTGCCGTGCGCGTCGTCCCACCGGCGGTCCAGCTTGTCCCACGGCCGTGCCGCGTGGCCCGGCCCCACTCGCCCCATGACCATCGACGACGGCGGCGACGAGCGCGCGGAGACGGCGCGGTCCTGGGTGTGGATCATCGCCGTCTTCGGCGCGCTCACGCTGATCAACGGCACGAAGGGCGGCGGCGGCTCACGTGTCGCCATCCACCTGAGCACGCAGCGGCCGCCGGCCCATCGCCGGCGGCCCCTCCTAGCACAGGCCCGCGACGAAGCAGCTGCGCTAACCCCTCCCCTTGGCGGCGGAGTGCCGGTGTCGCCAGAATACGGAGCGACGTGCCCCGACTCGCCACGGTTTTCGCGGCGAACTGGGATTTGTGCACACCTCTTGCTTATAGCGCGTTTACCTAACGCAGACGCCGCCAGCACGCGGCGAGAATAAGCGCGCACCTAATACGTTTGACAGTCGCACGTGCCCCGACGCCCGTCTCTCTATCGAGCGCGATCGGGGTATCGAAACCTCGGAGGAGGGAGGAGCAATCATGTCGCCGCAACGCATGTTTCTGAAGTTGAGTGCCGTAGCTCTCGGGATCGCGCTGGTTATGCCGGCTCGCGCCCACACTCAAGAGGTCGTGCCCAAGAAGCCCACCTCGGAGACGCGGATCAAGGTGCGCAAGGAGCCGAAGGTCAGCAGAGAGCCGAAGGTGAGCAGAGAGCCGAAGGTCAACCAAGACTCGGCCAACGCCGCGCTCGAGCGCGCCCGGCAGGACTCGGTCGCCCGCATGGAGCAGATGCGCCGTGACTCGGTCGCCGCCGCGGCCGCGGCCGTGGAGCGTGCGCGTCAGGAAGCGATCGCTCGCGCCGAGCAGATGCGTCGCGACTCGATTGCCCGTGTCGAGCAGATGCGCCGCGATTCGATCGCGCGCGCCGAGCAGATGCGGCGCGATTCCATCGCCCGGGCCGACTCGATCGCGCGCGCCCGAGCACTGCAGGGCTCAGGCTGGTACGCCGGAGTCGGGGGCGGGGTGAGTATTCCGCTCGGTGATGCGAAGGAGCTCTGGAAGACCGGATGGACAGTGTTCGTGCCGGTCGGATATGATTTCGCGGATTCGCCGTTCGGCCTGCGCGTCGACGGAGGCTACGACGTTTGGAAGCCGAAGAGCGACCTTTCCTCTTCCGTGGGCGATTACAAGATTTTTTCGGTAAACGCCGACGTGAAGGTGCGCTATCCGCTCACTGACGGGAGCCCGCGCGTTCACATCTATGGTCTCGTCGGCGGCAACTACGACAACTTGAAGGTCGACGGTGGAACGTACTCCGTCGGAAGCGGTACGAGCGGCAAATCGATCAACAAGTTCGGCTTTAACGCCGGCGGCGGATTCTCGTTCGCCTGGGGCAAGACGTCGCTCTTCTTGGAATCGCGATACATCAACGTCAAAGCGGACAACGGGACACTCAAGTGGGTGCCGGTGGTCGCCGGCCTCACCTACCATTTCCGGTAGCACGAGCCCGGCACGACACGAAAACGGCCCGCCATCTGGCGGGCCGTTTTTTCGTCGTGTCCTCATGTAACCTTTGCGCGGTTGGCGGATATGTGTAGGAGAGCGGCGTGTGTGCCGCTCACACACGCAGCTTTCCAGGACTCCGCCAATGACCATGCTCGGCGCCGCCGCGCCCGTCGTGCCCTCCCCACCGTCCACGGAACGACAGGCGCCGGTGGCGACCTGGATTCACACCGTCATACTCGCGGGCATTTTCATCGCGCTGGCCGTGGCGGGCGCACTCGTTCAGGGGCGGGCCCGCGCGAATCCGGCGCCGCTCGCTCATCCGAGCGTCATTCCACTCTACCTGTCGCTGATCAGTCTCGAGATCGGGCTGGTGCTGTATCTGCGGAAGGGTCTGCGGCGCACTGGCGCGACGCTCACCGACCTCATTGGCACCCCCCTGCTCGCGCGCCGCCACGCGGTCGCGGACGTGGCGCTCGGCGTCGCACTCTGGGGCGG
>JBDUCS010000167.1:0-8473 GCA_040003335.1 Gemmatimonadaceae bacterium | reverse complement strand
GCCGCTTGAGCATCTTGTAGAGCATCCCCTCCGACTTGTCGTCGAGCTTGAGGAGCGAAATCAGCTCCTTGAGGACCTCGTCCTTCGTCGTGCCGTCGAGGTCGAGCTTGATCGCATCTTCAGTGAAGAACTGTCGGAGTTCCATCGCGTCCTCGGAAGCGCGTCAGTAGTGCTGCGGTAGCGCGTCGTGAGAGCCAGTCGGTAGTCGAAATAAAGCGGAGACGAAAACCAGTGTCAAACGTCAGCGTTGCTTGCACTTCCGCCGCGCCGTAGCTTTCGCGCATGAAGCGCTTTCCGTTCGACGCCGGCCATCCCGTCCCGCTCTATCTCGCTCCCATGGCGGGCGTGTCGGAAGGGCCCTTCCGGCAAATCTGCCGCCGTTGGGGCGCCGATGTCGTCGAGACGGAGTTTCTCTCGGCCGAGGCGATCCGTCGCGAGAACCCGGCCACGCTGTCGAAGCTGCGTTTCGGCCCCGAGGAGCGGCCAATCGGCGTGCAGATCTTCGGCGCCGAGGCTGACGCCATGGCCGATGCTGCGGCGCTGGTGACCGACGTCTTTCAGCCGGATTTCGTGGACATCAACTTCGGCTGTCCGGTGAAGAAGGTAGTGAAGCGCAACGGCGGTTCGGGCTGTTTGAAAGATCTGGCCATCGTTGAACGCGTCATCCGCGCTGTTGCGGCGGCGACGCACCTGCCCGTAACGGTGAAGATCCGCAGCGGCTGGGACGACGCGATGCGCGATCCCGTGAGCATCGCACTCCGCTGTCAGGACGCGGGCGCGCGCGTGCTCGCGCTGCATCCCCGCACGCGCGCGCAGATGTACACCGGAAGCGCGCGCTGGGACGAGATTGCCGCCGTTACCGCCGCGCTCGACATTCCGGTGCTCGGCAACGGCGACATCAAGACGCCTGAGGATGTGGAGCGCATGCGCCGGGAGACCGGCTGCGACGGCGTCATGATCGCGCGCGGCTCGTTCGGCCAGCCGTGGATCTTCGAGCAGGCGCGCGCACTCCTCGATGGCGCGGCGGTGCCTGCCACGCCGCCAGTGAACGTGCGCTTCGCCGTCGCGAGCGAGCACGCGCAGTTGGCCGCTGCATACGCGTGGGATCCCCGCGGCGCGGCGATCGAGTTCCGCAAGCACCTTGGCTGGTACGTAAAGGGACTGCCGCACTCCGCCGAGCTGCGCACGCGGCTGCATCACGTCGAATCGCTCGGTGAGATCGACGACATCTTCGGCGCGTATCTCGTGTCGATCGGGCGCGGCGACGTGCCGTTCGCGCCGGTGCAGACCGGGGACGGCGAGCCGGAGAGCGCGGTCGCGTGATTCGCGAGCGCGCGCTCGCGCTCCTGGCGCAGGTTGCGTCGGGCGAGCTCGCGCCCGGTGTGGCGCTTTCCCGCCTGTCGCTCGACGACGTGGAATCGTTGCCCTTCGCGACGATCGATCATCATCGCGCGATGCGGCTCGGCTACCCGGAGGTCATCTTCGGCGCCGGCAAGTCGCCCGAGCAGATCGTCGCCATCGGGCGCGTACTGGCAACGCGCGGTGATGGCTTTCTCGTCACGCGAACGTCCGCCGATGCCCGGCACGCGCTTGCGAGCGCATTCCCGTGCGTGGAGCTGAACGAGACGGCGCGCACCGCGCACCTCGCGCCGAACGAGCCATCGCCGCGCGGAAAGGGCGTGATCACCGTGGTCTGCGCTGGAACGAGTGACTTGCCCGTCGCCGAGGAGGCCGCGGTGACGGCGTCGGCGCTCGGCAACGATGTCGAGCGCGTGGTGGACGTCGGCGTCGCCGGCATCCACCGCCTGATCGCGCGCGGCGAGGAGCTATCGCGGGCGGCGGTCGTGATCGTCGTTGCCGGCATGGAAGGCGCGCTGCCGTCGGTCGTCGGCGGGCTCGTCGCGGTCCCAGTCATCGCCGTTCCGACGAGCATCGGATACGGCGCGAACTTCGGTGGAATCGCTGCGCTCTTGGCCATGCTAAACAGTTGCGCCGCCGGAGTCACCGTCGTCAATATCGACAACGGATTCGGTGCCGCTTATGCAGCTTCGCGTATCACTCACGGGTCTTGATCGCTTTCGCCGGGACGGCGCCTTTCTGACGGCCTGGCTCGCTTCACCGCGGGCCGCTTCGTTTTGTATCGGCGCCGCCGTCGTCGTGCTCGGTTCCGCCTTCGCGCACTCGGCGCTGGCGGCGCTGGCGGCGTGCGCGATCGTCGCCGTGACGTGGCGCGTAGAGCAGCGTTGGGGCCTGGTCGCCGGTGCGATCGCGATCGCGCTACTCGGGATCATCACCGCCGTGCACCGCGCCGACGCCGGATGGGTGGTCGTCGCACGCCTGGCGCTGCTTCTCGGCGCGATGCTCATACCCGAGCCGGCGCCCGAGAGAAAATCCGGCTACAAGGGGCCTACGCAGCGCGCCGGGCGTCGCCGCGAGCCCGACTCGGGCGGGTCGCCGCTACGGCGATCGCCGAGCGCGGCGGCGGCCAAGGCGACGCAGTGGACGGTAAAGCGCAGCGGCGTGATCGGCGACCAAGAGGTCGAGGCGAACACGATCGGCACGTTCCTCGATGACTTGCGCGATGCGATCGGCGTGACGCAGGTGACGCTCTGGCGTATGCCTCGCGACGGCAGTGCGCTGACCGAAAAGGCGTCGAGCTCGAAGCCGGGCGCCGTGCCCGCCAGCCCGATCGACGAGCAGTCGATGCGCATCGTGCGGTGGGCCGCGCAGGAGCAGATGCCGGTGTCCAGCCCGGCCGACGAGCCGAACGTGCTCGTTGCCGCGCCGGTGCTACGCAACGGCCAGCCGTACGGCGTGCTCTCCGTCGCGTCTCCCGATGATGCGAAGGTCAATCGCGATCGACTCAAGACATGGCTGACGCGGTATGCAGTTCAGGCCGGCACGCTCGTCGAGCTCGTCGAGGCGAGCCGCACGGCGACCCGCTACGCGCGTCACGTCGAGGATCTGCTCACGGCCGCGAGCCGCATCCAGAGCAACCTGCAGCTCGATGCGCTCGGCGAAGCGATCTGTGAGGCGTCCATGCGCGTCACCGGAGCGTCACGCGCCGCGTTCGCGATGTGGGAGCCGGCGACGGAGACGGGACGGTTGGTAACGGTGTCGCCGAGGCACCCGGTGGAGCAGGGATTCGCGGTGACGTCGGACTCGCTGATCGCCATGGTGAGTCGCGCGGGCCAGCGCTTCACCTTCGAGGACCGCCGCGACCTCGGCGCCGGCACGACGATCTATGGTCGCGACGAAGCATTCCGGAGCATCGGTTCGCTCGCCGTGGTGCCGCTCATGCGCGATACGCAGATCGTCGGGGCGATCGTGGTCGAGGGCGACGACATCGGCCAGATCACGCACGTCGAGGCGCAGGCGCTGGCCGTTCTCGCGTCGCTGGCCGGTGTGGCGATGGAGACGTGCGAGCAGTTCGAGGAGATCAACCAACGCGCCTTCTTCGACGCGCTCACCGGCATCCCCAACCGTCGCAAGTTCGACGAGCAGCTCAGCGGATGCCTCGCCCAGTGCGATCGATTCGGGACGCTGGTGACGCTGGTGATGGTGGACATCGACCACTTCAAGAGCGTCAACGACCGCTTCGGCCACAGCGCTGGCGACCAGGTGCTGAAGCAGGTCGCGTCGACGCTGAGCCAGCACATTCGCGACATCGACGTCTGTGCGCGCTACGGCGGCGAGGAGATGGCGATTCTGCTGCCGCAGACGTCGTCGGTGGGCGGGCAGGAAGTGGCCGAGCGGCTGCGGAACGCAATCGAAGGGCTTCAGATCACGGTTGGCGGCCAGCGCATTCCGGTGACGGCGTCGTTCGGCGTCGCCAGCTATCCCGACATCGCGCGCAGCCGGTCCGCATTGGTCGAGTCGGCGGACCGGGCGCTCTACGAGGCGAAATGCGCCGGTCGAAATTGCGTGAAATCGTCTGGCCTAAGCCTTACCGGCAAAGAGATTTAGCGCAGCACCGCTCACGCGGTCACGAGGTGGGCCGCCGGTTGAGTTCGGGCCGACTGCAGGTTATCTTTCCGAAAGTCGTTGATTGACAATTCGGGGGTGAACTAGGATCGACGTGTGTAGTGAAGTCGGTGCTGCGCGCCCAGGTACTCGGGTTCCTGGTAAAACACTCGGGAAACTTTTCAACTGCCAACTCCAACATGGCCCTGGCTGCGTAACTTCGGTTATGCGCCTTGCCCATCCGGTAGCCCTCCCGAGGCGACTTGATGGGTATCGAAAATTCGGGATAGCCTGCCGTTGCGTCATCCGGCGGTGGGCAAAGCTCTAGATGACTTGTCCAGCAGTGGGTCCGTTCTTCGTCCAGCGGCTGGAGACACTCAAAGAAGAACTATGCGCGTAGATGCGTCGGTGGATCGATGCACGGACGGGGGTGCGAATCCCCCCACCTCCACTCGACATCTCGAACGGGCCGCCGAATTTTTCGGCGGCCCGTTCGTGCATCAGCTGCATGCGCGGCGCGATGCAGGGAGTACGAATCCTGCTCTATTTGCCGTCATGACCATCTCATGCATGATCTTCGACGTCGACGGCACGCTCATCGACTCCAACGCCGCACACGTCGAAGCGTGGCGCAAAGCGTTCCCGACGCGCGGCTACGACGTGAGCGCCGAGCGTATCGAGCGCGAGGTAGGGAAGGCGGGGACAATCTCGTGCCGGCGATCATCGGTGAATCCGGCGACGACAAGGACGGGGACGCGCTGCGAGCGCTCGAAACCGACAACTTTTCGACAATCGCAAGACATACGCGTCTGCAGATCTTTCCCGGCGTGCTAGCGCTGCTCGACACGCTGCGCGAACGTGGCGTGCGTACAGCGATCGCGACGTCGAGCAAGAAGGCGTAGCTCGACGAACTGATACGGAGCGCCGGGAGGGATTTTCGCGAGCGCGTGGATTCTGTGCTCACCGGCGATGCGGCCGAGCGAACGAAGCCCGCGCCCGATCTCGCGCAAGTCGCGCTGGAGACGCTGGGCGCGTTCCCCCACGACTGCGTGATGATTGGCGATACGCCGTACGACGGCGAAGCCGCGCGCCAGGCGGGCGTCGTATTCATTGGCGTGACTTGTGGCGGCTGCGGGAACGACGAGGGCGTACTGCGGAGCGCCGGGGCGCGCGACGTATGGCGCGATCCCGCGGAGCTTTTTATGCAGCTCGATGACGTGCTATCCGGCACGCGGCCGCCGCGTTGACGGCCGAGTCCGGCGGCCCGCCCCTTGCTCTCCCCCGGGTGCCCCGCGACGGAGAGCGCATGGCTGATGAGGACCGAGCGGCCACCGCGCCGCCAATGACGCGGATGACGGGACTCTCTCGACAAGAGGAGAAGTCGCTCACGCACGGCGACTTCTGGATTCCGGAGGCCGAGCGTGTCATCTACAAGCGCGCGCTCCGTGCGCTGAATGAAGCCGGCGTTCCCTACATCGTCGCCGGCGCCTACGCGATCTACGAGCACACGGGCATCTACCGCGAGACCAAGGACCTCGACCTCTTCGTCGAGCCGGCCCACGTCATCGCGGCCATGCACGCGCTCAAGCCGGTCGGTTTCCGCGCGCGTCTCGAGCAACCGCACTGGCTCGCCAAGGCGCTCGACGCCGAGAGCGACAAGTTCATCGACATCATCTACGGCATGGGCAACGGGCTCGCGCAGATCGACACCGACTGGTACCGCCACAGCCGGCCGGCGATTCTCGCGGCGACGCCGGTGCGCGTCGCGCCGCCGGAAGAGCTGCTCTGGCATCGACTGTTCATCAGCGAGCGGCACCGCCAGGACATGGCGGACATCGCGCATCTGGTCGTCAGCGTCGGCCGCGCCATGTCGTGGCAGCGAATTCTCGATCGCACGGGCGAGCATTGGCCGCTGCTGCTCGCGCAGCTGATGATGGCGAGCTACGTCTATCCGGAGTGCAGCCACGGCGTGCCGGCGTGGGTGACCGAGCAGCTGCTCGATCGCGCGCGGGCCGACCTCTCGCGGCCGCGCTCGGATGAAAAGGTGACGCGCGGTCCACTGGTGTCGCGCTTCAGCTTCGCGATCGATGTCAACGAATGGGGCTTCGCGGATCTACGCGAGCCTCAGGTCGCGGCGGCAGAGGAGCGGCCGGACATTCGCACCCTGGCCGCGGACGACGTGTGGGACGAGAAATCCGACATGGCTCTCGAGTACGATGCCAGACGCCGGTGACGCCGCGCGCGCGTTGAGCGACGCGCTCGAGCCGCCGTCCGCCGCCGGCACTCGCCGCGCGCGGATGGACCGGCGGGGCGCCACGACCGTGCGCATCGCCGCCGTCGGCGATTTTCATTGCGGTGGCGATGATGTCGGCGCGTACCGAGAGATGTTCGCCAAAGCGAACGACGTGGCCGACGCGCTCGTGCTGCCGGGCGACCTCACGCGGCGCGGACTCATCGCGGAGTTCAAGATCGTCGTCGGCGAGCTGGCCGACGTGAAGATCCCGATCGTCGCCGTGCTCGGCAATCACGACTATGAGTCGGCGCACGAGAGCGACGGCACGAAGATCTTGCGCGATCGCGGAGTGCACGTGCTATGCGGCGATGCCTATCAAATCGACGACCGCGTCGGCTTCGCCGGGGTGAAGGGCTTCATCGGCGGCTTTGGTCGCGGACTCCTCACGTCGTTCGGAGAGCCCGAGACGAAGGCGATCGTGAAGACAGCGCTCGAAGAGGTGCACAACCTCGAGCTCGCGCTGCGCAAGGTGATGAACCCGGTGCGCATCGCGGTGATGCATTACTCACCGGTCGAAGCGACGCTCAAGGGCGAGCCCGAGGTCATCTACCCGTACCTCGGAACCGACCGGCTTGCCGAGCCGCTCGACCGATTCGGCGCCACGGTCTGCTTTCACGGCCATGCGCATTCCGGCTCGTTCGAGGGTCGCACACCGGGCGGCGTCCCGGTGTTCAACGTCGCGCACGCGGTGGTGGTGCGGGCGAAGAAGGGCGAGTTGTTCTACGTGCATGAGATGGTCGTCGGGGCCAGTGGTCAGGGGCCAGGGGCCCGCGAACATCTCGTGGCGATTCCCTAGTCTAACGGCCGATACGCCATCAGCCGGATCTTCATCGCGACAATACCCGGCCACACCATTACGCAGGTTGTCGTCATCCCCAGAGGGATGGAATCCCACGACTCGCTGCTGGCGCTCATCGATGACGCGCGGTTCGTTCTCTTGGGCGAGCAGACGCACGGCACGCACGAGTTCTACCGCGAACGCGCACGCATCACACAGCGGTTCATCACGAAGCAGGGCTTCAGGCTGTTACCATCGAGGGCGACTGGTCGGACGCGTATCGCGTCAAGGCCTAGGTGCGGGTATCGGCAGCGACGGCACGGCCGAGCAGGCGCTGTCGGGCTTCACGCGGTTTCCGCAATGGATGTGGCGCAATGAGGAGGTGCGCGACATCGTGCGCTGGCTTCGCCAGCATAACGATGCCAACATCCGTGCGCCAAGGAGATCCGGCAGGTAGTGCGGCGTGAGGCACACGGGTCCCGTGACCCGGCGGTGTCACAGGACTCGGTTGCTTGTCGGGGCCCGTTAGGCTGAACGGCGGGGGACACGGCCAGCGCAACGAAACGACCGCGACCGGTGGCGGGGCGCGTCGCGCGTCGGTTACTTGGGTCATCGGCCACCTCGGCGGCCGCGCCGTGGGTAGCGAGCCATCAGACTTTCGCGAGCGCGTCGAGCACGCGCTTGGCCCGGCGTATCGCGTGGAGCGCGAGCTTCGCGGCGGCGGCATGAGCCGCGTCTTCGTGGCCGAGGACACGCGGCTCGGGCGGCGCGTCGTCGTCAAGGTGCTGCATCCGGATCTCGCAGCCGACCTCTCGGCCCGACGCTTCGAGCGCGAAGTCAAGCTCGCCGCTCGGTTGCAGCACCCGCACATTCTCGCGCTGATCAGCGCGGGTGACATGGACGGCCTGCCGTACTACACGATGCCGTACATCGAGGGCGAGTCGCTCCGGGAGCTGCTCCGCGAGGGCGGCGCACTGCCGTTGCGCGACGTACTGCGCCTCATCCGCGAGCTTGCCGACGCACTGGAGTACGCCCACGGTCAGGGCATCGTGCACCGCGACCTCAAGCCTGAGAATGTGCTCCTCTCGCAGGGGCACGCGCTCGTCGCGGATCTCGGCATCGCGAAGGCGCTGCACGCGGCTGCGAAGGGCGGCGAGTCGTCGGATCGCAGCACGCTCACGGCCGCGGGCCTCGCGGTCGGCACCCCCGCGTACATGGCGCCCGAGCAGGCCGTCGGCGACCCGCTTACCGACCACCGCGTCGACCTGTACGCGCTCGGCCTCATCGCATACGAGATGCTCGCCGGGACGCCCCCATTCACCGGCGGCACGCCTCAACAGCTCATCGCCGCTCACATCGCCCAGCCCCCTCCACCGCTGGCGCTGCGGCGACCAGATCTCCCGCCCGCGCTCGCAGCGCTCGTCGGCCGCCTGCTGGAG
>JBDUCS010000166.1:0-8524 GCA_040003335.1 Gemmatimonadaceae bacterium | reverse complement strand
GTCGTTGATCGCGCCGCCGACTCATTTCTGCGACGGTTGGTCATCCTGCGACAGATTGTCGTCCTGCGACAGATTGTCGTCCTGCGACAGATTGTCGTCCTGAGCGGAGCGAAGGATCTGCGTGTCGTCCTGTTCACAGCAGATCCTTCGCTTCGCTCAGGACGACAATGCTTCGCTCAGGACGACAATGCTTCGCTCAGGGCGACAATGCTTCGCTCAGGGCGACAATGCTTCGCTCAGGACGACAATGCTTCGCTCGGGATGACATTGCTTCGCTCAGGATGTGAACTGTCTCGCTGAGGATCGCGATCTCGACCATACTATGGAATGCTGATTGGCGTCGCGGGGATGGTGGGAACGGGAAAGAGCACGCTGACGCGGGCGCTGGCGGCGCGGTTCGGTCTGCAACTCGCGCCCGAGGCGGTGGGCGACGACAATCCATGGCTTGAGCGTTTCTACGGAGCGCCGGACGGCAAGCGCCGTTTCGCGCTGCCGCTGCAGCTCTATTTCCTGGCGACGCGCTTCGAGAGCATGCGCGAGATGCGCGGTGCAGGCGGGAGCTGGATCCTCGACCGCACGTGGTACGAGGACGCCGAAGTCTTCGCGCGCGGACACTTCGAGCATGGGCTCATGTCGCCCCTCGAGTACGACTTGTACGAGCGGCTGTACGCCGAGCTCCTGCATTCGCCGGCGGCGCGCCCGCCGCGGCTGCTGGTTTACCTGCACGGCCCGCTCGACGAGATCGTCCGGCGGATCGAGACGCGCGGCCGGCCCAAGGAGCGCGATACCGAGCACGCGTACTGGGCGTCGCTCCATCTACGGTATCAAAAGTGGATCGCGCGATTCCGGGCCTGCCCCGTGCTCGAGCTTGACGTCCGCGAGTACGATCTCCTGGCCGATCCGCGATCGGTGGAGACGATCGCCGCCTGCGTACGGCGTCGCCTGGAGCGGGAGCTGCCGCAGACCGATCTGTTTCCGGCGGGAGCGAACGGCGAGAAATGAGAAAGAATGGATGCAACCAATTCGGGGATGACGACATCTGACAGATGTGAAGCAGAATCGGGTCCGGTCTCGTAGGGCCGTCGTCTCCACCCGGAGTGAGTCATGAAGCGCGTGTTGTTCTTCGCTGGTTTGGTCGCGCTCGCCGCCTGTGCGAGCCCGGAGCCCCGTGCCATCGCGACGCGTGTCGATACCCTCTCGACGGTCGGCCGTGCGTCGAGCCCCGACGACACCGTGATGATCGCCGAGCGCGATACCGTCCCGCTGCTCACGACCACGATCGCGATGGGAAGTATTGGCGACGCGCGCCTCGTTAAGCCCGTCGCCGGCGCCACTGTGGTTCCGGCAACGGCCACGGACTCGGCCCGGAAATGCGCGGCGCGGGCGCCAAAGAGGGCCGGAACGCCATCCTGAACGAACATCCGCATTACGAAAAGACGAAACGGCGCGCGAGATCTCGTGCGCCGTTTTCGTCACTTCGCGTTTCGTCTTGCGTTCCTCAAGTCACCCGGCGAGCCGAAGATACTCACTTGGTAAGTCGGTTCTCACGCACATGGAGAGAACGTGGGTGGATCCAGTCCAGTAGGTCCGAGCGCGAGCGCGGTGCTCGCGTACTCGGCGATGTCCGGAGAAAACATGTCCGCGCAGATGGGACAGACCCAGGCGGCGGCTCAGGTCGTTCGAAGGCTGCAAGACACCGTGCAGATCTCCGATGCAGGACGCGCGCTGGCGGCGCGCGGGTGAAATAGGGTAGTGGACCTCGGGTGAGGTCGGGACGGGAACGCGAAACGGCGTGGTCAATCGAGCACGCCGTTTTGTTCTTGTCCCGGATCATGGATCGCGCGACGTGCGGGAGTCAGGCAATTTCCTGACGCCGGCAGCAATGCTGTGAATTCTGTGATCCTGTCTGAGATGTTGCCGAGTGTGCTCTTGTTTTGACAGGATTAACAGGATTAACACGATGGACAGGATTAACTCGAAAAGATCTGCATCCGTGAAGACGCGGCGCGGTCCGGAGTTTTCTCGAGAACAGGCGGCCTCATGAAGACGAAGAAGATCATTCTGTGGATGACGCCGCTCCTGGTTGCGGGCCTCGCGATCGGCTGCGGCGGCTCGGACAAGTCGAGCGCGGCCACAGACACGGCGGCGATGGCTGGCGCGGCGAAAGCGGCTCCGCCTCCGTGTCCGGGCAACAATGATGGTCTCACACTTCCGGCCGGGTTCTGCGCGACGGTCTTCGCCGACAGCCTCGGCCACGCGCGCCATCTCGTCGTGGCGGCGAATGGCGACGTGTACGTCAACAACTGGAGCGGCAGGTATTACACGGACAAGCCGGCCGCGGTGGGATTTCTGGTCGCGTTGCGCGACACGAATCACGACGGGCGCGCCGACGTGGTCGCGCGATTCGGGCCCCTTCCATCCGCTGGCGCGACGGGCGGCACCGGAATCGCCATCTATCGCGGCGCGCTGTACGCCGAGGACGGTGGAACGATCGTGCGCTACGTGCTACCGCCCACCGGGCTGGCGCCTACCGCCGCCGCCCAGCGCGTGGTCGGCGGGCTCCCGATCACCGGCGATCACCCGATGCATTCGTTCGCCATCGATACGAGCGGCGCGATGTTCGTCGATCTGGGATCTGCGACGAACTCGTGCCAGGTCCACAACCGCACGCTCCAGTCGCTGGGCCGCACGCCGTGCACTGAGCTCGCGACGCGCGGCGGCGTCTGGCAGTACGACGCGAACAAGACGGGCCAGACCTTTTCGCTCAAGGAGCGCTTCGCGACCGGCGTCCGCAACGCCGTCGGCATCGCGATCGGTGCGGACGGAAGCGTCTGGTCGACGCAGCACGGTCGCGATCAACTCGCCGAGAACTGGCCCAAGCTCTACACGCCGGAGCAGGGACAGAACCTTCCGGCCGAAGAGCTGCTCAAGCTCGAGCGCGGCGCGGACTACGGATGGCCGAACTGCTACTTCGACGGCGCTCAGCAGAAGCTCGTGCTCGCGCCAGAGTTCGGTGGCGATGGTGGCAAAGCGGCCGCCGATTGCGCGACGAAAAAAACACCTGCCGCGTTTTTCCCGGCGCATTGGGCACCGGACGCGCTCCTGTTTTACGGCGGGAATCGGTTCCCGGCGAAGTATCGCTCCGGCGTATTCATCTCGTTCCATGGCTCGTGGAACCGCGCGCCCGCTCCACAGCAAGGCTACATGGTCGTCTTCCAGCCGTTGTCGAACGGTGCCTCCTCGGGCACGTTCGAGACGTTCGCCGACGGATTCGCCGGCGGTCACATGGATCCGGGCGCGGCCGCGCATCGCCCGATGGGGCTCGCGCAGGGAGTGGACGGAGCGCTGTACATATCCGACGACAAGGCGGGACGGGTGTGGCGGGTAACGTACGGAGCCAGCCCCCGGTAATCATTGGGTCGGAGGGCTCGCCCGTCACAGGAGGTAGCGCCGAGCGCGTCCGGCAGGCATCATCGCTCAGCCAGAAGGAGGCGAGCATGTCGAACATTGAGCGGGTAATTCCGGTTCTCGTGTACGAGGACATCGCGGCCGCACACGATTTTCTGGTCGAAGCGTTTGGATTCGAGCCGGGCGGCGTCGACCGGACGGCCGATGGCGTGCCGGTGCACGGGGAGGTGCGCGCGGGCGAGGCCGTCATCTGGCTGCATCGCGTCACCTCCGATCACGACATGGCGTCGCCGCGCTCGTTGCCGTCGTCGTCGTCGGGACTCGTCGTCCATGTCGATGACGTCGATGCCCACCTGAAGCAGGCGCGCGCCCGGGGGGCGCGCGTCGAGAGCGAGCCGCGCGATATGCCGTACGCGCAGCGCGAATACGGCGCCCGCGATCCGGAAGGACACCGCTGGTGGTTCGCATCTCCGATTCCGAGCACCGTCTGATGCGCCCGCTCGGTGTGGTCGGTCTCCTGTTGATTCTGTGTGGCGCGGTCGTGCTCGTGCTGCGCGGTGTCAGCTACACGAAGGACCGCCAAACGGTGCAGGTCGGCCCGATCGGATTGACGGCCGAGCAGAAGGGATTCGTCCCACCGGTCGTGGGATTCGCCGCCGTGATCGTGGGTGGCGTGCTCCTGTTCACGTCGCGCCAACGCCGGTGATCGGGCGGCCGCGTCCCATCGATCCGCGCGGACGGAACGCGTAGCATCATCACGGAGGCCGGATGTCGTACGACGAGAACACGCCACCGACGGAGCCTCGGGGTGCACTCGGTCCGCCGCGCCGCCGCCCGCCGACGGCGATCGCGACGGCGACGCCGCCGCCACCCCGGCGTCCGCGCGTGGCGCAGGTGCGGAGGCCGTGGTTGATGCGCGCCGTTCGCCACATGATCGACGCCGCGATGGGTGTGGCAGACCGTGCCGCGGACGCCGTCGGCACGGCGATCGGGCTGCGCCGCTCACCGACCAAATAGCGTCGCGCGCTCCCGCCGCAACGGCATGCCCGAATTTCTCGGCATCGATCACGTCCAGCTCTGCATGCCAGCGGGCGCCGCCGATGCGGCGCGCGCGTTCTACGTCGGCGTCCTCGGCATGGCGGAGATCGACAAGCCGACGACGCTGAACCAGAGCGTGCCGTGGTTCGCCGCCGGCGGTGTCGAGCTCCACTTCACCGTCGAGGCGGACTTCCGCGCCGCACGGGCGGCGCATCCCGGTATTCGCGTCAGCGACGTGGCGGCGGTGGCCGAGCGATGCCGGTCGGCGGGCTACGAGCCCCGCTTCGACACGCGCTATCCTGGACGGGTTCGCTTCTACGTGGCCGATCCGTTCGGCAATCGCCTGGAGTTCTTGTACGTGGTCGACGCCGCGAGGGCAACTCATTCTCACGGAGCGTCCACGGCGTGACCCGCTACATCGCCTTTCTTCGTGCCATCAACGTCGGCGGCCACACCGTGAAGATGGAGCGGCTCCGCGCGCTGTTCGAAGCGCGCAAGCTCCGCAACGTTGAGACGTTCATCGCCAGCGGCAACGTGATCTTCGACGCGCGCTCCGCCGACGCCGCGCTCGTCGAGCGCGAGATCGAGCGGCATCTCGAGCGCGAGCTGGGCTACGAGGTGCCGACCTTTCTCCGCACGCCGGCCGAGCTCGCCGCGGCGGCCGGTCATTGTCCGTTCGACAAGCGCGCCGTCGCCGGCGCCTATGCGGTGTACGTCGGCTTCGTGAGGTCGCCGTTGAGCGACGATGCGGAGGAGCGGGTCGCCGCCTTCCGCAGCGACATCCATGACTTCCACGTGCAGGGGCGCGAGCTCCATTGGCTCTCCCGCGTCAGCGTGCTCGAGTCGAAGGTCTCGGCCGCGCGGCTGGAGCGGGCGATCGGCGCGCCGATGACGCTGCGGAACGTCACCACGGTGCGAAAGCTGGCGGCGAGACATGCCGGCGTGTAGACATGCGGTCCGACCGCAAGCGAGGAGCTGAATGTACGAGGCATCGGCATGGATGATGGAGTCGCCCGGCTGGCGCATCGACGAGAGCGAAGAGTCGATTGCCTTCTTGCCGTGCGACGGCGACGACGCGGCGCTCACGGTGAGTGCCTTCCGTAACACGATCGGTGCGATTGCCGACGACGAGCTGCGCGAGATGGCCGGACGCGCCTCGCCCGCCGGTGCGATTCACGCTCCCGTGACCTGCGGCGAGTTTCGCGGATTGCACGCGCGCTACGAGCACGAGGGCGTCGCGTGGCGCGTCTGGTGGCTCGCGCTCGGCGCGACGCACCTTTACGTGACGTTCAATTGCGATCCGGCGACCGCGGGCACACGCGACGCGGTGCTCGACTGGATGATGACGACGCTGCGGCTGTCGCCAAGCCATTCCTAGGATGCAATGATCTTCAGCGCAGTGACCCGCGCAGGACCGGCGAGCGCGGGGCGCGCTTCCACGACACTGGAGCGATGGAATGCACGACGGCGCGACGTCGACGACTCCGGCCGACTACTTCTCCGCGTCGGCGCTCGCCGCGCTCGGCGACGAGCTCCTTGCCGCTGGTGTCATCTCGCGCACGCTCGGCGATCACGGCCGGTACCGTTATGTACTCGTCTGTCGCGCCCGGACCGCCGCGCCCGAACAGCACACGCGATGGACGGACGTGATGATGGTGCAGGGCGGAAGCGCGACGTTGATCACGGGCGGCGCCCTCGCCGATGCGTCGGAGCCGGCTGAGGGCGAGTTGAGTGGCCGCGAGATCATCGGCGGCGACTCGCGTCGCGTCAGTGCCGGCGATCTCGTGGTCATTCCGGCCGGCGTGCCGCACCAGGTGCAGCTCGGTGACGGCGAATCCGTTCGCTACCTGACGATCAAGGTGCCGCCGCCCTCAGCCGTGCCGTGACTACGCAACGCTCTGGCGTCCCGCCGCGCGCGGCATATCGTTCGCGAGTGACGTCGTCCACGTTTTTCGGGAGAGCACAGCGATGAAGCACAAGCACGACCGACCGCCGCGGCGCGAGCCGCTCGAGCCGCTAGAAGCGGAAAAATCGGGCGAATCAAGGCCGTCGGCGCCGAGCGCGAAGGAGCTGCTCGCGGGCCGCATCGTGTCGCGCCGCTCGGAAGGCGGCGTGCCGTATCCGGGCGATTTTCCGAATCCGCTCCCCGGCAAGTACCGCGGCTGCTTCTAGGCCGAGCGCGTGTCCGACGTGACGCAATCCGCCGCCGGCGCGGTGACGATCGATCGCGCCACCGACGCCGACGCCGGCGCCGTCGCGCATTTGCTTGGAGTGCTGGGCTACCCGTTGGCGGTGGCCGACGTGCCAGCGCGGCTCGCCGCGCTGGCGACGCCAAACGACGCGCTCCTGCTCGCGCGCGACGAGGCGGGCGTCGTGCTCGGACTCGTCGGGTTGCACTCGTTTCCGTCAATCCACGCGTCACGGGCGAACGCGTACATCACGGCGCTGGTCACGGCGCCCGAGGCGCGCGGACGTGGCGTGGGTCGCGCGCTGGTGGCGGCGGCCGAAGCGTGGGCTCGAGCGCGCGCATGCGGACGGCTGACGGTGACGAGCGCCGAGCATCGGGCCGATGCCCACGCCTTTTATCCGGCGTGCGCGATGCCCTTCACCGGCCGACGATTCTCCAAGCCGCTGGCAGCGGACTGAGCGCGGCGCCTGCGAATGGCCCGAGCCCGAAAGGCGACCTCCGTCGCGCGCCCGGTGACATGGAAGGACGTCTGCGCGCTCGCGCGCGCGCTACCCGAGACGGCCGTCTCGACGTCCTACGGTACTCCATCGCTCAAGGTGAAAGGGAAGTTTCTGCTGCGCTTGAAAGAAGACGGCGAGACGCTCGCCATGCGCATGGGCTTTCTGGACCGCGATCTCTTGATGCGCGCTGCGCCGCGAACGTTCTACATCACCGATCACTATCGCGACTACCCGGCGGTGCTCGTGCGGCTCGCGACCGTCGATCGCTCGCAACTCGCCGAGCTGCTCGAGAACGCGTGGCGCCTCGTCGCGCCACAGCGCGTGGTGAAGGAGTTCGACGCCGCGCGATGATCGAGGTGCTTCGCGCGGACATCACGACGCTCGCGGTCGACGCGATCGTCAACGCCGCGAACGTGGCGCTGGCCGGCGGCGGCGGCGTGGACGGCGCGATTCATCGTGCGGCGGGCCCGGCGCTCGCGCGCGCGAGCGGCGCGCTCGCGCCGATCGAGCCCGGGAGCGCCGTGCTCACGCCGGGATTCGCGCTCCCGGCGCGCTACGTCGTGCACGCCGTCGGTCCGGTGTGGCACGGCGGACGGGATGGCGAGGCCGCGCTTCTGGCGCGCGCGTATCACGCGAGCTTCGAGGTCGCGTGGGCGACGGGCGTCGTGCGCTCGATCGCGTTGCCGGCGATCTCCACCGGCGTCTACGGCTACCCGAAAGAGGAGGCGGCGGCAATCGCGGTCGGCGTCATGCGGCGCCACGAGCCGCGCTTCGACCGCATCATCGCCTGCGCGTTCGATCGCGAGACGGAGCTGCTCTACTCGGCGATACTGGCTGATCTCGAGAAACAATAGGAAAGAGAAGACGCATCTCGGCGATCGCATATCCAGTCGCGTCCTCTCTCCTTTGTTTTTTCTCGCGAATCCCTGTCGATCCGATCGTTGTCGCCAGTCGATTCGCGCGTCATCATCGTCACTTCACTCTCCGAGGCTCCCATGAAACTGGTCCGTCTGGCTGCTGCCCTCGCGATCCTCCTTCCAACTGTCGTCCCTGCGCAGGGGCCACCGCTCGCCTGGCTCGCCGGCTGTTGGGAGTTGCGGGCCGGTCCGCGCCTGATCGAAGAGCAGTGGCTCTCGCCGCGCGGCGGGATGATGCTCGGCATGAGCCGCACGATGCGCGGCGACACGGTGGTGGAATACGAGCATCTCCGCATTTACGCGGCGGGTGACACGCTGATCTACGCCGCGACCCCGGCGCGCCAGGCCCCGGCCGAGTTCCGCGCGGTGCGGCCGGCGAGCGACGCGGTCACGTTCGAGAATGCGGCGCACGACTTCCCGCAGCGCATCCAGTACCGTCGCGTGACCGCGGATAGCATCGTGGCGCGTATCGA